>NZ_JBVIQR010000002.1:68182-101221 GCF_055576875.1 Streptomyces sp. NPDC033229 | reverse complement strand
GAAAGGGGCGTGCTGTTTTTTTTCCCCCCCCCCCCCCCTTTTCCCTCTCCCCCCCCCCCCCCCCCCCCCCCCCCCCCCCCCCCCCCCCCCCCCCCCCCCCCCGCGCCCGCAGGGCGCCCGTCGCCGCAGGCGGCACAACCGGCCCGCAGCCGAAGCGACCGCCGGCCAGGCGAGAGGCGCGCGCTTGAGTATGCGTACTCAGGCGCGCCACGCATTCCGGGCGGACCATGGAGAGCATGCTCTGGTCCGACCCGTCCGACGAACCGCCCGAGGAGCTGCGCGAGGCGCAGGCCATGCTCCGGAGGGCGGGCGTCGTGCTCGCGGTCGGCATGGTGATCCTCTTCTTCATGCTCGGCGTGGCCTGATCGCGGTCCGGCCGCGCACCGGACCGCAGCAGGGGCACAGCGGACACACAGGTGCATTACACCTGCAACCAAATCCTCCCCATTGGCATCACTACCAGTGATATGCCGCGAACCGGGGAGTGCGTCGAACCATGAACAGGCCCGTACGCCACATAGCGATATTCGTCGGGGTGCTGGTGTTCGCCCTGCTCGCCCAGGCCACCTGGGTGCAGTTCGCACGCAACGGCGAGCTCTCGAACCACGAGAAGAACCACCGGGTGACCATCGCCCGGTTCGCCCAGCCGCGCGGCAGCATCATCGTCGGCGGCCAGCCCGTCACCGGTTCCACGGCGACCGACGGCGACCTGAAGTACAAGCGCACGTTCAAGGACGGCGCGATGTACGCCCCCGTCACCGGCTATTCCTCGCAGGGCTACGGCAACACGTTCCTCGAAGGCGTCAACGACAAGCTGCTCAGCGGCAAGGACGACCGGCTCTTCTTCCAGCACACCAGCGACATGCTCACGGGCAAGAAGTCCCGCGGCGGCGATGTGGTGACGACCATCGACCCCAAGGCGCAGAAGGCCGCCTACGAGGGGCTCGGCAAGTACAAGGGCGCGGTCGTCGCGCTCGACCCGCGCACCGGCAAGATCCTCGCCCTGGCCTCGACCCCGTCCTACGACCCGTCGCTCATCGCCGGGCAGTCCGCCAAGGACAAGGCGGAGTGGAAGAAGCTCCAGGACGACAAGGACAAGCCGATGAACAACCGGGCGCTGCGCGAGCGGTTCCCCCCGGGCTCGACGTTCAAGATCCTCACCGCGGCGGCAGCGCTGGAGCACGGACTGGTCTCGGACATCGACGCCAAGGGCGACGCCCCGGCCCCGTACCAGCTGCCCGACAGCACCACCAAGATCGGCAACGACATCAAGTCCGCGCCCTGCGACAAGGCATCCCTCAAGACCGGTCTGCAGTGGTCCTGCAACAACGTCTTCCTCGACCTCGCGGCCAAGCTCGGCAAGGACAAGATGCGGGAGACGGCGGAGAAGTTCGGCTTCAACTCCGAGGTGTTCACCCCCGTGCGGGCCAGCGAGAGCCTCTACCCCAAGAAGCTCGACCGTCCGCAGACCGCGCTGACCGGCATGGGCCAGGGCAGCCTGGACAGCACGCCGCTGCAGATCGCGATGATGACCGCGGGCCTCGCCAACGACGGCAAGGTGATGAAGCCCTACATGGTCGAGGAGCTGCGCGGCCCCGATCTGTCCGTCCTGGAGAAGCACGAGCCCGAGGTCATGAACCAGGCCGTCTCCGCCGAGACCGCCAAGAAGGTGCAGGCGATGATGGAGAACACCGCCGAGAACGGCACCGGCAAGAAGGCGCTCATCGACGGCGTCACGGTCGGCGCGAAGACCGGCACCGCGCAGCACGGCGTGAACAACGAGAAGCTGCCGTACGCCTGGTTCGTCTCCTACGCCAAGCAGGGCGACGGCTCGCCGGTCGCCGTCGCGGTGTTCATC
The DNA here is from genome assembly GCF_055576875.1 of Streptomyces sp. NPDC033229. Lineage (NCBI taxonomy): Bacteria > Bacillati > Actinomycetota > Actinomycetes > Kitasatosporales > Streptomycetaceae > Streptomyces > Streptomyces sp. NPDC033229. Next base: position 99,363 of record NZ_JBVIQR010000002.1, on the reverse strand, counting down.
GATCCCGAGGGGTCGGGCATCGACCGCGAGGAGATCTCCGGTGGCGGGCTCGCGGGCCCCATCGCGAAGAAGGTCATGGAGTCCGTGCTCAAGAAGTAACCAGCCCTGCCGCAAAGGCCGTTCGACTGCCCGCCGAACACCCACCGAATGGCCGCCGAACACCACCGGCGGAAAATCGTACGATCCTCGGACTTAACTGAGAGGAAATCGCTCCGCCCCTGCCGCGACACCTCGTGTGACTAGAATCGATCTCCACAGTCACTCGTACGAGGGAGGGGAGATGTGATGCGCCACCGGTCCGCCGGCTTCGTCGGCACGCTCCTCGCCCTCGCCCTGTCGCTGTTGATGCTCGCCCAGTCGGCGCCATCCGGGGAACCCGCGATGACGCCGTCGTCGGCCTCCTACGCGGCACAGGCCGCCGAGACCGACCGCCTCCACACCGACGAACGCGGCGACGACGATCAGGTCCGTCGCAGCCGTGCCCCCAGCGGCACCATGTCGCAGCTCCGGCAGCGGCCCACGCCCACCGCGCCCTCCGGCAACTCGCCGGACGCCGCGCGCGTCGGATCGGGTGCGGGGCAACCCGATTGGCGGATGCCCGCGTCAGCTCGCGGATCCAGCCATCAACTCTCCACCGTGTTCCAGGTGTTCCGGCACTGAGCGTGCCCAGGCGCTGAGCGCGTTCCGGCACCGAGTGTGTTCCGGCACTGAGCACAGCGACTTCTTCGCCGAATTCTCGGCCGCACCGATCTCCCTCCGGTGCCTCACACCCATACCCGCATAAATCCATACGAGACGTACCGACAACGCAACGTCTTCGATGTCCGACCGACAACGACGACCTCCAGGAGGTCAGCCGTTCATGCAGTCCCTCATCGACCACGCCCGCGCCTTTTCGACCCGCGCGCCTCAAACCACCGGGGAACTCAGCAGCCTTGAGCTGGGCCAGGCCCCCGAAGCACTCTTCATCACCTGTTCCGATTCCCGTGTCGTGCCGACGCTCTTCACCGGAACCCGACCCGGAGACCTGTTCGAGCTGCGTACGGCGGGCAACATCGTCCCCGCATACAGCACCGAACACCCCTCCGGCGAAATGGCCACCATCGAGTACGCCGTTTCGGTCCTCGGCGTCCGCGACATCATCGTCTGCGGACACTCCCACTGCGGCGCCGTGGGCGCGCTGGTGCGCGACGAGGACCTGACCCGGCTGCCCGCGGTCCGCGGCTGGCTGGAGCGCGGGGCATCGGCCGAGCTGAAGGGAGCGGGCACCGACACCGACGGTCCCGACGTGGCCGAGCCCGTGCAGCGGCACGCACTCGCCCAGCTCGATCGGCTGCGCGCCTACCCCTGCGTGGCCGAGCGACTCACCCTGGGCGAACTCGGGTTGCACGCCTGGTACTACGAGGTCCACACCGGGGCCGTCCTCGCCCACCAGACCGCTGGCGACGAAGCCGGGTTCCTGCCCCTGTGAACCGCCGGCGGTGATCCGCGGCATCGGATCACCGCAGCTCGCCTTCCCCACCCACGTGAGGAATCCATGCATTCCAGATTTCGTCCCGCCACCCTGCGACGGGACTTCACCGCTTCACTCGTCGTCTTCCTCGTCGCCCTGCCGCTGTGCGTCGGCGTCGCCGTCGCCTCGGGGGTGCCCGCCGAACTCGGCCTGGTCACCGGCATCGTCGGCGGTCTCGTCGTCGGCCTGCTGCCCGGCAGCTCCCTCCAGGTCAGCGGCCCGGCGGCCGGGCTGACCGTCCTCGTCCACGAGGCCGTCCAGACCCACGGACTGGGCACCCTCGGAGTGATCGTCCTGGCCTCCGGCGCCATCCAACTCGCCCTCGGGTTCCTGGGGTTCGGGCGCTGGTTCCGCGCCATCTCCGTCGCCGTCGTCCAGGGGATGCTGGCCGGCATCGGGCTCGTCCTCATCCTCGGCCAGTCCTACGCGATGGCCGACCTCAAGGCCCCCAGCACCGGGCTGGACAAGATCGCAGGGCTCCCCGGACTCGTCGGCGACATCGCCGCCGACCGGGATGCCCTGGCCGCCTTCGCCCTGGGCGCCGGCACCATCGCCGTCCTGGTGCTCTGGAAGAAGCTGCCCGCGCGGATCTCCGGCATCGTGCCCGCCCCGCTGGTGGCGGTGGCACTCGCCACGGCCGCCACGGCCCTGTTCTCCCTGCCCGTCGCCAAGGTCGAGGTGCAGGGACTGCTGGAAGCCATCCAGCCGCCCGGCGTCAGCGCCTTCTTGGACCTGGGCGACGTGGCCCTGCTCGGCACGATCCTGGCGTTCACCCTCATCGCCTCCGCCGAAAGCCTGTTCAGCGCCGCGGCGGTGGACCGGATGCACGACGGACCGCGTACCGAGTACGACAAGGAGCTGATGGCCCAGGGCGCGGGCAACGCCGTCTGCGGGCTGCTCGGCGCGCTGCCGATGACCGCGGTCATCGTGCGCAGCGCGGCCAACGTCCAGGCGGGTGCCCGCACCAAGGCCTCGCGCGTCCTGCACGGCCTGTGGCTGCTGCTGTTCGCGGCACTGCTCCCGGCGGCGCTCGGCGTGATCCCGATCGCGGCCCTCGCGGGAGTGCTGGTGCACGCGGGCTGCAAGCTCGTCCCGGTCCGTGACCTGGTTCCGCTGTGGCGCGCGCACCGCGGCGAGGCCGTGGTGCTGGCGGTCACCGCCGTCGCCATCGTCACGACGAACATGTTCGAGGGCGTCCTTGCCGGTCTGCTGCTCGCGGTCGCCAAGACCGCCTGGGAGATCTCACACGTCCAGATGAACGTCAAGGACAACGAGGAAGGCGATACCGGCCCCGTCCACGTCCGGCTCACCGGCAACGCCACGTTCCTGCGGCTGCCGCACATGCTCGACACCCTCGAAGCGCTGCCGAAGGACCGGCCGATCGAACTCGACCTGTCCGGGCTGCGGCACCTCGACCACGCGTGCCTGACCGCCCTCACGAACTGGGCGGACCGGCACAACGAGGAGGGCACGGAACCGGTCCGGATGAGCGGGAAGGTGGCCGCGGCCGTCGGCTGAGCCACCGGCGGGCGGCGGACCTCTTAGGCTGGCCCGTATGAACGACAGCCCCGAGCGCCGCCGCCTCGTCCTCGCCTCCCAGTCCCCCGCCCGACTCGGCCTGCTGCGTCAGGCCGGGCTCGCGCCCGAGGTGATCGTCAGCGGTGTGGACGAGGACGCGATCACCGCGCCGACCCCCGCCGAGCTGGCGCGGGTGCTCGCCGAGGCGAAGGCCGCGGCCGTGGCCGCGCGGGCGGAGGCGGCCGGGGCGCTCGTCGTCGGCTGTGACTCGGTGCTGGAGCTGGACGGCGAGGCCCTCGGCAAGCCCCGCGACGCCGAGGACGCCACCGCCCGCTGGAAGTCGATGCGGGGCCGGTCCGGAGTGCTCCGGACCGGCCACTGCGTCATCGACACGGCCACCGGCCGCCAGGTCTCCGCCACCGCCTCGACGACGGTCCGCTTCGGCGAGCCGAGCGACACCGAGATCGCCGCGTACGTGGCCTCCGGCGAGCCCCTTCACGTGGCGGGGGCGTTCACCCTCGACGGCCGGTCCGCCCCCTTTGTCGAGGGCATCGACGGCGACCACGGCAATGTCATCGGCCTGTCGCTCCCCCTGCTCCGCAAGCAGCTCGCCGAGCTGGGCGTCGTGATCACCGACCTGTGGGTGTGACGAACCGCTCCACGGCGGGGCGCCCGTCGGCGCACCACCGCTGCGCGGCGGTGTCCTCAATCTCCCCCAGCTACCGCTGGGAGGTGCCCCCAGCGGGCTGATTTCAGCCCGTCCGGCGATTGAGGACGCGCCCGCAGGGCGCTCGCCGCCGCAGGCGGCAACGACGGGCCCGCAGCCGGGGACCCGCCGGACAGGCCTAGAGCGGCAGGATGCCGAAGATCGGGGTCAAGGCCCCGGTGACCTGATTGAGCTGCCCCAGCTCGTTCAGCTTCTCGAGCTGCTGCATCTTGCCGAGCTCGTCGGTGACGCCCGGGTAGACGCTGGTCTGCGGGTTGCCGTCCTTCGCCATGCCCGGCGGCGGGGTCACGACATCGCCCGCCGTCGCGTTCGGCGGGGGCACGGGCGTGGGCACGGCGGACGCGGAGGTGGCGGTCATCGTGAGAGCGGCGCCGGCCAGAACGGCGGCGGCTGCAATGCGCTTGATCATGACTTCACCAACGATGTCGTGTCATCTCGGTCACCGACGCTTCGGCCACCTGGGGGCTCCTTCCCGGAAACTCCCATGGCGCTCCGCGGAGCTGGTAGAGAAGGCGGAGCCGGGCGGGCCTCGGGGGCAGCCGTGCGAAGCTGGTGGGTCCGCCCGCCGAAGCCCGTAGCCGCGAAGACCCGCACCCACCGAAGATCCGACCTCCGAGGAGCCGTTTCCGTCATGCCGCAGTCCGTCGACCGCGCTCTGGACGTGCTGGACGCCGTCGCCGCGTCCGACGGGCCGGTGCCCGCCAAGGCGCTCGCCCGGCAGCTGGGCTGCGGTCTGTCGACGGTCTACGACCTGCTCGGCACCCTCACCGCGCGCGGCCATCTGGTCCGCGGCTCCGGCGGCTACACCCTCGGCTATCGCGTCCCCTCCCTGCACAGCGCCTTCCAGCGGCAGATGCGGATGGACGAGCGGGTGCACGAGCTGCTCGCCCGGGTCCGGCGGGCGGCCGGGGCGGACACGTACTTCAGCACGTACCGGGACGGGGACATCGCCGTCCTGGCCGGAGCGGCCGCCTCCCACCCGGCCACCGGGGGCTTCTCCGTCGGCCGTGATACCGACGGACACGCCACCGCCCATGGGAAGGTCCTGCTCGCCGCCCTCCCCCGGGCCGCCCGGCTGCGCTATCTCTCGGACTCCGGGATGCGGGCCATCACCCCCCGCACGATCACCACGCCGGAACGGCTGGATCTGGAGCTTCGACAGGTGCGCCGGAGCGGCTTCGCGGTGGAGGTGGAGGAATGCGCACCGGGCGTGGCCTGCATCGCGGTGCCCGTCCCGGGCGCGGGCGGCGGCCCGGCGCAGGCCGTATCGGCGGCGCTGCCACTGGCTGATTTTCATCGGCGCAGACACCAGGTGACCGAGGTGATGCGCCATGTCGCCGCAGAGGCCGGAAAGTTGGCCGACTCGGGGACGCTACTGGTGGGTAAACCAACCGTCGAGGGCCCCGGAACGGCCTGAGGCCCGCCCCAACGCCCCGGGCGAGAGAGCAAACTTTGTGTCACCCGTTCGTAGGGACTCCACAAAGAATCGGCACCGCCACTCCCGGGTGCTCATCGAGACCTTGACCACATCGTCACGCGCGCAGCACTCCAGGAAACGCGGCGTACCGTGGGGGATCTGGGAACTTCAACCCATAGGGCGCTTCCGTTTAACGCTCCGTGTGGGCAAGGTCACCCTGGAAGTCGGGTCGGCACAGAGTGTTGCCAGTACCTAAACTCACCTTGTTTCAAGGAGGGAGCCATCGTGCGCAAGGTGCTCATCGCCAACCGTGGCGAAATCGCTGTCCGCGTTGCTCGTGCGTGCCGGGATGCCGGGATCGCGAGCGTGGCGGTCTATGCCGACCCGGACCGTGACGCGTTGCATGTCCGCGCGGCCGACGAGGCCTACGCGCTGGGCGGTGACACCCCGGCGACGAGCTACCTCGACGTGGCCAAGGTGCTTGCCGCGGCAGCCGAATCGGGCGCGGACGCCATCCACCCCGGATACGGATTTCTGTCCGAGAACGCCGAATTCGCTCAGGCCGTCCTCGACGCCGGCCTGACCTGGATCGGCCCGCCCCCGCAGGCCATCCGCGACCTCGGTGACAAGGTGGCGGCCCGTCATATCGCGCAGCGGGCCGGTGCCCCGCTCGTCGCCGGCACCCCCGACCCGGTCTCCGGGGCGGACGAGGTCGTCGCGTTCGCCGAGGAACACGGCATGCCGATCGCCATCAAGGCCGCCTTCGGTGGTGGCGGTCGCGGCCTGAAGGTCGCCCGCACCCTCGAAGAAGTACCGGAGTTGTACGACTCCGCCGTCCGCGAGGCCGTCGCCGCCTTCGGCCGCGGCGAGTGCTTCGTGGAGCGCTACCTGGACCGGCCGCGTCACGTCGAGACGCAGTGCCTGGCCGACAAGCACGGCAACGTCGTGGTGGTCTCCACCCGCGACTGCTCGCTCCAGCGCCGCCACCAGAAGCTCGTGGAAGAGGCTCCGGCCCCCTTCCTCACCCCGGAGCAGAACGCGGAGCTCTACCGCGCCTCCAAGGCCATCCTGCGCGAGGCCCGCTACGAGGGCGCGGGCACGTGCGAGTTCCTCGTGGGTCAGGACGGCACGATCTCCTTCCTGGAGGTCAACACCCGGCTCCAGGTCGAGCACCCGGTCACCGAAGAGGTCACCGGCATCGACCTGGTCCGCGAGATGTTCCGGATCGCCGACGGCGAGGAGCTCGGCTACGACGACCCGCCGATGCGCGGTCACTCGTTCGAGTTCCGCATCAACGGCGAGGACCCGGGCCGGAACTTCCTTCCCGCCCCCGGCACGGTGACCCGCTTCGACCCGCCGTCGGGTCCGGGCGTGCGCCTGGACGCCGGCGTCGAGAGCGGCTCCGTCATCGGTCCGGCGTGGGACTCCCTCCTCGCCAAGCTCATCGTCACGGGCGCCACGCGTGAGCAGGCGCTCCAGCGCGCGGCACGGGCCCTGGGCGAGTTCACCGTCGAGGGCATGGCCACGGCGATCCCCTTCCACCAGGCGGTCGTCACCGACCCGGCGTTCACCGCGGACCCGTTCAAGGTCCACACCCGCTGGATCGAGACCGAGTTCGAGAACACCATCCCCGCCTTCACCGGCGCGGTGGCGGACGAGGACGAGGAGACCGCGGGCCGCGAGACCGTGGTCGTCGAGGTCGGCGGCAAGCGCCTGGAGGTCTCCCTGCCCTCCTCGCTCGGCATGACCATCGCCCGCACCGCCGCCGCGGGCGGCGCGAAGCCGAAGCGCCGCGCGGCCAAGAAGGCCGGCTCGGCGGCCTCCGGTGACGCGCTCGCGTCCCCGATGCAGGGCACGATCGTGAAGGTCGCGGTCGAAGAGGGGCAGGAAGTGGCCGCAGGCGATCTGATCGTGGTCCTGGAGGCCATGAAGATGGAGCAGCCGCTGAACGCGCACCGCGCGGGCACGGTCAAGGGCATCACCGCGGAGGTCGGCGCCTCGGTCTCCTCCGGCGCGGTCATCTGCGAGATCAAGGACTGACCCGCCTCAGCGCTGACCGCGGGCCCCGACCGGAACGATCCGGCCGGGGCCCGCGGTTTGGGCTGCGCACCTTCCAGCCCGTCCGGCGATTGAGGACACCACGGGCCCGCACGTGCCGGCCCGCCCGACGGTCGGGTTCCAGCCGGTCCGGCGCTTGAGGACACCACCGGCCCGCCACGTGCCGGCCCGCCCGACGGTCGAGAGTTGAAGCCCGTCCGGCGATTGAGGACAGCCCGAGCCGCGCATTCCAGCCCGTCCGGCGCTTGAGGACACCACCGAGCCGCAGGCTCACACCGGCCGCCGGCCGCGCTGCACGGCTCACGCCATCGCCGGGCCGCCGGGCACCGGCCACCGGCCACCGGCCACCGGCCACCGGCCACCGGCCACCGGCCACCGGCCACCGGCCACCGGCCACCGGCAGTAGCCCACACACCCGCCGGGAGGGCAACTGGCATCCTTGGACCCGCGAGGACCACGACCGTACGCGGCCATGTGAGCGCACCGAGCGGGAGGACGACGCAAAATGGCGACCGATACGGCGCAGACGTCACCACGACCCATGCGCGCGGACGCGCGGCGCAACTACGAGCGGCTGCTCGTCGAAGCCCGCACCGCCTTCACCCGGCACGGCACGGACGCCTCCCTCGAGGACATCGCCCGGCAGGCCGGCGTCGGCATCGGGACGCTCTACCGGCACTTCCCCAACCGCACGGCCCTGATGAGCGCGGTCTTCCAGAGCGAGGTCGACGCCCTCCTCACCCGCTCGCGGGAGCTGCTGGCGGCACCCGAGCCGTGCCGGGCGCTCGTGGACTGGCTGCGGGCCATCGTGGCCCACGCCAGCACCTACCGGGGGCTGTCGCGGGCCCTGATGGCCGCGCAGAGCGACGAGGCGTCCGCCCTGTCGCGGTGCAGCCTGCCGATGCGGGAGGCGGGCAGCACGCTGCTCGCCCGCGCTCAGCGGGCCGGGGCGGTCCGATCGGATGTGGACATCGTCGATCTGATGCAGCTGACGAACGCCATTTCCCTGGCGGTCGAACAGTCTCCGGACGATCCGGAGTTGGCCGACCGCCTGCTGATGTTGACGCTCACCGGTCTCAAGGCGCCCTCGGACCCCGGACGGGGCTGAGGGCGGCGGGCGGGGCCTGGGTCAGCGCCGCCGCGGTGCCAGGTCCGCCACCCGGGCCGTGGGCTGGTCGCCCATGCCGGACGCGCTGCGGAGCTGGGGCGCGCCCGGCGGGCCGCCCTGACCCGGTCCGGGGTTCTGGCCGGGCCCCAGCGGAATGCTGCGGCGCTGCCCCGGCAGGGGCGGCACGTCGCGCACCTCGCGGCGGCGGGAGGCCTGGGCCTCACCTCCGGCCACTCCGCCCGGTCCCGAGCCCGACCCCGCGCCGGGCCCGGCGACCGAGATGTGCACGCCTTGATCGGCGAGCGCCTGGAGCTCCGTCGCGGCACGGTCGTCGTGACCGGGCGGCTCGTCGGTCACGAGTCTGGTGATGACGTCCGTGGGCACCGTCTGGAACATGGTGTCGGTGCCCAGCTTCGTGTGGTCCGCGAGCACCACGACCTCCGCGGCGGCCTGCACCAGCGCCCGGTCCACGCTCGCGGAGAGCATGTTGGACGTGGAAAGGCCGCGCTCGGCGGTCAGTCCGCTCCCCGACAGGAACGCCCGGGTCACCCGCAGGCCCTGCAGGGACTGCTCGGCCCCGCTGCCCACCAGGGCGTAGTTGGACCCGCGCAGGGTGCCGCCGGTCATGACGACCTCGACCCGGTTGGCGTGCGCGAGCGCCTGCGCGACGAGCAGGGAGTTGGTGACCACGGTCAGACCCGGTACCCGCGCGAGCCGGCGGGCCAGCTCCTGCGTGGTCGTACCGGCGCCGACGACGACGGCCTCGCCCTCGTCGACGAAGCTCGCCGCGAGATCGGCGATAGCCGTCTTCTCGGCGGTCGCTAGATGGGATTTCTGCGGGAAGCCGGACTCCCTGGTGAAACCACCCGGCAGTACCGCACCGCCGTGCCGGCGGTCGAGCAGTCCTTCTGCCTCCAATGCCCGCACGTCGCGCCGCACGGTCACTTCGGAGGTCTGGACGACGCGGGCGAGCTCCCGGAGCGAAACCGCTCCGTTGGCGCGCACCATTTCGAGGATCAATTGACGACGTTCTGCAGCGAACACGAAACCGACAGTAACGCCAACGCGCATCCGTTTTCAGCAGGTTGCAGCAATTAACGGAAGTTGTCCGCTACGCAACCCGCCAAGTGATATAGGGGAACCGGAAGAAGAGGCCCCGCCTCCCCTCACATGGGGGCGGGAACCTCTCGCGCCGACCCTCGCCCTAGCCCTCCCGCTGCGTCTTGCGGGTGTGCAGCTGACGGGCCACCTCGGCGATCGAACCGGACAGCGACGGGTACACCGTGAACGCGTTCGCGATCTGTTCCACGGTCAGGTTGTTGTCGACCGCGATCGAAATGGGGTGAATCAGCTCGCTGGCCCGGGGCGAGACCACGACGCCGCCGACCACGATGCCCGTGCCGGGACGGCAGAACATCTTGACGAAACCGTCCCGGATGCCCTGCATCTTCGCCCGCGGATTGCGCAGCAGCGGCAGCTTCACCACCCGGGCGTCAATGCGGCCGGCGTCGACATCGGCCTGCGTATAGCCGACCGTGGCAATCTCCGGATCCGTAAATACGTTCGCGGATACAGCCTTGAGATTCAGCGGCGCGACCGCGTCGCCCAGGAAGTGGTACATGGCGATCCGGCCCTGCATGGCGGCGACCGACGCCAGTGCGAAGACCCCCGTGCAGTCGCCGGCCGCGTAGACGCCGGGCGCGCTGGTGCGCGAGACCTTGTCGGTCCAGACGTGCCCCGAGTCCTTGAGCCGGACGCCGGACTCCTCCAGGCCGATGCCGGCCGTATTGGGAATCGAGCCGACCGCCATCAGGCAGTGCGTACCGGTGATGACCCGGCCGTCCGCCAGCGTCACCTCGACCCGGTCGCCCACCCGTTTGGCGGACTGGGCCCGGGAGCGCGACATCACGTTCATGCCGCGGCGGCGGAAGACGTCCTCCAGCACGGCGGCCGCGTCCGGGTCCTCACCCGGCAGCACCCGGTCGCGCGAGGACACCAGGGTGACCTTCGAGCCGAGCGCCTGGTACGCGCCGGCGAACTCGGCACCGGTGACGCCCGAGCCGACCACGATCAGCTCTTCGGGCAGCTCCTCCAGGTCGTACACCTGGGTCCAGTTCAGGATCCGCTCGCCGTCCGGCAGCGCGTCCGGGATCTCCCGCGGGTGCGCGCCCGTGGCGATCAGCACCGCGTCCGCGACGAGCGTCTCCTCCGAGCCGTCGGCGGCCCGTACGACGACCTTGCGCGAGCCGTCCGGGGCCTGGTTGGGCTCCAGGCGGCCGCGGCCGCGCATGACCCGGCCACCGGCCCGCGTCACCGAGGCGGTGATGTCGTGCGACTGGGCCAGCGCCAGGCGCTTCACACGCCGGTTCACCTTGCCCAGGTCCACGCCCACCACGCGCGCCGCCTGCTCCAGGTGCGGCGTGTCGTCGGCGACGATGATCCCCAGCTCCTCGTAGGAGGAGTCGAAGGTCGTCATCACCTCAGCCGTCGCGATAAGAGTCTTCGAGGGCACGCAGTCGGTGAGCACCGACGCCCCGCCCAGACCGTCGCAGTCGACGACGGTCACCTCCGCGCCGAGCTGCGCGGCGACGAGCGCCGCCTCATAGCCGCCGGGTCCGCCACCGATGATCACGATCCGAGTCACGTATTCCATTGTCCCGCACCCATCAAAGCGAATCCTTCCGGGGCCCGTATACGCGATTTCGCACGTAATACACCGTGATCCAGGCGATCCCGTCCGGGGCGGCATCCGAGGATCCGTACGAGGTTCGGCAGCAGGTTCCGCGCGAACCGTCTCTTCGAGACTGCCACCCCAAATGCCGTCCCGCCTCACTCCCGTACCCTCAGAACCATGTCGCTCTACGCCGCGTACGCCGGCAACCTCGACGCGCGGCTGATGTCCCGCCGCGCACCGCACTCGCCGCTGCGCGGCACGGGCTGGCTCGCCGACTGGCGGCTGACCTTCGGCGGCGAGCAGATGGGCTGGGAAGGGGCGCTCGCGACGGTCGTCGAGGCACCGCGCTCCCAGGTCTTCGTCGCCCTCTACGACATCGCCCCGATGGACGAGGACTCGATGGACCGTTGGGAGGGTGTCGGCCTCGACATCTACCGGCGGATGCGGGTCCGGGTCCACACCCTGGACGGCGAGGAACCGGCTTGGATCTACGTCCTGAACGGTTACGAGGGGGGCCTGCCCTCCGCGCGCTACCTCGGTGAGATCGCCGACGCCGCGGAGTCGGCGGGCGCCCCTCACGACTATGTGATGGAACTACGCAAACGACCCTGCTGACCAGGTAGGGCCGAACGGTGGGAAACGATGAGAAATCGGTCTCGTCTAAAACCACAAGGCAACAATCGGAACACCGTCACCAGAGACATCTACGCGCGTAGGCCATTAGCGGTTACCCTCGTCCGCGTGAACGCATCAGTTACTCCGGACATCCAGGCCGACCCGTACACCGCGGCCGACGCCGCCGCCGCCCGCCTGCGCGAGCTCACGGGCGCCGAGACCCACGACGTCGCCCTGGTCATGGGCTCCGGCTGGCTCCCCGCCACCGAGGCACTCGGTACCCCCGAGGCCGAGTTCCCCGTCACCGAGCTGCCCGGCTTCCCGCCGCCGGCCGTGGCCGGGCACGCGGGCACCATCCGCTCGTACAAGGTCAACGACAAGCGCGTCCTGGTCTTCCTCGGCCGCACGCACTACTACGAGGGCCGTGGCGTCGCCGCCGTCGCCCACGGTGTCCGCACGGCCGTCGCCGCGGGCGCCAAGACCATCGTCCTGACCAACGGCTGCGGTGGCCTCCGCGAGGGCATGCGCCCCGGCCAGCCGGTGCTGATCAGCGACCACATCAACCTCACGGCGACCTCGCCGATCGTCGGCGCGAACTTCGTCGACCTCACCGACCTCTACTCCCCGCGGCTGCGCGCGCTGTGCAAGGAGGTGGACGCGACCCTCGAGGAGGGCGTCTACGTCCAGCTCCCCGGCCCGCACTACGAGACCCCGGCCGAGATCAAGATGGTCCGCACCATCGGTGGCGACCTGGTCGGCATGTCCACCACGCTCGAGGCCATCGCGGCCCGCGAGGCGGGCGCCGAGATCCTCGGCATCTCCCTGGTCACGAACCTGGCCGCGGGCATGACGGGCGAGCCGCTCAACCACGAAGAGGTCCTGCAGGCGGGTCGCGATTCCGCTGCGCGGATGGGGACGCTGCTGGCCAGCGTTCTGGACCGTCTCTGACATTTCGTCTGCGGCGGGCGGTTCGCCTGCGGCGGGCTGGTGAGACTCCGCCGTCGGCCCAGTACCGCGCCGTGTCCCGCCTTCGGCGGTAGTGGGATGTGGGCCGTCGGCCCTTGTGCGGGCCCGGCCATTGGTCGGGCCCGTGCCGCTCCGGTGGGCCGCGGGGCTGCTTCGCTTTACGCCCCGCGACCCACCTGCGCGTCCCGAGCCCTCACGTCCGTAGGCCTGCGGCGCCTCCGCCCCGGTGGGAGAGATGGACGGGGACCCCGGACGTGATGGCACCGCGCGGATACGGGAGGGGACGGGGTGGGGTGGGCCCGGCAAGGGGCGTAACGCGTGATTTGCGGGCCCAATCTCAGGGCACCGATGCAACACCGGGTAACGGGCCCGAAAATCATGCAGCCCCGTAGGGCCCGCCCCACCCCGGCACCGACCCACCCACCGGGCTCGCGCACCTCGGCACCGCCCCCGACCCGCCCCGGCCCAGGCACCGGCACCGGCCGCCGCACCCCCAGTTCGAACCCCCTGACCACTCCGGAGGAGAACCCGTGGAGCGAGACCTCATCACGCTGGCCAAGTCGTGGCTGGCCGAGGACCCCGACCCCGACACCCGCGACGAGCTGGCCAAGCTCATCGACGCCGAGGACCTGACCGAGCTGACCGCCCGATTCGGCGGCACCCTCCAGTTCGGCACCGCCGGTCTCCGCGGTGAGCTCGGTGCCGGGCCGATGCGCATGAACCGCGCCGTCGTCATCCGCGCGGCCGCCGGTCTCGCCGCGTACCTCAAGAAGCAGGGGCACGCGGGCGGCGTGGTCGTCATCGGCTACGACGCCCGCCACAAGAGCGCCGACTTCGCCCGCGACACGGCCGCCGTCATGGTCGGCGCGGGCCTGCGCGCCGCGCTGCTGCCGCGCCCGCTGCCCACGCCCGTGCTCGCCTTCGCGATCCGCCACCTCGGCGCGGTCGCCGGTGTCGAGGTGACCGCCAGCCACAACCCGCCGCGTGACAACGGCTACAAGGTCTACCTCGGCGACGGCTCCCAGATCGTGCCGCCCGCCGACGGGGAGATCGCCGCGGAAATCGCCGCGATCGCGAACCTCGACGACGTGCCCCGCCCGAGCGCCGGCTGGGAGACCCTGCGCGACTCCGTGGTGGAGGCCTACCTGGAGCGCACCGACGCCGTCCTGACCGCCGGCTCCCCGCGTGACGTCCGCGTGGTCTACACGCCCATGCACGGGGTCGGCCACGACACCCTGACGGCCGCCTTCGCGCGCGCCGGGTTCCCCGCGCCGACCGTGGTCGCCGAGCAGGCCGAGCCGGACCCCGACTTCCCCACCGTCGCCTTCCCCAACCCGGAGGAGCCGGGCGCGATGGATCTGGCGTTCGCCACCGCCCGTGAGGCGGCGCCGGACATCGTCATCGCCAACGACCCGGACGCGGACCGCTGCGCCGTCGCCGTCCCCGACCCGGACAGCGTCGTGGGCTGGCGCATGCTGCGCGGCGACGAGGTGGGCGCGCTGCTGGCCACGCACCTGGTGCACAAGAAGGCGACCGGGACGTTCGCCACGACGATCGTCTCGTCCTCGCTGCTCTCCCGGATCGCTGCCGCCGCGCCGGGCGCCGCGTACGAGGAGACGCTCACCGGCTTCAAGTGGCTGGCCCGCGTGGACGGCCTGCGCTACGCCTACGAGGAGGCGCTGGGCTACTGCGTCGACCCCGAGGGTGTCCGCGACAAGGACGGCATCACCGCCGCCCTCCTGATCGCGGAGCTGGCCGCCGAGCTCAAGGCCGCCGGGCGCACGCTCACCGACCTGCTGGACGACCTCGCCGTCCAGCACGGCCTGCACGCCACGGACCAGCTGTCGGTGCGCGTCGAGGACCTGTCGCTGATCGCGAACGCCATGCGGCGGCTGCGCGAGCAGCCCCCGACGACTCTCGCGGGGCTCCGGGTCTCCTCCGCGGAGGACCTGTCCGAGGGTACGGAGTCGCTGCCGCCGACCGACGGTCTGCGGTACCACCTGGCGGGTGACGCCTCGGGCGCCGTCTCCGCGGCGCGCGTCATCGTCCGCCCGAGCGGCACCGAGCCCAAGATCAAGTGCTATCTGGAGGTCGTCGTCCCGGTGACCGACGCGAGCGCCCTCACCGCCGCCCGCACCCAGGCCGAAACGGTCCTCGCCGCCATCAAGGCCGACCTGTCCAAGGCCGCGGGTATCTGACCCGTCCGCACCACCGCTGCGCGGCGGTGTCCTCAAACGCCGGACGGGCTGCTGCGCTATGTCCTCAAACTCCGGACGGGCTGGTTGGCCGAGCCCAGCCACATCAAGCCCGTCCGGCGTTTGAGGACGCGCCCGCAGGGCGCCCGCCGCCGCAGGGGCAAGGACAGCCCGCGGCAGGCGGCAAGCGGCAAGGACAGCCCGCGGCAAGCGACTGTCACGCGACAGCGAACAGCACCACGAGCAGCACCAGCCCCACCACGGACGGCACGATCAGCTCGAAGGCCCACCGCACCTCCGGCTCCCCCTGCGCCCCCGGACGCGAAGCGTTCCGCTCCGCGAGTTCGCGCAGGTCGTCGATCGCCTGGTCCGCGGGGGCCCGGGTGAAGCCGGAGACCCCGACCGGGACCGTGCCGGTGACGTCCTCCGAAGCCGCCCGTGCCTGCCGCCGCGCCGCGGACTTGCGCTGGCGGAGGGAGACGGGGATGGCCCAGAGCTGGTACTTGGCGCCGCCCGCCAGGACCTCGCTGGAGTAGCCGGCGCGGACGCCGGCCACGCTGGCCCAGGGCAGCGTGATCGTGCGGAAGGGGTTGCGCACCCGGAGGGTGTCCTCGCCCGCCCACACCGCGGGACGCAGTGTGAAGGCGATCACCAGGGGCACCCCGCACAGCAGCGCGGCCAGGGTGAGCCAGGGAGTGCGTCCCGCGCCGCGTACGATCGCGTCGCCGCCCAGCCAGGCGCCGATCAGAAGCAACAGCACGCCGCCGCCGATGCCTGCGGCGGAGCGGTAGCACCGCTCGGCGTACCCCTTGTCCGGTGTGTTCTCAGGGGGCCGTGGTGCGGATGAGTCGTCCGGGCTCGTCATGCCGCCGATTGTGCACCACGCCCGCAGGAGGCAGTGTGGTGCAGGGGACGCCACCCTGGGGGGTGACACGCGCTACGCGCGTAGATATGCTCATCCGGTGACCATGCCCACTGTTCCCTCAAACGGCAACGAAGCCGCCGAGCGACTGGCGTCGATGGCGGACGTGACCGCCTCCGACGGTGCGCTGCGCCGCTTCCTGCACGGCCTGCCGGGTGTCGACACGGTCGGGCTCGAGGCCCGCGCCGCCATGCTCGGCACCCGCTCGATCAAGACGACGGCGAAGGCGTACGCCATCGACCTGGCGATCTCCATGATCGACCTGACGACGCTCGAGGGCGCGGACACCCCGGGCAAGGTCCGGGCGTTGTGCGCCAAGGGCGTCAACCCCGATCCGACCGACCGCACCACGCCCAAGGTCGCGGCGATCTGCGTCTATCCCGACATGGCGGCCACCGCCGCCGAGGCCCTCAAGGGCTCCGGCGTCAACGTCGCCTCCGTCGCCACCGCCTTCCCGGCCGGCCGCGCCGCGCTGCCGGTGAAGCTGGCCGACACCCGGGACGCCGTCGCGGCGGGCGCGGACGAGATCGACATGGTGATCGACCGTGGCGCCTTCCTCTCCGGCCGCTATCTGAGCGTGTTCGAGGAGATCAAGGCCGTCAAGGAAGCCTGCCGCCGGGAAGACGGCAGCGCCGCCCGGCTCAAGGTCATCTTCGAGACCGGCGAGCTGTCGACGTACGACAACATCCGCCGCGCCTCCTGGCTCGGCATGCTGGCCGGCGCCGACTTCATCAAGACCTCGACGGGCAAGGTCGCGGTGAACGCCACCCCGGCGAACACCCTGCTGATGCTGGAGGCGGTCCGCGACTTCCGCGCCACCACGGGCGTCCAGGTGGGCGTGAAGCCGGCCGGCGGCATCCGCACCACGAAGGACGCGCTGAAGTTCCTGGTCCTCGTCAACGAGACCGTCGGTGAGGAGTGGCTGACCAACACCTGGTTCCGCTTCGGCGCCTCCAGCCTCCTCAACGACCTGCTGATGCAGCGCCAGAAGCTGAGCACCGGGCGCTACTCCGGTCCCGACTACGTGACGGTGGACTGATCATGGCCTTTGAATACGCACCCGCGCCGGAGTCGCGCGCGGTCGTCGACATCGCCCCGTCCTACGGGCTGTTCATCGACGGCGAGTTCCGCGACGCCTCGGACGGCAAGGTCTTCAAGACCCTCTCCCCCTCCTCCGAGGAGGTCCTCTCCGAGGTCGCGCAGGGCTCGGCCGAGGACGTGGACGCGGCGGTCAAGGCCGCCCGCAAGGCGTTCGAGAAGTGGTCGGCGCTGCCGGGCGCCGAGCGCGCCAAGTACCTGTTCCGGATCGCCCGGATCATCCAGGAGCGCTCGCGCGAGCTGGCCGTCCTGGAGACCCTGGACAACGGCAAGCCGATCCGTGAGACGCGCGACGCCGACCTGCCGCTGGTCGCCGCGCACTTCTTCTACTACGCGGGCTGGGCCGACAAGCTCGACCACGCCGGCTACGGCCCGAACCCGAAGGCGCTGGGCGTCGCGGGCCAGGTCATCCCGTGGAACTTCCCGCTGCTGATGCTGGCCTGGAAGATCGCCCCGGCGCTCGCCACGGGCAACACGGTCGTCCTCAAGCCGGCCGAGACCACCCCGCTGTCGGCGCTGTTCTTCGCGGACATCTGCCGCCAGGCCGGTCTCCCCAAGGGTGTCGTCAACATCGTCACCGGTGACGGCTCCACGGGCGCCGCGCTGGTCGAGCACCCGGGCGTCGACAAGGTCGCCTTCACCGGCTCCACCGCCGTCGGCAAGGCCATCGCGCGCAGCGTCGCCGGTACGGACAAGAAGCTGACCCTGGAACTGGGCGGCAAGGGCGCGAACATCGTCTTCGACGACGCGCCCATCGACCAGGCCGTCGAGGGCATTGTCAACGGCATCTTCTTCAACCAGGGCCAGGTCTGCTGCGCGGGCTCCCGGCTGCTGGTGCAGGAGTCCATCCAGGACGAGCTGCTGGACGCGCTCAAGCGTCGGCTGTCCACGCTGCGCCTCGGCGACCCGCTGGACAAGAACACCGACATCGGTGCGATCAACTCCGCCGAGCAGCTGGCCCGGATCAAGGCCCTCGCCGACAGCGGCGAGGCCGAGGGCGCCGAGCGCTGGGCCCCGTCCTGCGAGCTGCCCTCCGCGGGTTACTGGTTCGCCCCGACGCTCTTCACGAACGTCACGCAGGCGCACCGCATCGCCCGCGAGGAGATCTTCGGCCCGGTCCTGTCGGTGCTGTCCTTCCGCACCCCGGCCGAGGCCGTCGCGAAGGCCAACAACTCGCAGTACGGGCTGTCGGCGGGCATCTGGACCGAGAAGGGTTCGCGGATCCTGTCGGTGGCGAACAGCCTGCGCGCGGGCGTCGTCTGGGCCAATACGTTCAACAAGTTCGACCCGACCTCGCCCTTCGGCGGCTACAAGGAGTCGGGCTTCGGCCGCGAGGGTGGCCGTCACGGTCTGGAGGCCTACCTCGATGTCTGAGCGACTCAGTGTCTTCAAGACCTACAAGCTGTTCGTCGGGGGCAAGTTCCCCCGGTCCGAGAGCGGGCGGGTGTACGAGGTGACGGACTCAAAGGGCAAGTGGCTCGCCAACGCCCCGCTGTCGTCCCGCAAGGACGCGCGTGACGCGGTCGTCGCGGCGCGCAAGGCGACGGGCGGCTGGGCGGGCGCGACCGCGTACAACCGCGGCCAGATCCTCTACCGCGTGGCCGAGATGCTGGAGGGCCGCCGCGAGCAGTTCGTCGCGGAGGTCGCCGACGCCGAGGGGCTCTCGAAGTCCAAGGCGGCGGCCCAGGTGGACGCGGCGATCGACCGCTGGGTCTGGTACGCGGGCTGGACCGACAAGATCGCGCAGATCGTCGGTGGCGCGAACCCGGTCGCGGGGCCGTACTTCAACCTCTCGACGCCGGAGCCGACCGGTGTGGTGGCCGTCCTGGCGCCGCAGGAGTCGTCCTTCCTCGGTCTGGTGTCCGTGATCGCCCCGGTGATCGCGGTCGGCAACACGGTCGTGGTCATCGCCTCCGAGAAGGCCCCGCTCCCGGCGCTGTCGCTGGGTGAGGTGCTCGCCACCTCCGATGTGCCCGGCGGTGTGGTCAACATCCTGTCCGGCAGGACCGCGGAGGTCTCCCCGTCCCTCGCCGCGCACCAGGACGTCAACGCGATCGACCTGGCCGGTGCCGACGCGGAGCTGTCGAAGGAGCTCCAGATCGCCGCGGCGGACAACCTCAAGCGCGTTCTCCGTCCACAGGCTGTGGACTGGTCCGCCGACCCCGGCACTGACCGGATGACGGCGTTCCTGGAGACGAAGACCGTCTGGCACCCGACCGGTTCGCTCGGCGCGGGTGGCTCCGCCTACTGATAGCCCGACCCACGTCTCGCCTGACCGGCGGTTCATTGGCCACCGGCCCGGTTTTGCCGCTCGCCTGACCGGCGGGTCGTTAACCACCGGCCCGGTTTTGCCGCCTGCGGCGGCGAGGCGCCCTGCGGGCGCGTCCTCAATCGCCGGACGGGCTGGATGTGGCTGAGGCCAGCCACACAGAACGACGACGGCGGCTCCCCGGACCGGGAGCCGCCGCCGTCGCGCACGCGCGGCCATCGGACGGCCAGCAGACGGCCGTCAGCCGGCCGTCAGCCGGGCAGGAACTGCGCCGCGTAGCTCAGCAGCGGCAATTGCTCCAGGGCGCCGCCCTGGGAGAGCGGCGCGGTAACCATCGCGGTGCTCACGGGCTGGAAGTCGGCGACCTGGGTGCCGACCGCGTTGTCCGTCGGGTCGCTGCCCGTACCGGCGAGCGGGTTGAGCCGCAGCACCTTGAGCGGGCCCAAGGCGCCCGCGGAGGAGTGGTACAGCGACTGGCCGAGGGCCGTCCCGGCCGACTCCGCCGAGATCTCGCCGAGCGAGACGCCGACCGGCTGGGCGCTGTCCTTGGCGGGCGCGGCGTTCGCGCTCGCCGCGCCGCCCGCGACGAACGCAGCTCCCGCCGATACGGACACCCCGACGCGCACGAGGCCGCGCGGGAGCCCCGGACGGGGAGACTTGGAGCGTGCGTGTCGTGCGTGCGAGGCCATGGCCACCTGCCGGGTAGGTCGGGTGAGTCGGAGGACGACAACGCAACGTAGTGGAATAGTGACGTTTCGCGCACGTTTCGACCCGGGGGGATCCCCCAGGCGGCCCAATGCCTCACACTGGTGTCCCGTGACTCCCCACCTGACTGAAGCGCGCGTCATCCTGCTGACCGGACCCTCTGGTTCCGGAAAGTCGTCCCTCGCGGCCCGCACGGGACTGCCCGTGCTCAACCTCGACGACTTCTACAAGGAGGGCGACGACCCGACCCTGCCGCAGCTCGGGGACGGGTCCGGCGCCGACTGGGACTCGCCGCTGTCGTGGGACGCGGAGGCGGCCGTCGCCGCGATCGACGCCCTGTGCCGCACGGCCCGTACGCCGGTGCCGCTGTACGACATCTCCACCAGCTCGCGGACCGGGGAGAGCACGCTGGACATCGGGCGCACCTCGCTGTTCATCGCGGAGGGCATCTTCGCCGCGGACATCATCGAGCGCTGCCGGGAGCTGGGCGTCCTCGCCGACGCGCTGTGTCTGCGGGGCCGCCCCTCGACGACCTTCCGCCACCGGCTGGTGCGCGACCTGCGGGAGGCCCGTAAGCCCGTCCCGTACCTCGTGCGCCGCGGTCTGCGGCTGATGCGCGCCGAGCGCGGCATCGTGGCCCGGCAGACGGCGCTCGGCGCGTACGCCTGCGACAAGGACGCGGCCATGGGCCGGATAGCCGCCGCGGCCGCCGGACGGCGCGAGACATGCGCACCCGGGCCCGACCCGGTACGGGTGGCCTGAGCGGCCTGAGCAGCCTGCGCGGACGCCGCTTGACCGGCCCCCTGAGCGGGCCCCCGCAGGATGGCGAAGCGCGGGCCCCCGCAGGACGACGAAACGGCGAGAGCGGGCAGGACAGACCCCCCGGCTGTCCGCCCGCTCTCTCCCCCGTGGTTCCCCCGTTGGTCCCCGGCCCTGGCTGCAGGCCGTCGTTGCCGCCTGCGGCGGCGAGCGCCCTGCGGGCGCGTCCTCAATCGCCGGACGGGCTGAAATCAGCCCTAGGCCACCAGTTCGCCGAAGGACTCGACGGCGCCACGGCCGGAGCCGATGACCTCGTCCTCGCGCAGCCGGCGCAGCGAGCGCCAGATGCTGCTCTTGACCGTGCCGACGCTGATGTCGAGGATGTCCGCGATCTCCGGGTCGGTGCGGCCTTCGTAGTAGCGCAGCACCAGCATCGTGCGCTGGAGTTCGGGCAGCCGGGCCAGCGCCTGCCAGAGCACGGCGCGCAGTTCGGTGCCGCGCATCGCGTCCTGGTCGCCCACCGTCTCCGGCAGCTCCTCCGTCGGGTACTCGTTGAGCTTCCGCCGGCGCCAGGCGCTGATGTGCAGATTGGTCATGGTGCGGCGCAGATAGCCGCCCACCGCCGCCTTGTCGGCGATCCGGTCCCAGGCGCGGTAGGTGGAGAACAGCGCGCTCTGGAGCAGGTCCTCCGCCTCGTAACGGTCACCGGTCAAGTGATAGGCGGTCGCGTACAGGGAGGCCCGGCGCTCCTGGACGTAGGCGGTGAACTCCGCCTCCGTCCGGGACTCGGCCCTGGGTTCCCCCGAACCCCCGGGCTTTCCCCCCGTGCCCCGGTCGGCCTCCCCGTACACGCTCGCGTCGATGGCCGCCAGGTACATGGCCTGCGACCGTCCACGTCCGGTGCCGCGGGCGCACCCCCGTCCGCCCACGGCACCGGACTTCTCCGAACCCCGCCCGGCGTCGTGCAGGCGCGTGCGAATGACTGCGCTGGTCGTGGTGCTGTGCAGTGTGTTCATCTCGCGCCCCCCGTCGGTGGAGCCAGCTCGGTCCGATTGCGTCCCGAGCCCTGGTACCGCTCGGTGAAACCAAAGCCTGCCGGGCCAGTTTCATGGCGTTGTCCGCCGACTGTCACAGCCCTGCAACAGGGCACTGAGCACTCCGGACGCACTCCGGACGCACTTCCGTACCCGCTCCGGCCGCACTCCGGACGACGCCGTCTGTCGAACTGAGGGCCACTCTTAGGCCAGAATGACCACCGTGCCTTTCCTGTTGCTGATCGAGGACGACGACGCCATCCGCACGGCCCTCGAGTTCTCCCTGTCCCGCCAAGGTCACCGAGTGGTGACCGCGGCGACCGGCGAGGACGGCCTGAAGCTGCTGCGCGAGCAGCGGCCGGATCTGATCGTGCTGGACGTCATGCTGCCCGGGATCGACGGTTTCGAGGTCTGCCGCCGGATCCGGCGCACCGACCAGCTGCCGATCATTCTGCTGACCGCGCGCAACGACGACATCGACGTCGTGGTCGGTCTGGAGTCCGGGGCGGACGACTATGTGGTCAAGCCCGTGCAGGGCCGGGTGCTCGACGCCCGGATCCGCGCGGTGCTGCGCCGCGGCGAGCGGGAGTCCAACGACTCGGCGTCGTTCGGCTCGCTGGTCATCGACCGTTCCGCGATGACCGTCACCAAGAACGGCGAGGATCTGCAACTCACCCCGACCGAGCTGCGGCTGCTGCTGGAGCTCAGCCGGCGGCCGGGGCAGGCGCTGTCCCGGCAGCAGTTGCTGCGGCTGGTGTGGGAGCACGACTACCTCGGCGACTCGCGGCTGGTGGACGCCTGTGTGCAGCGGCTGCGCGCCAAGGTCGAGGACGTTCCGTCCTCCCCGACCCTGATCCGTACGGTCCGCGGGGTCGGCTACCGCCTGGACACCCCGCAGTGATCACTTCGGCCCGCCACAACAGCACAGAGAGCGCACCGTGAATCAAGAGCCCGGTCGGGTACGGGGCTGGGCGGCGGCGAAGCGGGTCGTGCAGCTCAGCATGCGGTGGGTGAGCCTCCGGCTGCGGCTGATGCTCGTCTTCGCGCTGGTCTCGCTGGCCGCGGCGGTGTCCGCGTCCGCCATCGCGTACTGGCTCAACCGCGACGCGGTCCTCACCCGCACCCAGAACGCCGCCCTGGACGACTTCCGCAAGTCCCTCCAGGACAACACGGGGTCGCTGCCGCTGACCCCGACCTGCCCCGAGCTGCAGGAGGCCGCGGACCGGATGGCCGCCACCTCGCAGAAGTACGAGGTGCTGCTGATCGACAAGGTCACCGGCGGCGGCAGTTGCGCGGCACCCTCGGACCGGGACCTGTTCGCGCTCGAGGTCGTGCCCGAGTCGCTGCGCAAGGCCGTGAACCGCGAGCGGCCGGTCACCGAGTCGAACCGCTACCCGTACCACCTGTACTGGCAGCGGATCACGCTCGACGGCAAGCCCTATCTCGTCGGCGGCGCCAAGGTGATCGGCGGCGGGCCCACCGGCTATCTGCTGAAGTCCCTGGACAACGAGCGGGCGGACCTCAACTCCCTCGCCTGGTCCCTGGGCATCGCCACCGGCCTCGCCCTGATCGGCTCGGCCCTGCTCGCCCAGGCCGCCGCCTCGACCGTGCTGCGGCCCGTGCAGCGGCTCGGTGACGCGGCGCGGCGGCTCGGCGAGGGCAAGCTGGACACCCGGCTCCAGGTGTCGGGCACGGACGAGCTGGCGGATCTGTCGCGGACGTTCAACAGGACGGCGGAGTCGCTGCAAAAACGCGTCGAGGACCTGAGCGCCCGGGAGGCCGCGAGCCGGCGCTTCGTCGCCGACATGTCGCACGAGCTGCGGACCCCGCTCACGGCGATCACCGCGGTGACCGAGGTGCTGGAGGACGAGGCGGAGAACCTCGACCCGATGATCGCGCCTGCGGTGCAGCTCGTGGTGAGCGAGACCAGGCGGCTGAACGACCTGGTGGAGAATCTGATGGAGGTCACCCGCTTCGACGCGGGCACCGCCCGGCTGGTGCTCGACGACGTGGACGTCGCGGACCAGGTCACCGCCTGCATCGACGCCCGCGCCTGGCTGGACGCGGTCGAGCTGGACGCCGAGCGCGGGATCATGGCGCTGCTCGACCCGCGCCGTCTCGACGTGATTCTCGCCAACCTCATCGGCAACGCCCTCAAGCACGGCGGCTCGCCGGTGCGGGTGGCCGTGCGGACGGTGGACGACTCCCTGGTGATCGAGGTGCGCGACCACGGCCCCGGCATCCCCGAGGACGTCCTGCCGCACGTCTTCGACCGCTTCTACAAGGCGAGCGCGTCCCGCCCCCGCTCCGAGGGCAGCGGTCTGGGGCTGTCGATCGCCCTGGAGAACGCCCATATCCACGGTGGCGAGATCACCGCCGCCAACTCGCCCGACGGCGGCGCGGTCTTCACCCTCACCCTCCCCCGGGGGACGGCCACGGAGAGTGAGCCGGACGACGGGGACGGGAGCGAGGCGGACGGCGACGGCTCGTCGCCGGGTACGGCTGAGGGGAACGCGCGATGAGGACCGTGACCGCGAGGACCGCGGCCCGGGCCGCCGCCCGGGCACTCGGACCGGCACTCGCCCTGACGCTCGGGCTGGGCGCCCTGGCCGGGTGCGGGATCCGGGGCACGGCCGTGCCGGTGGACGCCGGCAGCGCGCCCTCGCGGGCGACGTGTGTCGTGCGCTCCGGCGCGCAGAGCCTGCCGCCGGCGGGCACCGTCGCCATGTCCGTGCAGCTCGTGTGCGGTTCGCAGCTGCTGCCGGTGCCCCGGGGCATGACACTGCCCGAGCGCACGCCGGAGGACCCCCCGGCGGTCGCACAGGCGCTCCTGGAGGAGCTGCGCCGGGCCCCCTCGTCCACCGAAGCCGCCGCCGGGTTCTCCACGGACGTCCCGCTGCGGCTGTCCGTCAGCGGGCCGCGCAAGGACGATCCGGCCGGGACGCTGCGGCTGAGCCGCGCCCCGGAGGAGCTGCCGCCGCTCGCGGTGGCGCAGCTGGTGTGCACGTTCACGGGCACCGCCGCGACCGGCGGCAAGGCCGCCGTCGTCCTCGGCGGGCCGGGCGACGAGGCCCCCAAGCGCTTCGCGTGCACCGACGAGGTCCGGACCCGCCCGGAGACCGTGCGGGGCACCGTCGTCCGAGGGGGCGCCGCGGCGTAGCGCCGGGGTGTTGACGCTCTGTTGCCGACCGGCGGAACCGCGCGGGGCGCGCGCCGCGTCCTGTGGGGCGTGCAGGGTCATGGTTACGGCGGTACGACCGCCCTCCGATACCGCTACCGCGTCGCGGGCTGCGTCCTTCTGGCCGTCCACCTTCTCGTCGTCGGCTGGCTGGCCCTGCGCCCGCTGACCGCGCCGTGGGTGACCGCCGCGCAGGTCGAGCCGCTGGCCACCATCCGCGCCGACCTGGCGCTGGCGCCATGGGACGCGACCCGGGCGATCGGCGCGATGGTGCTGACGTTCGCGCCGCTGGGCGTGCTGCTGCCGTGGGCCCGCGGCCGGCTGGCGGTGTCGTCGCTGGGCTCGCTGACCCGCACGGTGTTCACCAGCGCGATGATCGCGCTGCTGCTCCAGGTGGTGCAGAGCGGCGTCGTGGGCCAGGTGCTGAACGGGGACGCGCTGTTGCTGAACGTGATGGGGGTGACCCTCGCGCATCTCGCGGTGGTCCCCGCCGTCCGGGCCCGGCTCCGTCGCGGGGGTGAGGTGCGGCCCCGCAAAGCCCTCCGCCGGGATGAGGTGACTCAGGGTATGACCCCGACGATCCCCAGGGTCGGTATCGCCCCTTAGAGCGACGCTTTGCCCGGTGCGCGGTCGTAGCGTGGAGTCATCAGGGAAACCCCCCGCGGCCGTCGCGTGACCATCGCGTCGCCGCACCGACGACGAGGAGTCGCCACCATGTCCGCTCCGCTGGTCCGCCCCCGGAACAACAGGATGATCGCCGGTGTCTGCGCGGGTCTGGCCCAGCGCTTCGGCGTCTCCCGGACGACGATGCGGGTGATCTTCCTGGTCTCCTGCCTGCTGCCCGGCCCCCAGTTCGTGCTCTATCTGGCGCTGTGGCTGCTGCTGCCGAGCGAGAAGGCGCACAGCGAGGCCACGGCGTGGTGACCTCGGGTATGTCCGACGGGCCTTCGGCTGCGGGCCCGTCGTAGCCGCCTGCGGCGGCGGGCGCCCTGCGGGCGCGTCCTCAAGCGCCGGACACACACCCTAGGCGCCCCTTCACGCACGCACGGCGGGCCGCGCACCCCTTACGGGTGCGCGGCCCGCTCGTCGCGCGGTACGGGCGTCAGCCGGTGAGGCCACCGACCGGGAGGCCCTTGGTGGGCAGGTTGCCGGCGAGGGCGCCGGGCTGCAGGCCGCCGAGCAGACCGCCGTTGCCCTTGGTGTCGGTCGGCAGGAGGTGGGGGGCCGCCGCGGTGTCGACGGCCTTGGCGGCGCTCGTCACGACACCGGTGGCGATGGCCCGGTTCACGGCGGAGACGACCGGGCCCCCGGCCGGGGCCAGGTTGGCGACCTGCTCGACGGGGAGGCCCGCCATGGCGCCCTGGGCGGTGGTGCTGACCGACTCGAGAGTTCCGGCGGTACCGGCCGCGGAGGCGGTGCCCGCCGCAGTGACGGCGAAGGCGGCACCGACGGCGGCGACACCGAGCGTCTTGATGGTTCCCTGCTTCATCAGAAATCTGTCCTCGTGACGGGGGGATTTTGAGCGGCACTGCAACCTAGTCACGAGTTCGGGGAGCCCGCAAACAATGACACGGCCGGGACATTGAAGTCCCGGCCGTTTTCACTGTATTCGACGCTGATGGACCGTCAGCCCTCGGTGGAGCCGGAATTGCTGGTCACAGCGGTTGCGGCGGCCGTCTGGCGGAACAGCCACTCCGACCGCAGCTCGGCATAACCCGGCTTGATCACGTCATTGATCATGGCCAGACGTTCATCGAATGGGATGAACGCGGACTTCATCGCGTTGACGGTGAACCACTGCATGTCGTCGAGGGAATAGCCGAACGCCTTGACCAGGTGCTCGAATTCGGCGCTCATGCTCGTGCCGCTCATCAGACGATTATCCGTATTCACCGTCAGACGGAAATGCAACTTCCGCAGGAGGCCGATCGGGTGCTCCTCGTACGAGCTCGCGGCGGCGGTCTGGAGGTTCGAGGTGGGGCACATCTCCAGCGGGATGCGCTTGTCCCGGACGTACGACGCCAGCCGGCCGAGCGTGACCGTGCCGTCCTCCGCGACCTCGATGTCGTCGATGATGCGCACGCCGTGGCCGAGCCGGTCGGCGCCGCACCACTGCAGGGCCTGCCAGATGGACGGCAGACCGAAGGCCTCGCCCGCGTGGATCGTGAAGTGGTTGTTCTCGCGCTTGAGGTACTCGAACGCGTCCAGGTGGCGGGTGGGCGGGAAGCCCGCCTCCGCGCCCGCGATGTCGAAGCCGGCCACGCCGCTGTCGCGGTAGCGGTTGGCGAGTTCGGCGATCTCCAGCGCACGGGCGGCGTGCCGCATGGCGGTGAGCAGCGCGCCGACGCGGATGCGGTGACCGTTGGCCTTGGCCCGGCGCTCGCCCTCGCGGAAGCCCTCGTTCACGGCCTCGACGACCTCTTCGAGGGTGAGCCCGCGCTCCAGGTGCTGCTCGGGGGCGTAGCGCACCTCGGCGTAGACGACGCCGTCCTCGGCCAGGTCCTCGGCGCACTCGGCGGCCACCCGGACCAGGGCCTCACGGGTCTGCATGACGGCACAGGTGTGCGCGAACGTCTCCAGGTAGCGCTCCAGCGAACCGGAGTCGGCCGCCTCGCGGAACCAGACACCCAGCTTGTCCGGGTCGGTCTCGGGGAGGTTGGTGTAGCCGATCTCGCGAGCGAGATCGACGACGGTACCGGGGCGCAGGCCGCCGTCCAGGTGGTCGTGGAGCAGCACCTTGGGCGCGCGACGGATCTGATCGGGAGTGGGGTGTGCGGTGGTCTCGCTCGTCATCTCGGCACTCTAGCCCCTACGCGCGTAGATGGCGGCGAACGATACGGAAAGGTGACCCGGCGGCGGGGTGGACACCACCCGGCCTTCTGCCATCGTTTCTGCCATGGCTCAGCAAGCGTTGCCGCAGCGGGACCCGGAAAGAACGGTCCGCCTCGGAAAGCCGCTCGGTGCCGGGCACACCGTGCACGGTGTGGCCCTGTTGCTCCCCGGCGGCCGGGCCGCCGGGACCCGGCGCCCCTCCCCCCTGACGCTCGCCGCGCAGCGCCCGCTGGCTCGTCGGCTGACCCGGGCGGGTGAGGGCGAAGGGCTGGTCACCCATGTGGTCCGCTATCGCTACCGCGGCTGGAACGGCGCCGCGGCCCACCCGGTGCGGGACGCGGAGTGGGCCGCGGACGAGGTCGTGCGGCGCTACGGCGATGTGCCGGTCGTCCTGATCGGCACGGGCATGGGGGCGCGCGCCGCCCTGAGCGCCGCCGGGCATGCGGCGGTGACCTCGGTACTGGCGCTCTCCCCCTGGCTGCCGGAGCCGGAGGCCGTCATCGACCCCGACCCGGTCCGGCAGCTCGCGGGCCGCACGGTACTGCTCGTGCACGGCACGGACGACGAGCGCACCGACCCCGACCTCTCCTACCGGCTCGCCGAGCGGGCCAAGAAGGTCAACCGCGACACCTGCCGGTTCGAGGTCCACTCCGACGGCCACGGCCTCCGGCAGCACCGGCCCGAAGTGCTGGCCCTGGCGGCGGACTTCGTACGGGGTTCGCTGTTCGGCCACCACTACGCGCGGCCGCTGGCGGATGCGCTGGCGGCGCCGCCGCCGCTGGGGTTGCGCATGCCGCTTGCCTCCGGCTTCGGGGAGTCTTTGGGGCATTAGCCGTGTCCGGCGGACCGTATCCGCACCACCGCTGCGCGGCGGTGTCCGGGGTCGCCGGACGGGCTTGATATGGCTGGCCTCAGCCGATATCAGCCCGTCCGGCGATTGAGGACGCGCCCGCAGGGCGCCCGCCGCCGCAGGCGGCAAAGACGGCCCGCGGCCGAAGATCCGCCGGCCGGGTCACCGTGCTGTGTCCGCTAACCGTGCAGCAACTGCCCCCGCCGGGACAGCAGGAACTTCTTGAACGCCGCCACCGGCGGGGTGTCGGGATGACCGTCGAGCCAGGCCACGCCGATCTCACGGAAGGCGCGCGGCGCGGTGACGGTCAGCTCGACGACCCCGGGGCGGGGGACGGCCGGGGGCGGCAGCAGCGCGACGCCGAGGCCCGCGGCCACCAGGCCGCGGAGCGTCTCGGCCTCCTCGCCCTCGAAGGCGACCTTCGGGGTGAACCCCGCCTCCGCGCAGACCGCGTCGGTGATGCGGCGCAGGCCGTAGCCGGGTTCGAGGGTGACGAAGAGTTCGGCGGCGGCCTCGGCGAGCCGGACGCGCTTGCGGGCGGCCAGCGGGTGGTCCTCGGGGACGACGAGGCGTAGCTTCTGCTCGTCGAGGCGGCGGGCGACCAGGTCGGGGGCGTCGGGCACGGGCGAGGTCAGACACAGGTCGAGGTCGCCGGTGCGCAGCCGTTCCAGCATGGCCTCGCCGTAGTTCTGGACGAGCTGGAACCGTACGCGCGGGTGATCGACGCGGAAGGCGCGGATGAGGCCGGGGACGGTCTCGGGGCCGAGGGTGTGCAGAAAGCCGAAGGCGACCTTGCCGGCCGCCGGGTCGGCGTCGGCCCGTACGGATTCGGCGGCGCGGTCGACCTCCGACAGGGCGCGCTCGACGGAGACGAGAAAGGCGCGGCCGGCGGCGGTGAGGGAGACGGTGCGGCCGTGCCGGGCGAACAGCGCGACGCCGAGGTCGTGTTCGAGGCGGGCCATCGCCCGGCTGAGGGTGGACTGCGGCATGGCGAGCTGCTGCGCGGCCCGGGTGACGTGCTCGTGGCGGGCGACGGCCACGAACTGCGCGAGGCGCGGGGTGAGGGTGACCGCCCAGGAATCCACCTCGATGTCAGGTGTGTCGGGTGTTACCGGGATGTCAAAATTCTTGGTAACTCCCGTGTTGCCACTTGGTGACAGAGCCCTGGCTGACCTGCGCTGATGCTGCATGGGAACGATTATCGCGATTTTGTGCATTGGACGCATGAGCGGTGCGTGCCTACGGTCGGTACATGCCTCCTGCGGATACCGGGGCATCCGACGTGATCACGCGTCCGGATGCCTCTGCCTCGTCGTCCCCGACTCCTGTCTCTCCCTCCTCGCCCTGCGACACCAAGCTGGCCCCCGGCGGGCCCGGCTACCGTCGGATGAGCTTCGCGCTCTTCGCCGCCGGTGTCGCCACCTTCGCGCTCCTCTACTCCACGCAGGCCCTGCTGCCCGCGATCTCCGCCGACCTCGGAGTGACGCCGGATCAGGCGAGCTGGACCGTGTCCGCCGCGACGGGCGCGCTCGCCGTCGCCGTCGTCCCGCTGAGCGCGCTCTCCGAGCGCTTCGGGCGCCGCGCGATGATGACGGCCGCGCTCTGTGTGGCCGCGCTCGTGTCGCTGCTCGTGCCGTTCGCCCCGGACCTCGGCTGGCTGATCGCGCTGCGCGCCGTGCAGGGCGTGGCGCTGGCCGGACTGCCCGCCTCGGCGATGGCGTTCCTGGCGGAGGAGGTGCGGCCGAAGGCGCTGGTCGGCGCGATCGGACTGTTCGTCGCGGGCAACGCCATCGGTGGCATGTCCGGACGGATCGTCACCGGCTGGGTGGCCCAGGCCTGGGGCTGGCGGGCCGGGCTCGCCGCGGTCGGGCTGATGGCCATGGTGTGCGCGGTCGTCTTCCGGCTGCTGATCCCGAAGGCCCGGCACTTCACCTCGTCCACCGTCTCGCCGCGCGCCCTGGCCCGTACGGTCGGCGGTCACCTCTCCGACCCGCTGCTGCGCCGGCTGTACGCGATCGGCGCGCTGTTCATGACCGTCTTCGGCGCGGTCTACACGGTCATCGGCTACCGCCTGGTCGAGGCGCCGTTCTCGCTGCCGCAGGGTGTCGTCGGTTCGATCTTCCTGGTCTACCTGGTGGGCACCGTCTCCTCGGCGGCGGCCGGAAAGCTCGTCGGCCGGCTGGGCCGACGGGGGGCGCTGTATCTGGCGGTGGGCACGACGACGGCCGGACTGCTGCTGTCCCTGACGGAGTCGCTGGGGGCCGTACTGCTCGGCCTGGTCCTCATCACGGCGGGTTTCTTCGCGGGCCACGCGGTGGCCTCGTCCTCGGTGAGCCGCGCGGCCAAGACGGGCCGGGCGCAGGCGTCGGCGCTCTATCAGACGGCGTACTACCTGGGCAGCTCGCTGGGCGGCACGGTGGGCGCTGCCGCTTATGGCCTGGGGGGCTGGGACGGCACGGTCGTCCTCGGCCTGGTGGCCATGGTGGCCGCGGCATCCATCACCCTCTACGCCACCCGGAAGGCGCTCGCCGAGCAGCGGGTGCTCGTGGCGGCCCGCCGCTGAGGCCCCACCTGCCGCACCACCGCTGCGCGGCGGTGTCCTCAAACGCCGGACGGGCTTGGGGTGGCTGAGCTCAGCCAAAACAAAAACGGCCGGGGAACCGAAAGAGGGTGAGAGAGGGGGTCAAACAAGAGCGGGGTCGGGGTGAAATCCGTTGCGGTCGGGGAGTCGTCCGCCGCGGCC
>NZ_JBVIQR010000002.1:0-68172 GCF_055576875.1 Streptomyces sp. NPDC033229 | reverse complement strand
TTCCTTGGGGGGCCCCGCCTCGGATCCCCCCCCTCTAACACCCCTTGTGAGTGGCGGTCCCCCAAACCGCGGAAGGGCTTGGCTGGTTCTGACCCCACCCACACCAACCCCGTCCGGGAAACCGACGGCGGTTACGCGATGCGGTCCAGCACGATCGGGTTCGCGGTGAACTCCGTGCCGGCCGGGGCGTAGTCCGCGGCGCCTTCCAGGGCCTGGAGGGCGTAGTCGAACTTCTCCGGCGTGTCGGTGTGCAGGGTCATCAGCGGCTGGCCCGCCGTGACCGTGTCGCCCGGCTTGGCGTGCAGCTCGATGCCCGCGCCGAACTGGACCGGGTCCTCCTTGCGCGCGCGGCCGGCGCCCAGGCGCCAGGCGGAGACGCCGACGGCGTAGGCGTCGAGCTTGGTGAGGACACCGGACTCGGCGGCCGTCACGACGTGCTGCTCGCGGGCGACCGGGAGGGCCGCGTCCGGGTCGCCGCCCTGCGCGATGATCATGCGGCGCCAGTGGTCCATCGCGGAGCCGTCGGCGAGGGCCTTGGCCGGGTCGGCGTCCGGCAGACCGGCCGCGGCGAGCATCTCGCGGGCCAGGGCGATGGTCAGCTCGACGACGTCGGCCGGGCCGCCGCCCGCGAGGACCTCGACGGACTCACGGACCTCGAGGGCGTTGCCCGCGGTCAGACCCAGCGGGGTCGACATGTCGGTGAGCAGCGCGACGGTCTTCACGCCGTGGTCCGTGCCCAGGCCGACCATGGTGGAGGCCAGCTCACGGGCGTCGGCGAGGTTCTTCATGAAGGCGCCGGAGCCGACCTTGACGTCCAGGACGAGCGAGCCCGTCCCCTCGGCGATCTTCTTCGACATGATGGACGAGGCGATCAGCGGGATCGCCTCGACCGTGCCGGTCACGTCGCGCAGCGCGTAGAGCTTCTTGTCGGCGGGGGCGAGGCCGTCGCCCGCCGCGCAGATGACGGAACCGACGTTGCGCAGGACGTCCATCATCTCGTCGTTGGAGAGCAGCGCGCGCCAGCCGGGGATGGACTCCAGCTTGTCGAGCGTGCCACCGGTGTGGCCGAGGCCACGGCCGGAGAGCTGCGGGACGGCCGCGCCGCAGGCGGCGACGAGCGGGGCCAGCGGCAGGGTGATCTTGTCGCCGACGCCGCCGGTGGAGTGCTTGTCGGAGGTCGGGACGGGCAGCGAGGAGAAGTCCATGCGCTCGCCGGACTTGATCATCGCGGCGGTCCAGCGGGCGATCTCCGCGCGGTCCATGCCGTTGAGCAGGATCGCCATCGCGAGCGAGGACATCTGCTCGTCGGCGACCTCGCCGCGGGTGTACGCGTCGATGACCCAGTCGATCTGCGCGTCGGTCAGTCGGCCGCGGTCACGCTTGGTGCGGATAACGGAAATGGCGTCCATCAGCACATTTTCCTTAAGGTTCGTGCGTCCTCAGTCTTCCCGGGGCCGGAAAGTGACCCGGAGGGGCTGAACATCAGCCCCTCCGGCGCTTGAGGACATCTTTATCGATTCAGGTCGGCGGGCCCAAACGCGTCCGGCAGCAGCTCCGCCAGCGGGCGGACGCCCTTGGCGGTGTCCACGGCCAGCTCCGGGCCGCCGTGCTCCCACAGGAGCTGACGGCAACGGCCGCACGGCATGAGGACGTTGCCGTGCCGGTCGCAGCAGGTGAACGCGGTGAGCTTGCCGCCGCCCGAGGAGACGAGAGCGGAGATCATGCCGCACTCGGCGCAGAGGGTCACGCCGTAGGCGGCGTTCTCCACATTGCAGCCGGTGACGG
The DNA here is from genome assembly GCF_055576875.1 of Streptomyces sp. NPDC033229. Taxonomy (NCBI): domain Bacteria; kingdom Bacillati; phylum Actinomycetota; class Actinomycetes; order Kitasatosporales; family Streptomycetaceae; genus Streptomyces; species Streptomyces sp. NPDC033229. The sequence continues at coordinate 66,387 of NZ_JBVIQR010000002.1, read as the reverse complement.
TGCGCCCGTCGTCGACGAGGGCCGCCGCGCCGACGGGGAAACCGGAGTACGGGGCGTAGGCCCGGGACATCGCGTCCCGGGCCTGCGTCCGCAGGTTCTCCCAGTCGATGGGAGAGGTCACTTTCCTTCACCCTTCCGGTAGGGCTTGCCGTTGGCCTTCGGCATCCGCAGACGTTGCGCGGAGAAGGACAGCACGAGCAGCGTCGCGACGTACGGGGTGGCGTCGACGAGCTCCAGCGGCACGGTCTTGGTCATCGTGTACCAGACGATGAGCGCCACACCGAAGGCCGCGCTGACGATCGCGGGCCGGGTCTTGCCGGCCCGCAGCCGCCACGCGGCGAAGCCGATCAGCAGCACCGCGACGAGCAGCAGCAGCGCGTGGACGGTCGGGCCGCCCGAGCGCAGCTGGAGGCTGTCCATGAAGCCGAACAGGCCCGCGCTCATCGCGACGCCGCCCGGCCGCCAGTTGCCGGAGATCATCGTGGCGAGACCGATGTAGCCGCGACCGCCGGTCTGGCCGTCGGAGTACATGTGTGTGCCGATGGCGAGGAACGCGCCGCCGAGACCCGCGAGGCCGCCGGAGACGACCACGGCCGCGTACTTGTACTTGTAGACGTTGACGCCGAGGGACTCGGCCGCCACCGGGCTCTCACCACAGGACCGCAGGCGCAGACCGAAGGAGGAGCGCCACAGCACGAAGAACGTGAGGACGAACAGGCCGCCCGCGACGATCGTCAGCCAGGACACGTCGGTGACCAGGCCGTCGACGATGCCCGCGAGGTCGGAGACGAAGAACCAGTGGTGCTTCTCGATCGAGTTCAGCCAGTCGGAGAGACCGGGGATCGAGAAGTTCGGCATGTTCTCCATGACCGGCGACTGCTTGTCGTTGCCGCCCGCCTGCTGGGCCTCGCTGCCCTCCGCGCCGAACCAGAGCTTGGCGAGGTACTGCGTGACGCCGAGCGCCAGGATGTTGATCGCCACACCGGAGATGATGTGGTCCACGCCGAAGGTGACGGTGGCCAGGGCGTGCACGAGGCCGCCGAGCGCACCGCCGAGGATGCCGGCGGCCGCCGCGGCCCAGGGGCCGTGCTGCCAGCCGATCCAGCCGGCGCTGAAGGTGCCGAGCATCATCATGCCCTCGAGGCCGATGTTGACGACGCCCGCGCGCTCGGCCCACAGACCGCCGAGGCCCGCGAGTCCGATCGGCACAGCCGCGCCGAGGGCACCGCTGAACTGGCCGGAGGAGGTCAGATCGTCCGCGCCGGTGATCACCCGCAGTACGGAGAGCACCAGCAGCCCGCCCGCGATGAGCAGCAGGATCACGGGGTAGGAGAGCTTGCGCCGCTCGCCCTTGTTCTTGCCGGACAGGCCCTTGGCAAGTGCGTCGGTGAAAGTCGTACTCACGCGGAAACCTCCGCCTTGTCGCTCTTGGCCTGGGCGGCGAGCTCCTCGCCGACCTTGCGCTGCTGCATCTTGAGGCCGTACCGGCGCACGACCTCGTACGCGATGACGACGCACAGGACGATGACGCCCTGGATCACTCCGACGACCTCCTGCGCGTAGCCCTCGAACTCGAGCTGCGTGCCGGTGCGGTCCAGGAAGCCCCAGAGCAGGGCGCCGAGCGCCATGCCGATGGGGTGGTTACGGCCCAGCAGCGCGATGGCGATGCCGGTGAAGCCGATGCCGGTGGGGAAGTCGGTGCCGTAGTTGTACGAGACGCCGAGCAGGGTCGGCATGCCGACGAGGCCCGCCATCGCACCGGAGAGCACCATCGAGGTGATCACCATGCGCTTGACGTTGACGCCGCTGGCCTGCGCCGCGGACTCGGAGCGGCCGACCGTCCGCAGGTCGAAGCCGAACCGGGTGCGGTTCAGACCGAACCAGTAGACGGCGCCCGCGAGGGCCGCGATCACGACGAAGCCGTAGATCGGCTTGGGCATGGTCGGGATCTCGAAGAAGTGGGCCGAGTCGGGCAGGTAGGGCGTGTGGATCAGGTTGCCCTCCTTCTCCGCGAGCCGCCCGTCCTGGAGCAGATAGCCGATCAGCGAGGCGCCGATGGCGTTCAGCATGATGGTGCTGATCACCTCGCTGACGCCGCGGCTGGTCTTCAGCAGACCGGCGATGCCGGCCCAGATCGCGCCCACGATCATCGCGACGATGATCATGACCGGGATCTGGACGATGCCCGGCAGGGTCAGCGCGCCACCGACGACGGCGGCGAAGAAGGCCGCGATGCGGTACTGGCCGTCGACGCCGATGTTGAACAGGTTCATCCGGAAGCCGATGGCGACGGCCAGCGCGGACAGGTAGTACGGGGTCGCCTTGTTGATGATCCAGACCTGGCTGTCGGCCTTCGAGCCGAAGTCGATCATGACCTCATAGGCGTGGAACGGGTCCTTGCCGGTGGAGACGATGATCAGCGAGGTGATGACCAGGGCGGCCACGATCGCGAGGACCGGGGCGGCGAAGCCCAGGACGATCTTGTCCTTGTCGAACTTCTTCACGAGGCTCATGCGGAGTCGCCCCCTTCCCGCTCCGTGTCGGCGGCGGTGTCGGTCGCGGCGTCTGCGCCGTCCTCGACGTGCTCAAGGTGGCCGGTTGCGGCGCCGGTCATGGCCGAGCCCAACTCCTCCGGGGTGATGGTGGCCGGGTCCGCGTCGGCGACCAGACGGCCGCGGAACATGACCCGCAGGGTGTCGGAGAGCCCGATGAGCTCGTCCAGGTCGGCGGAGATCAGCAGCACCGCCAGGCCCTCGCGGCGCGCCTCGCGGATCTGGTCCCAGATCTGCGCCTGCGCGCCGACGTCCACGCCCCGGGTGGGGTGCGCGGCGATGAGGAGCTTGGGCAGGTGGCTCATCTCCCGGCCGACGATCAGCTTCTGCTGGTTGCCGCCGGACAGCGAGGCCGCGGTGACCTCGATGCCGGGGGTCCGCACGTCGTACTCGCGGACGATGCGCTCGGTGTCGGCGCGGGCGGCCTTGTTGTCCAGGAGCGCGCCCTTGCTGTTGGGCTTCTCCGTGACGTGGCCGAGGATACGGTTCTCCCACAGCGGGGCCTCGAGGAGCAGGCCGTGCCGGTGGCGGTCCTCGGGGATGTAACCGATGCCGCCCTCGCGCCGCTTGCGGGTCGGGGCCTGGGTGATGTCGGTGCCGTCGAGGGTCACGACGCCCTCGCCCGGGGTCCGCATGCCCATGATCGCCTCGACCAGTTCGGCCTGGCCGTTGCCCTCCACGCCCGCGAGGCCGAGGACCTCGCCCTTGTGGATGGTGAAGGTGATGCCGTCGAGCACCGCGCGGACGACGCCGTCGGGGTCGGTGGCGGACAGCCGCAGCCCCTCGACGGTCAGCATCGGCGTGTCGGTGACCGTCGACTCCCGGGTCTCGGGCGAGGGCAGCTCGCTGCCGACCATCAGCTCGGCGAGCTGCTTGGGGGTCGTCTCACTCGGGGCCACGGAGGCGACGGTGGTGCCGCGCCGGATGACGGTGATGTCGTCGGCGACGGAGAGCACCTCGCCGAGCTTGTGGGAGATGAAGATGACGGTCAGGCCCTCGGCCTTGAGCTCGCGCAGGTTGTCGAACAGGGCGTCGACCTCCTGGGGCACCAGGACGGCGGTCGGCTCGTCGAGGATCAGCGTGCGCGCACCGCGGTAGAGGACCTTGAGGATCTCCACCCGCTGGCGGTCGGCGACGCCGAGGTCCTCGACGAGGGCGTCGGGACGGACGCCGAGGCCGTACGCGTCGGAGATCTCCTTGATCTTCGCGCGGGCCTTGTCACCGATGCCGTGCAGCTTCTCGGCGCCGAGGACCACGTTCTCCAGGACGGTGAGGTAGTCGGCGAGCATGAAGTGCTGGTGCACCATGCCGATGCCGCGCGCGATGGCGTCACCGGGGCTGTTCAGGGTGACCTGCTCGCCGTCGAGCGTGATGGTGCCCTCGTCCGGCTTCTGCATGCCGTAGAGGATCTTCATCAGGGTCGACTTGCCGGCGCCGTTCTCACCACAGAGGGCGTGGACGGTGCCGCGGCGGACGGACAGGTGGATGTCGTGGTTGGCCACGACACCCGGGAACCGCTTGGTGATGCCCGCGAGTTCTACGGCGGGGGCGGTACCAGCGGGGGCGGTACTACTGGACGCTTTGATGGCGCACTCTCCTCGGGGAAGGGAGCGGGGAAGCCTGGTCGGCAGGACGGGGCTACCGGAAGATCTCCGGCTGAGCGGGGGCGACGCTACCGCGTCAACGCGACGCTACGCGCGTAGCGTTGGCTCGCATCGCGGGCCCGGTACGAGAAGCGTGCTTCTCGTACCGGGCCCCATGACCTACTGGACCGGCCGAAACCGGTCATGGATCACGGAGAGGTCTTGACCTTGACCGAACCGTCCGCGATCTTCTTCTTCGCTTCCTCGATCTTGGCCTTGATGTCGTCGATGTGACCACCGGAGGTGGCCAGCGAGACGCCGCCGTCCTTGAGCAGGTAGGCGTGCGGGCCGGTCAGCGGCTTGCCGTCCTTGACGCTCTTGGCCAGGTCGAACACCGCGACGTCGACGTTCTTGACGACCGAGGTGAGGATCGAGTCCTTGTACTTCGCGAGGCCCGGCTGCTGGTACGCGTCGGAGTCGACGCCGATCGCCCAGGCACCCTTCTGACCGGCGACGGCCTCGATCGAGCCGTTGCCGGAGAGGCCGGCCGCGGTGTAGATCACGTCGATGCCCGAGTCGAGCATGCCCTTGGCCTTGTCCTTGGCGGCCGCCGGGTCGTTGAAGCCCTTGTCGTTGTTCGGGTACAGGTACTGCGAGGTGACCTCGACCTTGGGGTCGGTCGCCTTCGCGCCCTGCTCGAAGCCCGCCTGGAACTTCTGGATCAGTGCGTTGTTCACACCGCCGATGAAGCCGACCTTGTGGGTCTTGGACTTCAGGGCCGCGGCGACACCCGCGAGGTAGGAACCCTCGTGCTCACCGAAGGTGATGCTCTCGACATTGTCGCCCTTGGCAACCGAGTCGACCACGGCGAAGGTCGTCTTCGGGAAGTCCTTGGAGACCTTCTCGATCGACTTCGAGTAGTTGAAGCCCACGCCGATGACCGGGTTGTAGCCCGCCTCGGCGAGGGAGTTCAGCCGCTGCTCGCGCTCGGCCTCGGTCTCGCCGTTCTTCGCGGTCAGCAGGCGGGCGTTCATGCCCAGCTCCTTCTCCGCCTTGTCCACGCCACGGGCGGCGGACTCGTTGAAGGAGTGGTCGTCACGGCCGCCGACGTCGAACGCGAGACCGATGCCCTTGTCCTTGCCGCCACCCGATTCGGTGGAGGACTCACCACAGGCGGTGAGGGAGAATGCGAGAGCCGCGGTTGCAATACCCGCAGCAGTGATTGTGGATACCCGGCGCACGAGGGGCCCCTTCACTCGAAGCGCCTCCGTCGGCGCTGGTTCGCGGGCATCGTAACGCGCGTAGATGCAGATAAAAGGGGTGCTTCAAAGCCGTTATCGGATCGTCGCGAACCTGTCTTGACCCGAATGGCTACATTCGCCCTCCATCCAGCAATGCGGCGGCGGTGAACAGTTCCACGGCGACCTGGATCGCGCCCTCGTCCACGTCGAAATCACCGCAATGCAGGTCACGGCGGGTCGTATCGCCGACGGGACGCACCCCCAGTCGGGCCATCGCGCCCGGCACCCGCTCCAGGTACCAGGAAAAGTCCTCGCCACCCAGGCTCTGCTCGGTGTCCTCGACCGCGAAGGCGCCGCGCCGGGCCGTCATGGCCCGCCGCAGCAGGCCCGTGACCTCGGCGTCGTTGACCACCGGGGGCACGCCCCGGACGTAATTGATCTCCGACTTGGCGCGGTGCATCGTGGCGACCTCGTCGATCGCGGCGTGCACCAGGTCGGGGGCGTCCCGCCAGGAGTTCAGATCCAGGCAGCGGACCGTTCCGGACAGCTCCGCGTGCTGCGGGATGACGTTGCACGCGTGCCCCGCCTCCAGCCGCCCCCAGGTGACGGACAGCCCCGAACGGGCGTCCACCCGGCGGGCGAGCAGGGCGGGCACGTCGGTGGCGACCCTGGCGGCGGCCGTGACCAGGTCGGTGGTGAAGTGCGGGCGGGCGGTGTGCCCGCCGGGGCCGTCCAGCGAGACCTCCAGCCGGTCGCACGCGGAGGTGATCGGCCCCGCCCGCAGCCCGAGCCGGCCGACCTCCACCTTGGGGTCGCAGTGCACGGCGATGATCCGGCCGACCCCGTCCAGCGCCCCGAACTCGATCGCGTCGAGCGCGCCGCCGGGCAGCACCTCCTCGGCGGGCTGGAAGATCAGCCGCACCGGGCGCGGCAGCAGGGCCCGCTCCGCCAGCTCGGCGAGGACGAGACCGGCGCCGAGGACGGCGGTGGTGTGCACGTCATGACCACAGGCGTGCGCCATCTTGGGGACGGTTGAGCGGTACGGGACCGTCTTGGTGTCCGGGATGGGCAGCGCGTCGAGGTCCGCGCGGAGCGCGAGCATCGGCCGCCCGGCGCCGGCCCACGCCCCGGTACCGGTGTCGATGTCCGGGCCGATGTCACAGACGATCCCGGTACCCATGGTCAGCGTGCGGGGTCTGAGCCCCGCCTTCTCGAGCCTCGCCTTGACCGCCGCCGTGGTACGGAACTCGCGGTTCCCCAGCTCGGGGTGCATATGCAAGTCCCGCCGGAAGTTGATGAGTTCGGCGCGCAGCCCCGAGGGCAGCGCGCCGGGCAGATCGCCATCGGCGGTGTCGGGCTCGGCTTCGCAAGGCATCAGATGGTTCACCCTGCGAAGGGTAGAGCCCCGAATGGGGCAACTGCCGCCCGATCAAGAAAAGTTCAGCCGCATGGATGGGTTCCCTATGGGGTATGACCCGTATTTACGGCCTGCGTCGTTGAAAGAGGGGCATACGGCAGCCTGCGCACACCGCGGGCCGTGTCCGTGACGCCGGAGAGGAAGCCCTTGGCGCGCGGCGAGGCGCTTTCGGTGAGCCACGCGGGGTCGATGTCGCAGACCACGACGGTGACGCCGGTGCCGGCGAGGGCGAGCGGCAGGGTGTGCACCACGGTCGAGGGGAAGCTCAGCACGGTGCGCCCTATGGGGCCGCGGCGCGCGATCAGTTCCAGTGGCAGCTCGGGCCGTACCACCTCCAGACCGAGCCGGGCGCCGATGCGGTGCAGTTTGTCGGTGTGCTCGCGGCGGTGCGCGAAGTAGCGGGTGGCGCCATGGGTGCGGGCCAGCGTGGCGACGGCCTCCAGATAGGCCTCCGCGTCCACGACACCGGTCTCGACGAGGGACGTGCCGACCAGGTCCGTGCCGCGCGTGAGCCGGGGCGGGCCGAACGTGGCCCGGGTCCAGGCGAAGTCGTTGGCCGTGACGGTCACCCCGGTGGGTGCCTCGACGGGCATCGAGGTGAACACCTCGATGCTTCGGCGGGTGTTCGGGGTGAGTTTCCGGCGCGCGGAAGCAGACACGGGCGCGAAGACGACATCGCGCGCCCCCCGGCCGCCGCGCCGGTGCCAGCGCACGAGGCGTTCCCCGCGCGCGAGTTGGGAGACGAACTCCATGGTCGCCGTGCCGTCGTCCACCACGACCAGCTCCCGCGCCCGCGTGATCATCAACAGCAGTTGGACGTACCGCGAGAACGGATCGCCGATGACGACGCGGCGCGCCTTGCGCAGCGGCCCGGCGAGCCCCCCGATCGTGTGCGCGGGCGCCCCGGGGCCGCCCCGCGCCTCCTCCCAGCGGACCCGGTACCCCTGCTCCCGGGCCAGTTCGGCCATCCGGCGCAGTTGCCCCCGGGTCATGGGGTCGTGCGGCGCGAGGACGACGACGAGCAGCCCGCCGGCGCCGTCCGGGAGCGGGGACGCCGACCGCCCCTCCGCCGCCGGCCGCCCTTCCTCCGCCGCCCGCCCGGCGCTCTGGCGCGGTACGCGCTCGCACAGCGGGCGGTGCTCCGGGCGGGCCGTCCGCTCCGTGTGGTGGTGCGCCCACTCGAGGACGTTCAGCAGTTGGACCGGGCTCTCGACGAAGGCCAGCGTCTGTGCCGTGACCCGTTCGGCGGCGGGCCCGCGGCCCCGGAAGCGGCCGGGCGAGACGGCCGGGGCCGCTTCCGGGGGTGGGCCGGGGACCGGCCCCTCGGGAGAGGTCACCGTGGTGGCCGTCAGACCGCTACGGGCGTGCGGTCACCGGACCCGCCGGCCTCGGCGACGACGCCCGGGACCCGGCGCAGCTTCTTCATCGGCCCGAGCTCGCTCTCGTAGACCTTCTTGACGCCGTCGCCCAGCGACTCCTCGACCACCCGGATGTCGCGCACGAGCCGCTGGAGCCCGCCGGGCTCGACGGACGCGGCCTGGTCGGAGCCCCACATGGCCCGGTCGAGCGTGATGTGGCGCTCGACGAAGCCGGCGCCGAGGGCGACGGCGGCCAGCGTGGTCTGCAGGCCCGTCTCGTGGCCGGAGTAGCCGATCGGCACGTTGGGGTACTCCGCCTGGAGGGTGTTGATCACCCGGAGGTTGAGCTCCTCCGCCTTGGCGGGGTAGGTGGAGGTGGCGTGGCAGAGCACGATGTTCTCGCTGCCGAGCACCTCGACGGCGTGCCGGATCTGCTGCGGGGTGGACATCCCGGTGGACAGGATGATCGTCCGGCCGGTGGCGCGCAGGGTGCGCAGCAGCTCGTCGTCGGTGAGCGACGCGGAGGCGACCTTGTGGGCCGGGACGTCGAACTTCTCCAGGAAGGCCACGGCCTCGGTGTCCCACGGGGAGGCGAACCAGGCGATGCCACGGCGCTCGCAGTGCTCGGAGATCCTGCGGTACTCGTCCTCGCCGAACTCGACGCGGTGCCGGTAGTCGATGTAGGTCATGCGCCCCCACGGGGTGTCGCGCTCGATGTCCCACTGGTCGCGCGGGGTGCAGATGTCGGGGGTGCGCTTCTGGAACTTGACGGCGTCGCAGCCGGCGTCGGCGGCGGCGTCGATGAGGGCGAAGGCCTTCTCCAGGTCGCCGTTGTGGTTGATGCCGATCTCACCGGTGATGTAGACGGGGTGGCCGGGGCCGACCGCCTTGTCGCCGAGGATGCGGGTGTTCCGGACGGTGCCGGTGGACAGCGTGGGGCTCATGGAGGCCGTTTTCCTTCGCGTTCGGGTGCGTGCGGTGGGATGGGTCGGTCAGAGGTTCGGGCCGAGGAGCCAGGAGGCGATCTCGCGGACGGCGCCGCGCCCGCCGGGTGCGGAGGTGACGGCGCGGGCCGCGCCGCGTACGACGTCGTGGGCGTCGGCGACCGCGACGGGCCAGCCGACGAGGTCGAAGCAGGGGAGGTCGTTGACGTCGTTGCCGACGTAGAGCACGCGTTCGGGTGCGACGGCGTGCTCCTCGCACCACTGCTTGAGCGCGAGGTCCTTGCGGTCGATGCCGTGCAGCACGGGCACCCGCAGCTTGCGACCCCGCGCGGCGACGACCGCGTTCACCTCGGTGGAGAGGATGAGCAGGGCCAGCCCCGCGGTCCGCAGGGCGGCGACGCCGAGTCCGTCGCCCCGGTGCACGGCGACGAGTTCGCGCCCGTCGGAGTCGATCAGCACCCGGTCGTCGGTCTGGGTGCCGTCGAAGTCGAGGACGACCGCGTCGACGTCGTCACGGGTGGGCAGCGCGCCGGTCCCGGGGGCGTCGAGCAGCGGGGCGAGCGCGCGGGCCCGCGCGAGATCGTGCGGGTCGTCGATCTCCAGCACCCGGGCGGCGTCGGTCCGCACGAGCTCGGTGCGCCCGAAGAACCGGTGCCCGGCCCTGCGGAACCCGTCCGCGCGCATGGCGTACGCGGCACCGGTCTCCAGCAGGTCCTGGGGGCGGTCCTGACGGCGGGGGCGGTGGGACTTGTGGTGGTTCACGCCGTGGCCTCCGGCGGCGGGGGCGGCTCCGCCGGACAGGGCGGGAGGCGCGGACCCGTCCGCAACACCACTCACCCGCGCGGCCTCGGCCCCGGCGGGGGCGGCGACGCCGGTAGCTCCGCCGAAGAGGGCGGGAGGCGCGGGCCGGTCCGCCACGCCGCCGCTCGCGCGCGCGGCCTCCGCCCCGGTCCTGGCGGCGGCCCGGACGGCCGCGGCCCGGTCCGGCCGACTGTCGGCCTGCTCGGCGCCGGGTGCGCTCTGTTCGGAGGCCGCGACCACCTCCGGAGCGGCGAACCCGCCCGTCGCTCCGCCCGGGACGGTCCCGGGCACGAAGTGCCGGGCCGTGGCGGATCCGGCCGCAGGCGTCGGCAGCGCGACGGCCTCCGCTTGCGGGACGGCCCCGGGCCCGTGCGCCCGATCACCCCGGGCGGGGACCGGCACGGCGGCCCGGGCCGGGACCGGGGTGGGCTCGACCCCCGACGACGCTTCGGCCGGCGAGGCCACGGCCCCGGCGAAGCCGTCCCCCTCCCGCCATACGAAGCCGTGGAAGGGGGCCACTGTCAGCGCGCTGTCGGCGCCCTGTTCGAGCACCGCGGCGGCCACGCCGTCGATGTCCTCACCGGTGAGGAAGGGGCTGGTGCACTGGACCAGCAGGACCGTGCCGACCCGGGTGTCGTGCGTGGCCTCGTACGCGTCCATCGCGTGCAGCACCGCCGCCTCGCTGGTCGCGGTGTCGCCCGCGATCGTCGCGGGGCGCTGGACCACGACCGCGCCCGCGCCGCGCGCGGTGGCCGCGATGGCGGCGTCGTCGGTGGACACCACGACGTCGGTGACCAGGCGGGCCGCCCGGCAGGCCCGTACCGCGCGGGCGACGAGCGGTACGCCGCCGACGGCGGCGAGGTTCTTGGCGGGCACGCCCTTGGACCCCCCGCGGGCAGGGATGACGGCCAGCACGGCGGGGCCGGACGGGGCGGCGGACATGACGGTCTCCTTGCGGTGGCGGGATGTTCCGTCCCTCACAGCTCCGGCCCTCACAGCTCCCCCAGCCGGCGGATGGCGGGGGCGACGCGCTGGACGCCGTGGCGGTACGCGCCGCGCGCCGCCTCGCGCACCGCGCGCCGCACGGCGCCCGGCTCGCCCGGCTCCCGGGCGGCGCCGGGCAGCGGCCGGCCCTGGGGGTCGAGGCCGTGGCGGGCGAGGAGGGCGGGCAGGTAGTGAGGGGCGGTCTCGGTCGTGTAGTACGGGGCGAGCGGGGGCAGCGTGTCCGCCGCGACCAGCTCCGTGATCCGCCGCCGTGCCGCGTCGAAGGCGGTGGCGTACGAGCCGTCCGCGGCGACGCCCTGGCGGGCCGTCCACGCCGGATCGGCCACCGGCAGGTGCCCGGCGTCGAGTTGGTCCCAGGAGGCGAGGCAGCCGGAGCCGAGGAAGTGGTGGTTGCCGAGCGGTTCGCGGATGCCGAGATCGGTGAGGACGGCGGTCGGGATGCCCCGGTGGAGGGACTCCAGGGCGGCCGTGGAGCTGACGGTCACGAGCAGATCTGTCCGGTCGAGGACCTCGCCCATGTGTCCGTAGACGAGACGGCAGTTGGGCGGCAGCCCGCCCGGCAGCCTGGCCGCCAGCTTCTGGTACGGGAGTTCCTCGATGTGCGTGGTGTGCTCACCGGGCTTGCTGCGCAGCTTGATGAGCACCTCCCGGCCGGGGTGCCGCCGGGCGTGCCCGACGGCGCGGCGCAGCAGGTAGGTGCGGTCGGCCCGGTTGTCGGGGACGGAGGGCTGGGCGGCGAACACCACGGTGCGGAGCCCCTCCGGGGCGGCGGGCCCGGCCGCGTACCGCTCGCCGCCGAGGAACGGCAGCGCGCACTCCGTGACGCTCTCCCCCGGGGCGCCGACGCCCGCGTACACCTCGCGGAACCGCTCCGCGTCATGGCGGGAGTTGGCGAGCACCACGTCCGCGCCGTGCCGCAGCAGCAGTCCGTCGGCGAGCTTCTCGTAGACGACGCCCACGTACCCGGTGACCACGACCGGTCGCGCCGGGGCGCCGTCCCAGGCCCGGGCCAGGCCGTGCAGCATGGCCTGGACGGCGCCGCCGACGCAGGCCAGTACGGTGACGTCGTACCGCGTGCGGTCGACCGCCCTGACGAACTCGGTCCCCGTGACCTCGCGCAGGGCGTCCGCCCGCACGCCGACCTCGGCGAGCTGCCGGACGGTCGGCGTGGCGCGGCCGCGCAGCAGATAGCCGTCGAGCCGGGCGGCGTCCGGGGCGAGGCGGTGCGCGGTGAGGGCACCCCATTTCCACCGGGTGTCGGAATCGGCGAGCACGGCGACGCGTGGCGGGGATTCGGTTCGTAGTGGCACGTGGCCGACGATAGGAATCCATTCCGTTTCGTTGCCCAACGCGAGTTCAACAACCGGTAAACAGCACACCGCCGGACGGCGAATCGGCTTGCGTCCGCGGCGGGTTCATCATTCCGCCGTTCTTCGTTCACCTCCGCGTACGCCATAGGTCAAGACGAATGCCGGGGGGCCACCTAACGTCACCCGAGTGGTTAAGCTCTCCGTCATCGTGCCGTTCTTCAACGTGCAGACCTACGCGCCCGACACACTGAGGAGTCTGCGCGCGAACGCCCGCGCGGACTTCGAATTCATTCTCGTCGACGACTGTTCGACCGACGAGACCCCGGACATCCTCCGGCGCGCCGAGCGCGAGTTGCCCGGGGCCGTGCTCGTGCGGCACGAGAAGAACGGCGGCCTCGCCACCGCCCGCAACACCGGGCTGGAACGGGCGCGCGGTGAATACATCACCTTCCTCGACGGCGACGACTGGCTGGCGCCGGGCCACTACGAGCAACTCCTCGAAGTGATCGAGGGGTTGGGGGTGGAATTCGTCCGCACGGACCACGTCCAGTGCACGGCCCGCGCCCGGACGGTCCACCGCGTTCCGCACGGCCGGCGCGGTGTGGTGCTCAGCCCGCGCGACGCGATACTGCCCGCCGACCGCTCCACGTCCGTGGACTACGCCTACGCGTGGGCCGGGATCTACCACCGGCGACTGCTGGACGAGGGGCTGCTGCATTTCCGGCACGGGCTGCGGACGGCCGAGGACCGGCCCTGGATCTGGCGGCTGCACCGCGAGGCGCGTACGTTCGCGGTGGCCGGGCTGCTCGGTGTCTTCTACCGGCGCGGGGTCGCGTCCTCACTGACCCAGATCGGTGATGTGCGGCAACTCGATTTCCTTCGCGCATTCGATCAGGTAATCGACGAAACCTCGCGCGACGCGGATGCGGAGATCCTGCTCCCCAAAGCCGTGCGCACCTATTGCGCGATCATTTCCCACCATCTCGGTTCCATCGAACGATTCGAACCGGCCGTGGCCCGGACATTGCGTTCGAAGAGCGCGGCCGCCCTGCGGCGAATGCCCCAGGATCTCCTCAAGGACGCCTTGAATTCCATGGACGACGATCGCGCGGCCCGGCTGCGCAGGCTCCGCCGCCGCCCCGCACCGGCGGAGGTGACCGGCTGATGGCCGAGCCCCGGCGCACCCAGATCTTCCTCGCCTCGACGCTGTACGGGGCGGCGACGCTCGCCGCCGCCCTGGATGCCGAGCAGTTCCCCCGCGCCGACCGTCGGCTGCTGCTGGTGGCCAACAACGCGGCGACGCCCGAGACCACCCCCGCCTTCGACGAGGCGCCCGGCTTCGAGCGGCTGCGTACCCGCTTCGACGGGGTGCTGTCCTGGAACGAGACGATCAGGCCCTTCCACCCCGGCGGCTGGTCGCCCCGGTTGGACGACGTCCCGCTGTGGGAGCGGCACCTGCGGCTGCTGTGGGGGCTCGGCACCGACGACGTCGAACTCGTCGTCGAGTCCCTCCAGGTCAACCCGGCCCTCGCGATCGCCCAGCTCTTCCCCGACGCACCGCTCGAGGTCTACGCCGACGGTCTGATGAGCTACGGCCCCACCCGCAACAAGCTCGACCCGCTCGTGGGCGGGCGCGTGCGGCGGCTGCTCCACCTCGACCTGGTGCCGGGGCTGCGGCCGCTGCTGCTCTCGGAGTTCGGCGTCCCGGCGGAGATCGTGCCGGCCGAGGTCTTCACCAAGGTGCTGGCCGAGCTCTGCGACGCCACCCCGCTGGTCGAGGCCCCCGAGGGAGCCGCGCTGCTGCTCGGCCAGTACCTGTCGGCGATCGACATCCTCACCCCCGAGGAGGAGGAGCGGCTGCACGTGCGGATGCTGCGCGGCGCGGCCGCCCTCGGCCACCGCGAGCTGGTGTTCAAGCCGCACCCGAGCGCCCCGGCCCGCTGGTCGCGGATGCTGGAGACGGAGGCCGGGCAGCTCGGTGTCGCACTGACGGTCCTGGACACCCCGGTCCTGGCCGAGGTGGTCTTCCGCCGGTCGCGTCCCGCGCTCGTCGTCGGCTGCTTCTCGACGGCGCTGCTCACCGCCAGCACCTTCTACGGGCTGCCCGTGGCGCGGGTCGGCACGGATCTGCTGCTGGAGCGGCTCAGCCCGTACCAGAACAGCAACCGGGTGCCGGTCACGCTCGTCCACGCGCTGCTGCCCGACCTCGAACGGCCCGAGACGGTCGCGGGCCGGCCCCCGGGGAAGTTGCCGGGCGAGGGGCTGTCGGGGCTGCTGGCCGCCGTGGGCTTCGCGATGCAGCCGCAGATCTACCCAACGCTGCGCCAGGCCGCCGAGCGCTATCTCGCGGACCACCTCGACGCCGGCACCCGGCGCTACTTCAAGCGCCGCCGCCTGACCGCCCTCGCCCTCCCGGGCGCCGTCCCCTCCCCACTGGCCTTCCTGCCGCGCAATCCGACCGTGCGGAAGGTGGCCCGCCGGGCGCGGTCCGCACAGCGGCGCCTGGCGCTGCGGCTGCCCGGACAGCGGGCGTCCGTTCCGGGCCGGCCCCGGAACGGCAGCGCGCGGTGACCTCCGAAGCGGTGCTGCCCGCCGCACCGCCGGACGCCCGGACGGCCCGCCCGGCACCAGCCTCCCCGCCCGCTCGGGGCAAGGGCCGCCTCCGGGCCCTGGACGGCCTGCGGCTGCTCGCGGCCCTCATGGTGGCGCTGTACCACTACGGCGGCCGGGGCGGTGAGGTCCAGCAGGCGTGGGGGGCTTCGCCGCGCCGGGAGTTCCCGAGCCTGTCGGGCGTCTTCGCGTACGGCTGTCTCGGCGTGCAGATCTTCTTCGTCATCAGCGGCTTCGTGATCTGCATGAGCGGCTGGGGGCGCCCGCTGCGCTCGTTCTTCGCCTCGCGCGTCGCACGGCTCTACCCCGCGTACTGGGCGGCGATCGCGCTCGTCACGCTGGCCTTCGCGCTGCCGTGGGTCGCGTACCGGACGGTCTCCCCGAGCGACCTCCTGGTGAACCTCACCATGCTGCAACAGCCGGTCGGCGCGCGGCGGGTGCTCGGGGTGTGCTGGACGCTCTGGGCGGAGCTGCGTTTCTACGCGCTCTTCGCGCTCTTCGTGGTGCTGCCGGGCGCGACCCGCCGCCGGGTGGTGCTCTTCTGCGCGGTGTGGACGCTGGCGACGGTCGTCACGACCGCTTCGCACCTGGAGGTGCTCCGGGTCGTCGTCATGCCCGAGCACGCGTCGTTCTTCATCGGCGGCATCGGCCTGTATCTGATCCACCGGTTCGGTCATGACGCCCTCGCCTGGGGCATCGTGGCGGTCAGCTTCCTGATCGGCCAGCACTACGCGGTCACCGGCCTGTGGCACCCGCCGGGCCCGCAGTACTTCTCCTACCGCTCCCCGTACGTCATCATCGCCGTCGTCGCCGTCGGCTACGCGGCCGTCGCAGCCGTCGCCGTGGGCAGGCTGCACTGGGCGAACTGGCGCTGGCTGACCGTCGCGGGCGCCCTGACGTACCCCTTCTACCTGGTGCACGAGCACCTGGGGTGGGTGGTGATCGGCGGTCTGCACCGGGGTCTGCGCATCCCGTCGTACGCGGCCTTCCCGCTGACGATCGCGCTGATGCTGCTGCTGGCGTGGGTGCTGCACCGCTGGGTGGAAGAGCGGCTCACTCCCCTGCTGCGCGCGTCACTCCTGCCCGGCCGGGGCCGGTAGCAGCGTCACCCCGATGCCCGCGATGACGGCACGCAGCCCGTCGTCGAACCCCGCCTCGAGGTCGTCGAAGAACTCGTGCCCCGCCTCGATGGCCAGCGGGGAGCCGTCGCCGAGGCGGCGCGCCCGTACCGCGTGGTCGTAGGCGGGGTCGCGCTCCCCCGGCACGGGGTGCACGGACTGCTCCTCGATGGCGTAGCCCATCGTGTAGGTGTTCACCGTGAACCAGGCGCGGGCCGCGCCGCGCGAGGTGAAGCCCGCGTCGAGGCAGGCCCGCAGGAACGACTCCAGGGTTCCGGCGTAGAAGTCGTCGGTGAAGCGCGTGCCGCTGAAGACCTTCGCGCCGTCCCGGTAGCCGAGCAGCTCCTGGCGCATCACATGGGCGGCGTGCGCCATGAGCTCCTGCCAGGTGGCCCCTTCGGGCAGGGCCAGCTTCGGGACCATGCGGCGGAACATCTCCGTCGCCATCTCGTCCAGCAGCTCCTGCTTGCCCTTGAAGTGCCAGTACAGGGCGGGAGCCTGGACGTTCAGCTCCTTGGCGATCCTGCGCAGCGTGAGCCCGTCGAGGCCCACCTCGTTCAGCAGGCGCAGAGCGGTGTCCGCCACCAGGGCGCGGTCGATTCGAGTTGCCACCTTGACAGCTTAACGCTGTTCAGTTCAGGCTGGGGTCACAGCGAACTTAACGATGTTAAGGAGGCTCTCATGAGCCTGCCCTCGACCGCTCCGACCACTTCCACCACTTCCACCGCTTCCACCACCGAGGTCCTGATCGCCGGTGCCGGGCCGACCGGTCTGGTCCTCGCCATCGACCTCGCCCGGCGCGGCATCCGGCACCGCGTCGTCGACCGCTCCGAGCGCGGCTTCCCCGGTTCGCGCGGCACCGGGATCCAGCCACGCAGCCAGGAGGTGCTCGACGACCTCGGCGCGATCGACGCGCTGTGGGCCGCCGGTGGACCGTGCCCGCTGGTGCGGATCTGGGAAGGCACCACCCACGTCGGCGAGCAGCGGATCGTCGAGCCGGCCGAGCCGTCGCCCGGCGTGCCCTACGGCGAGATCCTGATGATCCCGCAGTGGCGCACGGTGGAGATCCTCACCGCACGGCTCGAAGAGCTGGGCGGCCGGGTGGAGTTCGGCACCGAGCTGACCGGCTTCGACCACGACGCGGACGGCGTCACGGCCACCCTGCGGGACGCCGACGGCGCCGAGCAGACCGTGCGGGCGGAGTATCTGGTCGCGGCCGACGGCGGGCGCAGCACCGTCCGCAAGGCGCTCGGCATCGCCTTCACCGGCGAACAGGTCGACGCGCGCCCGGTGCTGATCGCCGACGTGATGATGGAAGGCGAGCTGCTGGACCGCGACCACTGGCACATGTGGCCCCGGGCGAAGGGCGGTCTCCTCGCCCTGCGGCCGCTGGAGAACGTGGAGACCTGGCAGGTCATGGCCAGTTTCAGCGACGCCTCCTACGAGCTGGACCCGGCCCGCGACGCCACCCCCGAGGCCCTGGCCCGCCTCATCTCCGAGCGCACCGGGCACCCGGGGGTGCGCACCGGCGAGGTGCGGTGGGCCTCCGCCTTCCGGGCGCGGGCCGCCATGGCCGAGCGGTTCCGCACCGGCCGGGTCCTGCTCGCCGGGGACGCGGCGCACGTCCACTCCCCGGCGGGCGGCCAGGGGCTGAACACCAGCGTCCAGGACGCGTACAACCTCGGCTGGAAGCTGGGCGCGGTGCTGCGGCTCGGCGCGCCCGACGCGCTGCTCGACACCTACGACACCGAGCGGACGCGGGTCGCCGCCGACGTGCTCCGCCTGTCCACCAGCGTCCATCAGGCCGACCAGGCCGGCGGGGGTCCGAGCCTCCGGGGCCGCGAGACACACCAGCTGACCCTCAACTACCGCGAGAGCCCCCTCACCCGGGAGCTGCGCCGGGACCTGCCCGAGGGCGCCCTGCGAGCGGGCGACCGCGCGCCCGACGCGCCCTGCGTGGACGCCTCGGGCACGGCCGTCCGTCTCTTCGACGCCTTCCGGGGCCCGCACTTCACACTGTTGGCGCTGGGCGACGCGGAGTGCGCGGCGCCGGACGCCGCGTGGGTGCGCACCTACCGCGTGGGCGGCGGCCCGGCGGCGGACCTGCTGGACGCGGAGGGTCACGCCAAGGCGGCCTACGGTTCGGGGCTGTTCCTGATCCGCCCGGACGGCTATGTGGGCCTGGCGACGGACGACCCGGCGGATGTCGCGCCGTATCTGTCGGAGGTGTCGGGGTAGAGCGCGGGGCTCAAGCGCGGGACGGGCCGCACCACTTCCGGCAGCTACAGCACCAGCGACTACAACACCAGCGACAGCAGCATCACGAAGCCGATCCCGACGACCGAGATGATCGTCTCCATCAGCGACCACGTCTTGATCGTCTGGCCGATGTCCATGCCGAAGTACTCCTTCACCAGCCAGAACCCGGCGTCGTTGACGTGGCTGAAGAACAGCGAGCCCGCGCCGACGGCCAGGACGAGGAGGGCGGAGTGGGTCGTGCTCATGTCGGCGGCGAGCGGGGCGACCAGTCCGGCGGCGGAGATCGTGGCGACCGTCGCCGAGCCGGTCGCCAGCCGGATGCCGACCGCGATCAGCCAGGCCAGCAGCAGCGCGGAGACGGACCAGTCCTCGGAGAAGTCCAGGATCATCTGCCCGACGCCCACGTCGATCAGCGTCTGCTTGAAGCCGCCGCCCGCGCCGACGATCAGCAGGATGCCAGCGATGGGCACCAGGGACTTCTCGACGGTCCCGGCCAGCCGGTCGCGGCCGAAGCCCGCGGCCCGGCCGAGGGTGAACATGCCGACGAGGACGGCGGCGAGCAGCGCGATCAGCGGTGATCCGACGACGTCGGTGACCCGCTGGACGTGGTCCTTCGGGTCGTCGACGACGATGTCGACGAGCGCCTTGGCCAGCATCAGCACCACCGGCAGCAGCACGGTCGCCACGGTGGCCGCGAAGCCCGGGCGGCGTTCCAGGTCCTCCGAGGGCCGCTGGGGTATCAGCTTCTCGGGCGGGGCGATGTCGACCCAGCGGGCGGCGACGCGGGAGAACAACGGGCCCGCGATGACCGCGGTCGGCACGGCGACGAGCACGCCGAGCGCGAGCGTCACCCCGAGGTTCGCGCCGATCGCGTCGATGGCGACCAGCGGGCCGGGGTGCGGCGGCACGAGGCCGTGCATCACGGACAGCCCGGCCAGCGCCGGAATGCCGATGCGCATCAGCGAGTAGTTGCCGCGCTTGGCGACCAGCAGCACCACCGGGATCAGCAGCACGATCCCGACCTCGAAGAAGAGCGGCAGCCCGATGACGGACGCGATCAGCACGATCGCCCACGGCATCGAGCGGGGGCCGGCCTTGGCCAGGATCGTGTCCACGATCTGGTCGGCACCGCCGGAGTCGGCGAGCAGCTTGCCCAGGATCGCACCGAGCGCGATCAGCACGCCGACGCCCGCGACCGTGGCGCCGAGCCCGGTCGTGAAGCCGGCGATGACCTTGTCGAGCGGTGCGCCCGCGACGGCGCCGAGCACCAGCGAGCCGATGGTCAGCGACAGAAAGGCGTGCAGCTTGAAGCGGGTGATGAGGAGGACGATGACGGCGATGCCGACGAGGACGGCGATGCCCAGCTGTGCGTGACCTGCCGAAGTGATCGGTCCGGCGGGGGCCGCGGCCAGCATCTCGACGCTGAGAGTGCTCACGGGGCTTCCTAGAGAGGCGGGGGGACGGGGGGGCCGAAAGGTGGTCAGGGCCGAGGTACCAGGGCCGAGGCATCAAGGCCGCCGGGCCGAGGTGTCAGGGCCGAAAGGTGTCAGGGCCGAAAGGTGTCAGGGCCGAAAGGTGTCAGAGGTGCCGCAGTGCGGCGGTCGCCCGGCGGGCGATGGCGTCCGGGCCGGGCGCGACGTCCACCGCGACGCCCGCCTCGTCCGCGTCCAGCGGCTCCAGGGCCGCGAACTGCGAGTCCAGCAGCCGGGTGGTCATGAAGTGCCCCTTGCGGGCCTCCATCCGCTCGGCGATCAGCGCGCGGTCGCCGGTGAGATGGAGGAAGACGATGCCGGGGGCCGCGGCGCGCAGCCGGTCACGGTAGACGCGCTTGAGGGCCGAGCAGCTCACCACTCCCCCTCGTCCGGCGCGCCCGTGCGCCCAGGCGCCGATGGCGTCGAGCCAGGGGGCGCGGTCGGCGTCGTCCAGCGGGGTGCCCGCGCTCATCTTGGCGATGTTCGCGGGCGGGTGGAAGTCGTCGCCCTCGGCGTAGGGGACGCCGAGGGCGTCCGCCACCAGCGGGCCGACCGTGGTCTTGCCCGTGCCGGACACGCCCATGACGGCCACGACAGGGGGGTGGGGGGCCTGCATCGCTACCTCGCTGTCCTCGTTGACCTCGACGCCATTGGCGATGCGGACACTCAAGCTCATAAGTACGACGTATACAAGACCTCGTGACTTAAAAGTCATACGTAATTGCCTCCCCGGATCGCCCCGGGCCGCCGTTGCGGATCGCCCCCGGCCGCGACCCGGATGGCCCCGGTCGGGCCCGGGCGGCCGGGGGCGACCGGCGGAAACCGTAGGCTGAGCCCATGGAGAACCAGGGGCAGGGGCTGCACGCGCGCGTGCTGCAATCCCTCGGGCCCGCGATCACGGCCGGCGAGTACCCGCCCGGCAGCGTGCTGCGCACCGACGAGCTGGAGCAGCGCTTCGAGGTCTCGCGCACGGTCATCCGCGAGGCGATACGCGTACTGGAGTCCATGCGGCTGGTCGCCTCCCGGCGCCGGGTCGGGGTGACGGTCCTGCCCACCGAGGAGTGGAACGTCTACGACCCGCAGGTCATCCGCTGGCGCCTCGCGGGCGCCGACCGCCCGCGCCAGTTGCGCTCACTGACCGTGCTGCGCTCGGCCGTGGAGCCCATCGCGGCCGGTCTCGCCGCCCGGCTCGCGACGCCCGCGCAGTGCGCCGAGCTGACGGACCACGCCCTGGGCATGGTCGCCACCTCACGCGGCCAGCAGTTGGACGCCTATCTGGTCCATGACATCGCCTTCCACCGCGTCATCCTGCGCGCCTCCGGCAACGAGATGTTCGCCCGGCTCGGCGACGTCGTCGCCGAGGTGCTGACCGGCCGCACCCACCACCAGGTGATGTTCACCGACCCCGACCCGGCCGCCGTCACCCTGCACGTCCGCGTCGCCGAGGCCGTACGGGAACGGGACGCGGCCCGCGCCGAGGCCCTGACCCGCGAGATCGCCACCGGGGCGATGGCCGAACTGGACATCCTGGCGCCGTAGTCGGCCGCGCGCGGCCCACCCGCCGATGATGGCGATGTCCCTGCTCCGTACCGGCCTTGCCACAAGCCACCGTCCTGGCCGTAAAACTGACACATCATCGAACAGGCGTCCGTAGGCTGGCTCCATGAGTCGCCATCCTGACCACGAGCCGCTCCTGGTCCGCCAGCGGTACGGAAACCGCTGGGTCTACCACCACCGCAACCCCGGGGGCCTCGCCCTCGTCGTCATCACCCCGATCGTCGCCGTCCTCACGCTGTGGGCCCTGTCGAGCGGCATCCCGCGCTGAGCGGACCGCTCCGCCCGGCCGCGTCCGGCCACCGCTCGTACCACCGCTGGTCCGCCTCCAGTTGCGCGGCCAGCGAGATCAGCAGCGGCTCGCTGTTCGCCGGGCCGAGGAGTTGTACGCCCATCGGCAGACCGCCGGGGGTGAACCCCGCGGGTACGTTCACCCCCGGCCAGCCGAGCACGTTCCAGGGCCAGGCGTAGGGGCAGGCCGCGATCATCGTCGCGTCCGTCCGGTGGCTCGACAGCTCCGCCAGCTCCCCGGTCCGCGGCGGCGGCACCGCCGTGGTGGGGGTCAGGACCACGTCGAACCGGCCGAAGAGCTCCCCCGCCCGGCGCCGCAGCGGCCCCTCCGCCGCCCGCGCCGCGCGCAGCACCCCGCCGCCGAGCAACAGCCCGCCGCGCGCGTTCACCCGCGTACGGGCGTCCAGTAGCGACGGATCGGGCACCCGCCCGACCCAGTCCCGGATGCCGGCCATCGACCGCGGCACGAACGACAGCCCGACCAGCCCGTAGCGCGGCTCCTCCGCCACCACCTCGTGCCCGAGCGCCGCCAGCCGCTCACCGATCCGCACGGTCGCGGCCCGGACGACCGGGTCGAGCCGCTGCCGGACCACCGCGAAGGCGGGCCGCAGCGACAGCGCGATCCGCAGCCGCCGCGGCTCGCGGCCCGCCGCCGTGAGCAGGTCGACGGACGGCGGCCGGTGCAGATCACCGGCGTGCGAACCGCTCGCCGCGTGCAGCAGCAGAGCGGCGTCGGCGACCGTCCGGGCCAGCGGACCGTCACAGGTGATGCCCCGGAACGCCTCCGCGTCCGGCCAGGTCGAGATCCGGCCCCGCTGCGGCTTGATGCCCACCAGATGCGTCCAGGCGGCGGGGATGCGGATCGAGCCCGCCCCGTCCGATCCGAGCGCGGCCGGTACGAGCCCGGCGGCGACGGCCGCGGCGGAGCCGCCCGACGACCCTCCGGGGGTGTGCTCCAGGTGCCACGGGTTGCGCGTCACCCCGAAGGCCGTCCCCTCGGTGACCGGCCATTGCCCCAGCTCGGGCGTGTTCGTCTTGCCGACGATCACCGCGCCCGCGGCTCGCAGCCGCCGCACCGCCTCACTGTCGGCGCGCTTCAGCGGAAACCGCCCGGGACACCCGAAGGCGGTCGGCTCGCCCGCCACGTCCATGTCGTCCTTGACCGCCACCGGCACGCCCAGCAGCGGCAGCCGCTCCCCCGCCGCCAGCCGCCGGTCGGCCGCGTCGGCCTCCGCCCGCGCGGCCTCGGACCGCACCCTGCGGAAGGCGTTCACCGTCGCCCGCGTCTGCTCGATCCGCTCCAGCGCCCGGTCGACGAGCTCCCGCGAGGACACGTCCCCGTCGGCCAGCGCACGGGCTTGCTCCACCAGCCCGTCGGCCATGAACCCGGTCACCCCGATCCCCTCCCGTCGGTCGCCCACACCGGTCGAACACACGGTAGGGGAGCACGAGTTGCTCGCACATCAGTCTTGCGGTGGTGGAGGCCTCGTAGAACGACGGGCGCCGGGGGCTACCCCCACCCCTGGGGGAACGGCTGGCCGGATGGGCAGGACGCCGGGCGTCAACCACCCTTTCCCCATGCCACTTTCGAACCGTACGCACCGCAAGGCCCTGCTGCTCACTCTCGCCACCACGGCGGTCGCCGCGACGCTCGCCACCCCCGCGCAGGCAGCCCCCACCACGCCCACCCTCGACTGGAAGCCGTGCGAGAGCCCGGCCGGCGCCACCGAGTGCGCGACCCTTTCCGTCCCGATGGACTACCGCGACCCGGGTGGCCAACGGGTCGATCTCGCCGTCTCCCGGCTGCGCGGCACCGAGTCCCCCGCCAAACGCGGCACCTTGCTGGTCATCCCCGGCGGCCCCGGCGGTTCGGGCGTGGCCCGCCTGGCGACCAAGGGCGCCGAGCTGCGGAAGCAGACGGGCGGGGCGTACGACATCGTCGCCTTCGACCCGCGCGGCGTCGGCGGCAGCACCCCGGTCGACTGCGGTCTCTCCGACGACGACCGCGAGCTCACCCACCTCCGCCCCTGGCCGGGCCCCGACGGCGACATCACCGCCAACGTCGCCCGGGCCCGCCGCGTGGCCGCCGCCTGCCGGACCAACGGCGGGGCCATGCTGCGCAACATCTCCACCGCCAACGAGGTCCGCGACATCGAGAGCCTCCGCCAGGCCCTCGGCGAGAAGAAACTGTCGGCGTGGAGTACCTCCTACGGTACGTATGTGGGGGCGATGTACGCGCAGAAGTACCCGCACCGCACGGACCGCCTGGTGCTGGACAGCAACGGCGACCCCGACCCGAAGCGGGTCGCCCGGGGCTGGTCGGCGAACATGTCCGTCGGCGCGGAGGACCGCTTCCCCGACTTCGCCGCCTGGGCGGCCGACCCGGACCGCGACCGCGCACACCGCCTGGCCGAACGCCCCGAGGACGTCCGCCCGATGTTCCTGGAGCTGGCGGCGGAACTGGACGCGGCACCGAGGAAGTTCGCCGACCCGGACCACTTCCCCCTCACCGGCAACCGGTTGCGCCAGGCCCTGCAGCAGACCCTCTACAGCAAGAACGCCTTCGAGCCCCTCGCCGAACTGATGCTGGCCGCCCGCGACACGACCGGCCCCCTGACCGTCCGCGACGTCCTGCCCGGCGGCCCGCTGAGCCAGCGGGAGACGGCGGTCATGGTCGGCACCATCTGCAACGACGTCGACTGGCCCCACGACATCGCCTCCTACGCCCGCGCCGTCACCGCCGACCGCGCCCGCCACCCCCTCACGGCGGGCATGCCGGTGGGCGTCATGCCCTGCGCCTTCTGGAAGACCGCCCCCGCCGACAAACCCGTCCGCATCACCCCCCACGGCCCCTCGAACATCCTCATGATCCAAAACCTCCGGGACCCCGGCACCCCCTACCACGGCGCCCTCAAAATGCGCGAGGCATTCGGCGACCGCGCCCGCCTCGTCACCGTCGACTCCGGCGGCCACGGCGCCTACTTGGCAAACGGCAACACCTGCGGCGACCGCATGGTCACCGACTTCCTGACCACGGGCCGCCGCCCGGCGGGGGACGTGGTCTGCCCGAAGGAGTGACGTGATCTTCGCGGTTGCGGCTGCGAAATCGCGCGTGCGAGCATCGCGGTCATGACCATGACGGGGGATCAGGCGCGGACGCGGACCGACGAGGGGGACGTGGCGGCGTTCGACGCGGCCCGCCGCGCGTTCGCGGCCACGCTCGGCGACTTCCGCCGCTCCCCCGTACTGGTCCCGCTCGACGACCGGGGCGGGCTGTGGACCACGTCGTACGGGGGCGTGTGGTGGATCCACGCCTTCTCCGACGAGGAGGCCCTGGCCGACTTCGCCCGGGCGCGGGACGAGCACGCCGGGAGGCAGTGGGACTACGTCTCCGTCCTCGGCGCGCGACTGCTGGACGTGGTGATTCCCGGCATGGGAGAACCCGCGGGCGTCGCCCTCGACCCGGGAGGGGCGCACCCGGTGCTGTTCCCGCCGCTCATGGGAGTCGTACCGGACAGTGCCGCGGTCGACGGCGGCACGCACACGTACGAGGAGGGGGCGCGGTGAGCGACCAGCCGGATCTGAGGGCCCACGCGCACGACCTGTCCCTGATCGCGAAGGGGCTGACGGACGCACTCTCCGAGCTGGGGGAACTCAGCCCCTTGGGCGGGGCCGCCGCGGGTCGCGGCTTCGAGGACATCGCCCTGTCCGGCCTGGAGCTCGGGCACATGGGCCTCGCGGCGCGGTTCAAGGAGTTCTGCGAGCGGTGGGAATGGGGGGTGCGCACCCTCGTCCACGACGGGAACGAGTTCGCCCGGCGGGTGGGGTTGTCGGCCGGCACGTACTACGAGCAGGACAAGTACGCCGAGGGAACGATGAAGGTGGCCGGTGCCGCGTTCGGCGCGAACCCCAACCTCAAGGACGAGGACGTCGAGAACATGTCCTGGGACGAGGTGAAGGCGAACGGGAACTTCGCGGACGCCGACTACAGCGGGAAGTCGTTCGAGAAGTCGTGGGACCGCGCCAAGGAGACGTGGGACGGGGTGGCCAAGGACATGGAAGCCACCCGGAACGAAAGGTTCCGGATGCTGCTGGAGCAGGCCGCGCAGCACGCGCCGCGATCGGCCGACCAGCGGCAGGGTGACCGCTGATGGGCACCTACGACATGTTCAAGGACGTCGTCAACGCGGCGGCCGACAAGGCCGGCGACCTGGTGGACAAGGGCAAGGCGAAAGCCGGGGAGGCCGTCGACTGGGGCACCGAGCAGCTCGCTGCCGGCCTGGAGCGGGTGGGCCTGCACGACGCGGCCGACGTGATCGAGGACGCCGGTGACTTCCTCGCGGGCCGAATGGGCGCGAAGGTCGACGAGCAGCAGCTCGGGCAGACCGAGCAGGCCAATGAGCTCATCCACGGATCGCCGGGGAGGATCCGGGCCTCGGCACTGCACCTGAAGGATTTCCACGCCGCGTTCGACCGCGTCGGCCAGGGGATGAAGGGCTTGGACTCCGGCCAATGGCGCGGGGAGGGAGCGGAGGCGTTCCGCAAGAAGTTCGCCATGCACCCCCAGCAGTGGCTGAAGGCGGCGGACGCGTGCGAGGAGGCCTACAAGGCCCTGGAGTCCTACGCGGAGACCGTGACCTGGGCCCAGGGCCAGGCGAGGGAGGCCATCGCCGCGTACAAGGCGGGCAAGGAGGCCACCAAGAAGGCCGCCGCCGCGCACAACGCGCAGGTCCACGCCTACAACGCGGCGGTCGACGCCTACAACGCCCGGCTGGGCGAGGGCAAGGACCCCGGTGCGAAGCCGACGGGCGCGCCCGGGGCGTTCAGCGACCCCGGCGCGGCCAGGATCAAGGAAGCGCGGGAGATCCTCGCCCGGGCCCGTTCGCAACGCGATTCCGCCGCCGAGAAGGCGCGGGAGACGGTCGGCGGAGCACTGGCCCACGCCCCGGCGAAGCCCGAGTTCACCGACCGGGTGTCGGACGATTTCGCCGACTTCCGCACGGCGTCCGCCGACACCGGCCTCCATGTGCTGGGAGGCGCGACCAAGGGGGGCGCGGGCGTGGTGAAGTTCGCCCGCGGCGTCTTCCCCCTCGACCCGTACAACGTGACCCACCCCGCCCTCTATCTGGACCACCTCAACGCCAGCGTGGCGGGTCTGACCACGCTGGCGATGCATCCGGACCGGGCGCCGCAGGCGCTGCTCGGCGACGGCTGGGGCAAGGACCCGAGGGAGGCGGCCGGACGCCTCGGCTTCGACCTGACCTCGGCACTCGCGACCGGCGGGTCGAGCGCGGCGGGCAGTGCGGGACGGCGGGGCCTCGCCGCCGGGGCCAGGGAGACGGGCAAGGAGGGCGCGGAGAGCCTGGCCCGCAGGGAGCTGGGCGGGGACGCGCGCGAACCCGCGCGCACGGACGGCACGAAGGCCACCTGCGAGACCGACCCGGTGGACCTCGCGACCGGCAGGATGTTCCTGTCCCAGACCGATGTCGCGCTGCCCGGCACGCTGCCCCTGGTGTTCCGCCGACGGGTCCAGTCGGGGTACCGGCTGGGGCGATGGTTCGGCCCCTCCTGGTCGAGCACGGCCGACCAGCGGCTGGAGATCGACGCGGCCGGTGTGGTCTTCGTCCACGAGGACGGTCTGCTGCTGGACTATCCGCACCCGGCGCCCGGTGTCCCGACCCTGCCGGTCGAGGGCCCGCGGTGGCCCCTGGAGAACGCGGCGGACGGCGGGTACGTCGTCACCGACCCGGTCGGCGGCCGCACCTGGCACTTCACACCGCACGGCGACGGGCTGGCCCTGCTGGACCAGATATCCGACCGCGGCGGTCACTGGATCACCGTCGAATACGACACCGACGGCACCCCCACGGCCCTCGCCCACGACGGCGGTTACCGCGTCCGCGTCTCCACCGACGCCGGCCGCGTCACCGCCCTGCACCTCGTCGGCGCGGGGCCGGGCGGCACCGACACGGAGCTCGTCCGCTACGGCTACACCGACGGCGATCTGACCGAGGTGATCAACTCCTCCGCTCTGCCGCTGCGGTTCACCTACGACGGGCGCGGCCGGGTCACCTCGTGGACGGACCGCAACGACAGTCGCTACGACTACGCCTACGACGACGAGGACCGGTGCGTCCACCAGTCCGGCGTCGCGGGCCACATGCGCAGCACGGTGGAGTACGGACCACGCGACCCGGCGAGCGGGCTGCGGGTCACCCGGGTGACGAACTCGCTGGGCCACACCAGCCGTCTCACCTTCAACGCGGCCCATCAACTCCTCGCCGAGACCGACCCGACCGGTTCGACCACCCGCTACCGGTGGGACCGCTACGACCGCCTCCTGTCACGCACCGACCCGCTCGGCCGCACCACTCGGTTCCGCCACGACGAGGACGGGCGGCTGCTCGCGATGGTCCGCCCCGACGGGCGCGAGGCGACGACCGCGTACAACGCGCTGGGCCGGCCGGAGACGGTGACGCACGCGGACGGCACGACCTGGCGGCAGACCTTCGACGACGCCGGCCGCCGGACCTCGGTGACCGACCCCTCGGGCGCGACCACCCACTACGCCTACGACGCGCTCGGCCATCCGGCCTCGGTCACGGACGCGCTGGGCAACACCACCCGCGTGCGGTGCGACCGGGCGGGGCTCCCCGTCGAGACGACCGACCCCCTCGGCGGCGTGACCGCCTGCCTCCGTGACGCCTTCGGCCGTGTCACCACGGTCAGATCCCCTCGGAGCGACGACGAGGCTGTCGTGGTCGGTGGAGGGCAAGCTGGTCCGCCACGTCGCTCCCGACGGGTCGGAGCAGTCCTGGACGTACGACGGCGAGGGCAACTGCACCACGCACACCGACGCCCTCGGCGGCGTCACCCGTTCCGAGTACACCCATTTCGACCTGCTCAGCGCCCGGACCGGCCCCGACGGGGTACGCCACGAGTTCACCCACGACACCCGGCTGCAACTGGTCGAGGTCACGAACCCGCAGGGCCTGACGTGGAGTTACACCTACGACCCGGCGGGCCGCCTCGCCGCCGAGACCGACTTCGACGGACGCACGCTCACCTACGCGCACGACGACGCCGGTCAACTCACCGCCCGCACCGACGCGTCGGGCCGGACCATCACGTACCGGCACGACGAACTCGGCCGAGTGGTCGCCAAGGACGCGGACGGCAAGGTCACCACGTACGCGCACGACGCGGCGGGCAGGCTGCTGGAGGCGTCGGGGCCGGACGCGACTCTGCTGTACGGCCGCGACCGGCTGGGCCGCGTCAAGTCCGAGACTTCCAACGGCCGCACGACCGTCTTCGCCCACGACGCACTGGGCCGCCGCACGCGCCGTGTCACCCCCATGGGGGCCGTCAGCACCTGGACGTACGACGCCGCGGGCCGCCGCACCTCGCTCACCGCTTCCGGCCACACCTTCACCATGGAGCACGACGCGGCGGGCCACGAGATCGCCCGCCACTTCGGCGAAGCCCTCACCCTGTCGCACGGCTGGGACGCGGCGGGCCGCCTCAGCTCACAGACCCTGACGGGCGAGGGCGTGGGAACGGTCCAGTCCCGCGCCTACACCTATCGGCGCGACGGCAACCTCACGGCCGTCGACGACCACCTCTCCGGCCTCCACACCTTCGACGTGGACACTGCCGGGCGCGTCACCGCCGTATCGGCACCCGGCTGGTCCGAGCGCTACGCCTACGACGAGACGGGCAACCAGACCGAGGCCGCCTGGCCGGCCGAACACACGGGCCCGGCTGCCCTCGGCCCCCGCTCGTACACCGGCACCCGCATCCAGCGCGCGGGGCGCGTCCGCTACGAACACGACGACCTCGGCCGTGTCGTCCTGCGCCAGAAGCCCCGCCTCTCCCGCAAGCCGGACACCTGGCGCTACGAGTGGGACGCGGAGGACCACCTCGTGGCCGTCGTGACCCCGGACGGCACGCGCTGGCAGTACCTGTACGACCCGCTGGGCCGCCGCATCGCCAAACAGCGCCTGACCGACGCCGGGGACGTCGCCGAGCGGGTGGACTTCACCTGGGACGGTCCGACGCTCGTCGAACAGACCACGACGACGACGGCCCTGCCGAATCCGGTCACGCTCACCTGGGACCACGACGGCCTGCGCCCGGTATCCCAGACGGAACGCATCACGGCTGCGGACGCGCCCCAGACGGAGATCGACAGCCGATTCTTCGCCATCGTCACCGACTTGGTCGGCACGCCCAGCGAACTCGTCGACGAATCCGGCACGATCGCGTGGCGACGCCGCGCGACGCTCTGGGGTGCGACGACGTGGGCGGCGGACAGCACGGCGTACACGCCGCTGCGTTTCCCGGGCCAATACTTCGACCCGGAATCGGGCCTCCACTACAATTTCTACCGCCACTACGACCCGGAGACGGGCCGCTATGCGTCTACGGACCCGCTGGGCTTGGCGCCGGCGCCGAATCCTTCGACATATGTGCATAATCCGCTTACGTGGGCGGATCCGCTGGGGCTGGGGCCGTGCCCTGGAAGAGTCCCGATCTACCGGGGTACAAATATGTACCTGGAAAATGAAATCGCGGACCAAACCCGCATGCTCATGAGTCAGGCCGCGCAGGATGCCTATATGGCGACCGGCTCCGTTGAGGCCGCACTACGGGCGTCACGGGACGCTCATGCGGCAGCCCTATCCGAATGGGGAACCATCGAGGACCTTGCACATGCTCACGCGGAATTCGGTACGGAAATGCAGCGGACCTACGGGAGCCGCACGATGATGTCCTTCACCACCGATCCCGATATTGCGAAATTTTTCGCCGGTGGCGGAACTGTATACACGGCAGATATTCGCCCGAATGAGGGGTTTTGGCAGACCCTTGCCACATCAGGAGAAAGTGAAATCCTCATACCCCACATGATCGAGGTCAGACCATGGACCAGCTGACAATTCGTTTTGGAAAGCGTAACGTCACCTACATCCCTGCAGGTGAACTCATCGCTATGCAAGACGAAATTGGGAACCTTGACGAGCCGGAAGACAGGTCCCTTGCTCGCCACCCAGGCATGCGACGCATCCTGGTAAGGCTATTTCCCCACCGCCCCCTTGCTTTGTACTACCTTCACTGGAGCGACGGAACCGACCTCGACCAGCTCGACAGCCGAGTCCGCTCCGGAGCAGTAATGGACGATGACTTCACCAACGCTCTGGTCGGCGAAGCAGTCGACATGAGATGCCTGGAGTGCCAAGCAGATCATCGAGTAGTAGTGGCATCCGTTCCCTCTCCGCTCTTTCATGACAATCTCAGGCGACTGCAATCCCATTCCTACAGAGAGTACTGCCCAATTTGCGAGAAACGGTGGACAGCCAGCGTGCTCGAGTTCATCGATACCAAATAAGAATCTCGCCAATTCAGGGGTGTCAGCCTCGCTCCGCGTCCGTCCACGACGGCCAGGCCTCGGCAGCGACCGAGACCCGCCACAAGGTTCCGCCGCCAAAACGCACCACACCCCGCCCACCGAGCGGCCGAGCGTCGACGATGCCCTGATCTCACGGTTGCGGGCGCAGTCGCTGACTCAAGGGTGATACAGCATCCGGGTACGCTCCCGGTCGACAGAGCCGTCCTCGGGTATCGGCAGGAAATACCGCGTCTGCCACTTCTGCGTGGTACCCGCCTGGCGGTTCGTCGTCGTGACCCACGGCGGGTAGACGCGGAACGCCCGCTTTCCGCCGACCCCATCCGTCGACACGATGTCGCGCCCGCGCAGCACTTCCCGCGGAAAGACGAACTGACCGAAGCGGTCGCCGTCGCGGGTGCTGATGACGAAGAGGTCGACCGGGTCCGCCGTGTCGAAGGGCTGGATCGGGCCGCCCGGGGATCTCTTCCACACCGTGACGAATTGGCCCACCTTCGTGGGCGTCGTCTTCGCCGCCCGGAACCTCACCGACCGGCCGTCCACCGTGAATGCGTGCGCCGCGTACTCGGCGCTCTCCGCCTCGGGCACCGGCTCCGAGCAGGTGAACCCGCTCGGGTCGTACACCAGCGTCTTCGCCGCGAGCAGGTCGCCGTGGGTCGTCGTCATCGCCTCATCGTGTCATCCCGCCGAAAGCACGGGATGCGGCCCGCGGCCCCTCGTGTCAGCCTTTCCGCGAGACCCGATCCGCGTCACCCGCAGGGAGTGATCAAGCATGGGTAATGAAGAGAAATCGCGGGGCAAGGCGCGGCAGAAGTCCGACGACGCCGCGTCCAAGACGTCCAAGCCCAAGGAGCAGGCCGAGGAGCAGGCCCGTAAGGCCAAGCTGAAGGCCGACGAGGAGGACCAGCGGGCCCGCGAGACGTTCGACCGGGACTACGACGCCTGACCGCCTGAGCCGGGCCGGACCCGGCCCGACCGCACCCCCTATGCGACCGTTCGGGTCGATTTTATGTAAAGAATCCCACCCGGCCGCGTGCCCCGCCCCGCATTCGCCACGATCCCTGGCGCCCTTTTCTCAACAGGAGCGTAAAGAAGGGGCTGATCACATGTTGATGTACAAGGTCAGGATCGCCGTCGCCGACATCAACGAGGCCGGCACCGACGAGAAGGTGCAGGCACGCCTGGTCTTCCGGGACGGCTGCTCCACGGTGTGGACCATGCTCGGCACGTTCCAGCGCGGCACCAGCCCCGCCTTCGACATCGTCCTCGAGCAGGACCTCGGCACGCCGACGGGGATCGAGCTGATGAAGAACGGCCCGGACAATCTCTGTCTGACCGCGATCGAGGTGATCTGCCCCGGCGGGGCCATCGCCCGGTGGATCGGTGACGGCGGGGCCCGCGAGTGGCTGGCCCACGAGACCAGCGACCGCTACGACACGTACTTCGGTGTCCGGAGCCTCTTCGACCTCAGCCCGGCGGACGCGACGACCGCCATCGCCCGGCCGGCAGCGCAGCCGATGGCACAGCCGGCAGCACAACCGGCGACACAGCCCGTCGCCCCACCGGCCGCCCCACCCCCCGCGCGGCCGGCCGCTCGCGCCGCCGTCGTGCACGCCGTGCTGCCCGTCCCCGACCATCAGCGCATTGACGGCAGGAGCCGCTTCTGGGCGTTCAACGGCGACCAGTACCGGCTGATCGAGATCTCCGACGGCCCCGACCGCACCGCCACCATCGTGACCCGCGACCGGCCGATCTCGCAGTGCCCGGCGCTCGTCGGGCTGCCCGCCCTCGACACCATCTGGCCGGTCCCCGACCGCCAGCGCATCGGGCCCCTGGACGGCGGTGAGGGCACGGAACCCACCAGCGAGTTCTGGGTCTTCTCCGGCGACCGGTACCGGAAGATCTCCATCGAGGACGGTCCCGCCCACTCCAACCGGGCGCTCGGCGAGGACCACCCGATCCGTGACTGGTCGGCCCTCGACGGGTTCTCGTTCCTGGACGCCGTCCTGCCCGTGCCCGGCCATCAGCGCGTCAACGGCACCAGCCGCTACTGGGTGTTCTCCGGCGACCGCTACCGGCTCATCGAGATCGAGGACGGCCCCGCGCACACGAACACCATCATCACGCCCGACCGGCCGGTCGGGCAGTGGGCGGCGTTCGAGGGCTGGACCCACGTGGACACCTTCCTGCCGGTCCCCGACCACCAGGGCGTGTTCGACAAGAGCCGCTTCTGGGCGTTCAGCGGTGACCGGTTCCGGATCATCGAGATCGACCACGGCGTGGGACACGCCGACAACCTCGTCGCCGGCGACCGGCCCGTCTCGCAGTGGGCCACGCTCACCTAGAGCCGGCAGATGGTGAGGGGGCGAGCCACCCAACCGCTCGCCCCCTCACCCCCCTCACCCCTCCAGTACCGCCCTGAGCTGGTCCAGCCCCCAGTCCAGGTCCTCCTTGCTGATCATCAGCGGCGGCGCGATCCGGATCGTCGAGCCGTGGGTGTCCTTCACCAGCACGCCCCGGTCCATCAGCCGCTCCGAGATCTGCCGGCCCGTGCCGTGGGAGGGGGCGATGTCGACGCCCGCCCACAGGCCCCGGCCGCGGACCGCCTCGACCGCGCCGGTGCCCGCCAACAGGCCCAGTTCGTGGTGGAGGTGCTCGCCGAGCTCCGTCGCGCGCTGCTGGAACTCGCCGGACTTGAGGATCGCCACGACCTCCAGGGCCACGGCGCACGCCAGCGGGTTTCCGCCGAAGGTCGAACCGTGCTCGCCCGGGCGGTAGACGCCCAGGACCTCCCGGGAGGCCGCCACGGCGGAGACCGGCACCACGCCGCCGCCGAGCGCCTTGCCCAGGATGTAGACGTCGGGCACCACGTCCTCGTGCTCGCACGCGAAGGTCTTTCCGGTACGTCCCAGCCCCGACTGGATCTCGTCGGCCATGAACAGCACGTTCCGCTCGGCGGTCAGCCGCCGGACGCCCGCGAGATAACCCGCCGGCGGCACGAGCACCCCGGCCTCGCCCTGGATCGGCTCCAGCAGCACGGCGACGGTGTTCTCGTCCACCGCCGCCTCC
The DNA here is from genome assembly GCF_055576875.1 of Streptomyces sp. NPDC033229. Lineage (NCBI taxonomy): Bacteria > Bacillati > Actinomycetota > Actinomycetes > Kitasatosporales > Streptomycetaceae > Streptomyces > Streptomyces sp. NPDC033229. Next base: position 32,397 of record NZ_JBVIQR010000002.1, on the reverse strand, counting down.
AGCGCCGCCAGATCGCCGTACGGGACGATCTCGAAGCCGGGGGTGTACGGGCCGTAGTCCGCGCGGGCCTCGGGGTCGGTGGAGAAGCTGACGATCGTGGTCGTGCGGCCGTGGAAGTTGTTGTCGGCCACGACGATCTTCGCCCGGCCGTCCGGCACGCCCTTGACGCGGTAGCCCCACTTGCGGGCGGTCTTCACGGCCGTCTCGACCGCCTCCGCCCCGGTGTTCATCGGCAGCACCATGTCCTTGCCGCACAGCGCGGCCAGCTCGGTGCAGAATTCGGCGAACCGGTCGTGGTGGAAGGCGCGCGAAGTGAGTGTCACCCGTTCCAGTTGTGCCTTCGCCGCGTCGATCAGCCGGCGGTTGCCATGGCCGAAGTTGAGCGCCGAGTAGCCGGCGAGCATGTCCAGATAGCGACGCCCTTCGACGTCGGTCATCCACGCGCCCTCCGCGGTCGCCACGACGACCGGCAGCGGGTGGTAGTTGTGGGCGCTGTGTTCCTCGGCGGCCGCGATGCTGTCTTGCGTGAAGGTCAACGTGTGCTCCGTTCGGTGTCGGGGCATGCTGCTCGTCACTTTCTAACACCCCCACCCCCACCGCCGGACCGAGTCCGGTTCCGCACCTGAGAGAATGTGTGCATGGCCCTTGATCGTCCGCGCGCTCTCTCCGGTATCCAGCCCACCGCAGGCTCGTTCCACCTCGGGAACTACCTCGGTGCCGTCCGGCAGTACGTGGCGCTGCAAGAGACCCACGACGCCTTCTACATGGTCGTCGACCTGCACGCGATCACCGTGCCGCAGGACCCGAAGGAGCTGCGGGCCAACACCCGCATCGCCGCCGCCCAGCTGCTGGCCGCCGGCCTCGACCCGGACCGCTGCACCCTCTTCGTCCAGAGCCATGTGCCCGAGCACGCCCAGCTCGCCTGGGTGATGAACTGCCTCACCGGCTTCGGCGAGGCCTCGCGCATGACGCAGTTCAAGGACAAGTCCGCGAAGCAGGGCGCCGACCGCACCACCGTCGGCCTGTTCACCTACCCCGTGCTCCAGGTCGCCGACATCCTGCTCTACCAGGCCGACTCCGTACCGGTCGGCGAGGACCAGCGGCAGCACGTCGAGCTGACCCGCGACCTGGCCGAGCGCTTCAACACCCGCTTCGGCCAGACGTTCACCATGCCGTCGGCGCACATCGTCCGCGAGACCGCGAAGATCTACGACCTGCAGGACCCGACGGCGAAGATGAGCAAGTCGGCGTCGAGCACCAAGGGCCTGATCAACCTGCTCGACGAGCCCAAGGTCTCCGCCAAGAAGATCAAGAGCGCGGTCACCGACACCGACACCGTGATCCGCTTCGACGCGCAGAACAAGCCCGGCATCAGCAACCTGCTGACGATCTACTCCACGCTCACCGGAACGGGTGTAGCGGAATTGGAGCAGAAGTACGAGGGCAAGGGTTACGGTGCGCTGAAGGTGGATCTGGCCGAGGCCATGGTGGAGTGGGTCACCCCGTTCCGGGCCCGCACCCAGGAATATCTGGACGACCCCGAGACGCTGGACTCTGTCCTGGCCAAGGGCGCCGAGAAGGCCCGCGCCGTGGCGGGCGAGACCCTCGCCCGGGTCTACGACATGGTGGGTTTCCTGCCCGCCAAGCACTGACAGCACCGGTCATCGGGCCGGTGCCGACCGGCCCGTACCACCGGTGACGGGACGGTCACGGAGCGCGCGGGGCCGGGGTCCCGCGCGCGAAGGACCGAGTGACCTGGCGACAGGTGTGGCTCAGCCGCCACACTGGCCACGGGGACGTACAGGCTGCACAGGAGGGAGAACGCAATGGGGACCGTAACGCTCGGCGTTTCGATCGCGGTCCCGGAGCCGTACGGCAGCTTCCTCCAGAAGCGGCGCGAGGGCTTCGGCGACCCGCACGCACACGGCATCCCCACGCACGTCACCCTGCTGCCGCCCACCGAGGCGGACGACTCCTGCCTGCCCGCCATCGAGGCCCATCTGGCCGAGGTCGCGGCCGCGGGCCGGCCCTTCCCGATGCGGCTGTCCGGGACCGGTACGTTCCGCCCCCTGTCTCCCGTCGTCTTCGTCAACGTGGTCGAGGGCTCCGCCGCCTGCGCCTGGCTGCAGAAGCGGATCCGCGACACCGCCGGCCCCGTCGCCCGCGACCTGCTGTTCCCCTACCACCCGCACGTCACCATCGCGCACGGCATCGCCGAGGAGGCGATGGACCGGGCGTTCGAGGAGCTGGCGGACTTCGAGGCCGCCTGGGCCGTCGGCGGCTTCGCGCTCTACGAGCAGGGCACGGACGGCGTATGGCGGCTGGAGCGTGAATACCCTTTCGGACAGGGTGAGCAGGACGCGCCGCCCTTGGCATCCGGCGTACCTCATCAGGGTGTGGTGCGCCCTTCCGCGCCCTCCCGCTGACGCGCAGCCGAAGCCAACCAGCCCCGGCGCGCGGGGCCGTGCTTCTTCCCGCCCCTCCCTCGCGCCCCGCTCCGGCGCCACACCCTCGCGACGCTGCCCGCTCACGCTTTCGGGGGACAGGGGTGTCCGGCCGTGAAGTGGTTAGGTGTCGTCCATGGACTGGTTGACCCGGCTGCCGTGGATCGGACCCCTGATCGTGCGGCTGATGCGCACCCATGTGTGGCGCTCGTACGAGACCCTCGACCGGGCGAAATGGGCCCGGCTGGCCGCCGCGATCACGTACACCAGTTTCCTCGCGCTGTTCCCCCTGATCACCGTCGGGGCGGCGATCGGCGCGGCCTTCCTCGACGACGCGCAGTTGCGGAAGCTGGAGGACAAGGCCGCCGAGCAGGTGCCCGGCATCGCCGGCCAGCTCGACCTCAGCGGCCTCGTCGACAACGCGGGCACGGTCGGGGTCGTCGCCGGCGCCCTGTTGCTCTTCACCGGCATCAACTGGATCGGGACGCTCCGCGAGTGCCTGCGCGCCGTGTGGGAGCTGGAGGAGGCCCCCGGCAACCCCTTCCTGCTCAAGGGCAAGGACGCGGCCGTGCTCGTCGGTCTCGGCGGGGTGGCGCTGGTGTCACTCGGCTGCTCGGCGTTCGCGTCGGCGGCGGTGAGCTGGGTCGTCGAGAAGACCGGGCTCGCCGACGGCGGGGCCGGGGCTCCCCTGCTGACGGCGGCGGGCTTCGGCGCCGCCGTGCTCGCCGACTTCGTGATGATGCTCTACGTCCTGTCACGGCTGCCCGGCGTCCTGCCCGAGCGGCGCCGGCTCGTCGTCGCCGCGCTGCTCGGCGCGGTCGGCTTCGAACTGCTCAAGCTGCTGCTGAGCGGCTATCTGCAAGGAGTGGCCGCGAAGAGCATGTACGGGGCGTTCGGCACCCCGGTGGCACTGCTGCTGTGGATCAACTTCACGGCGCGGCTGACGCTCTTCTGCGCCGCCTGGACGGCCACCCCGCACGGCGAGGTGCCCGCGAGGGATGACGCGGCCGAAGAGGCCGCCCCCGCCGTCCCGGAGGACGCGGCCGAAGAGGTCTCCCCCTCCGGCCCCGACCCCTCCGGCCCCGACCCCTCCGGTTCCGACGCCCCCGGCCCCGAATCCTCCGGCCCCGACCGGTCCGCCCGGGAGGTCAGCCTTGGCGACGGCTCCGGTCAGGCAGCGGCCAGCGACGGTGCACGGCGAACCCCGCCACCGCCACCGCCACCAGCGAGGCCAGCGTGATCCCGACCGCCGTCCACATCCCGCCGCCCGATCCGGCGACCGACGCCTGCGAGCTGTCCGCCGTGCCGGGGACACCGCTCTGGCCGGTCTTGTCGGCCACGCCCGGCGGCGGCACCAGATGGCCCACCGGCTTGACGTGCCCGGCCGCCTCGAAGCCCCAGTCCAGCAGGCGCGCGGTCTCCTTGTAGACCTCGTTGGCCTCCCGGTTCTCCGGGTTCATGACGGTGACCAGCAGCTTGCGGCCGTCGTGCTGGGCGACGCCGGTGAAGGTGTTGCCGGCGTTGGTGGTGCTGCCGTTCTTGACGCCCGCCATGCCCTTGTACGCGGTCATCCCGTTCGCGCCGGTCAGCAGCCGGTTGGTGTTCATGATGTCGAACGTGTCCCGCTTGCCGTCCTTCTTCGCCTCGCCGGGGAACTTCGCGTACGCCGTGGAGCAGTACTCGCGGAAGTCCGCCTTCTGGAGCCCGGAGCGGGCGAACAGGGTCAGGTCGTACGCGCTGGAGACCTGCCCCTGGGCGTCGTAGCCGTCGGGGCTGACGACATGGGTGTCCTTCGCCTGGAGCGCCTCGGCGTGCGCCTGCATGTCCTTGACGGTCTGCGGGATGCCACCGTTCATGGAGGCCAGCACGCGCACCGCGTCGTTGCCCGAGCGCAGGAAGACGCCGAGCCACAGATCGCGGACGGAGTAGGTCTGGTCCTCCTTGACCCCGACCAGGCTGCTGCCCGCGCCCATGCCCGCCAGATCGGCGGGCTTGACCTTGTACTGCCGGTCCTTGGGGAACTTCGGCAGCACGGTGTCCGCGAAGAGCATCTTCAGGGTCGAGGCGGGCGGCAGTTGCCAGTGGGCGTTGTGCGCGGCGAGCACCTCGCCGGATTCGGCGTCCGCGACCAGCCACGAGCGGCCGGTGAGCTCCTTGGGGAGGGCGGGTGCGCCGGGGCCGAGCCGCACCTGGGTGCCCGGCTTGCCGAGCAGCTCACCGCCGACGGTGGACATCCGGGCGGGCGGCTGGGCGGGCGGGCGGCCCTTGTCGTCCTTCTTCTCGTCGGCCAGGGCCGGGGTGGCGGTGAGCGCGGGGAGCAACAGGGCTGCGACCAGAGCGGCGGCGCGGCGGCGCGACATGGCGCACCGCGGGGAGTGTGATGTCGTCGTCGGCACGTTCGTGAACGTACCTCCAGGTCCACGCCCGCAGGAGGGCGCCTCACCGGCGCGTGCCCCCGGCGTGGACCCGATAGGACCAGTGCGCGGGTCCGAACGCATACTGAAACCCATGCCGAACTCTTCCGAGGACTCCCCGCGCGCGGGTTTCACCCTCTCGCGCCCCGTGGCCTGGTTCCTGCTCGCCTTCGGGGTGTGGAGCTGGTTCATCTGGATCACTTTCGTCAAAAACCTCTGGAAGGACGGCAGCGGGCTCGCCTTCGACGACGCGGGCGATCCGACCGCGTACTTCTGGGTCCATCTGCTGCTCGCGATCACCTCGTTTCTTCTGGGGACGGCTGTCGGGGTCATCGGGTTGCGTGGCGTGAGGGCGTTGCGGCGCAGCTCATAGCCGACCCGCCCGGGAGCACTTGACGATCACTTGGCCGATTCCCGGGACGTACGTCCGTTCGTGTGTTTAGGTGATGCGCATCACTGGGCGGAGGGGGCACGGGGTGCGCGGGGTCCGGGTTCGGACGGCTACAACGAGTGCGGTGGGCGTTTTACTGCTGGCGGTCGGCGTCGGAGGCTGCTCGCTCTTATCGCCGGAGACGAAGAAACAGGAGCCGATCTCGGTCGGCACGACCGACACGGTCAGCTCGCTCGACCCGGCGGGAGCATACGACGCGGGCTCGTGGGCGCTGTACAGCAACGTGTATCAGTCACTGTTGACCTTCGCCGCGGGCTCCAGCTCCCCGGTGCCGGACGCGGCGGAGCGCTGCGGCTTCAAGGACCAGTTACGCACCTACGCGTGCGTGCTGCGGCCCGGGCTGAAGTTCTCGAACGGGCGGGGGCTGACGGCGAAGGACGTGAAGTTCTCCTTCGACCGCATCCGACGCATCAAGTCCGACCAGGGTCCCGGATCGCTGCTGGAGACCCTCCGGTCGGTCGAGACGTCGGGCGACGACAGGGTGACCTTCCGGCTGAAGGTGCCGGACGCCACCTTCCCGTTCAAGATAGCCACGGGCGGCGGGGCGATCGTCGACAGCACCCGCTACCCCGCCGACCGGCTCCGCACGGGGGACGAGGTGGACGGCTCGGGCCCGTACGTCCTCAAGAAGTACCGGGCGGGCGCGAGCGCCGAGCTGGCCCCCGCCGAGCAGTACCGGGGCGGTATGAAACGCAAGGGCTCCCCGGTGGTCGTGCGCTACTTCGCCGATGCGGAGCGGATGAGCCAGGCGTGGCAGCGGCGGTCCATCGACGTCGCCACCCGCTCGATGCCGCCGACGGACATCGCGGCGCTCTCCCCCGCCGACTCGGACGTGAAGGTCATGGAGTCCGCCGCGGCCAGCACCCGGAACCTGGTCTTCAATCTGCGGGACGGCTCGCCCGTGAAGGACGTCGCGGTGCGCCGGGCCGTCGCCTCGGTCGTCAACCGCGAGGCCCTCGCCCGTGACGTCCACCGCAGGACGGTCGAGCCGCTGTACTCCCTCGTCCCGACGGGCCTCACCGGCCACACCACGTCCTTCTACGACCGCTACCCCCGGCCCGACCCGGCAAAGGCCCGGCAGTTGCTGCGGGAGGCCGGGATCCGGCTGCCCGTCCGCTTCGACCTCGCCTATTCGCAGGGCGCCGCCACGGACCAGGAGGCGACGCTGCTGAAGAAGCAACTGGAGGCGAGCGGACTGTTCGAGGTGACCACCCGGCGCGTGGGGTGGACGGAGTTCCAGAAGGGCTACGCCCGTGGGGCATACGACGCGTACTGCGTCAGCTGGGTCGCCGACTTCCCCGACCCGGACACCTTCACCAGCCCCCTGGTCGGTGCGGGCAACGCCCTGCACTCGGGCTACTCCAACCCCCGCGTCGACCGGCTGATCGAGGCGAGCCAGCAGAACGAGCAGCGCGGCCGGGTCGCGGGCACCTTCCGGGACATCCAGAAGATCGTCGCCGAGGACGTGCCCCTCCTGCCGCTGTGGCAGAAGAAGGACTACGCCCTCAGCGACTCCGCCATCTCCGGCACGCAGTACCTCTCGGACGGCACGGGCACCTGGCGGCTGTGGCAGCTGGGACGCATCTGACCAGTGGTCAGAGCGCCTGTCACAGGCCGTGCTTGGCCAGGAAGTCCGTGATGAGCTTCTGCCACTCCTCGGGCCGCTCGGCCATGGGGACGTGGCCCGCCTCGATCTCGGCGTACTCGGCGCCGGGGATCCGCTCCGCGAGCACCCGGGAGTTGGCGGGCGAGACCAGCGTGTCCAGGGTGGTGGCGATGACCAGGGTGGGGACAAGGATCCCGTCGAGGTCACCCGTGGTGTCGGCGGTCCCCACGAGGGACGCCTGGTCGGCGGTGCCGTCCGGGACACCGGCGGCGATCTGCTCGTAGAAGGAGTCGAGCTGCTCGGTGGGGACGGCGTTGAAGAACGGATCGCTGAAGGCGCTGAGGGAGACGAAGCGCGCGAACGTCTCCCGGTCCCCGTCGGCCAGCAGCTTGAGCCAGATGTCCAGGGATGCCAGCATCCGGTTGTCGGCCTTGGCCAGACCGGCCGTCAGGACCAGTCCGCGCACCCGGTCCGGGTACCGGGCGGCCGCCCGCACGGACACCAGGGTGCCCAGCGAGTAGCCGACCAGGGTGAACGTCTCCAGGCCCGCCTCGGTGGCGGAGGCGACCACGGCGTCGGCGAGACCGTCGAGGGTCAGCGGCTCGCTCGCGCGGGGCGTGCCGCCGGAGCCGGGGTAGTCGGGGGCCACCACGGTGTGCCGCTCGGCGAGGGCCGGCAGGATCGGCAGGTAGTTTCCCTCGATGCTGCCGCCCGCGCCGTGCGCGAGCAGGAGGCCGGGGCCGGATCCGTGGACGGTGGTGGCGAGGGGCGTGAGAATCTGTGTCTGTGTCATGGGCCGGAGGTTGCCGTATGACATCAGTGTCAAGGTCAAACGCGGGTGGGGAAGTCGCGCGATGCGGATCGGTGAACTGTCACGGCGTACCGGGGTGAGCCCCCGGCTGCTGCGCTACTACGAGGGTCAGGGCCTGCTCGTCTCCGAGCGGGACTCCAACGACTACCGGCGCTACGGGCCCGACGCGGTCGAGCGGGTGGCCCGTATCCGTGAGCTCCTTGCCGGTGGCCTGACGACGGAGGCCATCCGTGACCTGCTGCCCTGCACCGAGGGCGGCCCGGGGCTGCTCGCGTGTGAACACTCCGTCCAGGTGCTGGACGGGCAGCTGTCCCGTGTGGAGGAGCAGATGGCGGAGCTGGCGCGCAAGCGGGACGCTCTGCTGGGGGTGACGTCGACGCTGCGGTCGGCGTAACCGGGGCTCCGCCCCGGACCCCGGTCCTCAAACGCCGGGCTCAATTTTGAGCCCGTCCGGCGATTGAGGACACCGCGCGCAGCGCGGCAACGGGAACGCCCGAGGGCCCCGCTCCAAGGATGGAGCGGGGCCCTCGTCGTCCACAGCGGACCGCAGGTCAGAAGCGGCGCGTGATCAGCGCGCGCTTGACTTCCTGGATCGCCTTCGTGACCTCGATGCCACGCGGGCAGGCGTCCGTGCAGTTGAACGTCGTGCGGCAGCGCCAGACGCCGTCCTTGTCGTTCAGGATCTCCAGCCGCTGCTCGCCGGCCTCGTCGCGCGAGTCGAAGATGAAGCGGTGGGCGTTGACGATGGCCGCCGGGCCGAAGTACTGGCCGTCGTTCCAGAACACCGGGCAGGACGACGTGCACGCGGCGCACAGGATGCACTTGGTGGTGTCGTCGAACCGCTCGCGGTCCTCCGCCGTCTGCAGGCGCTCACGCGTCGGCTCGTTCCCCTTGGTGATGAGGAACGGCATGACGTCGCGGTACGCCTGGAAGAACGGCTCCATGTCGACCACGAGGTCCTTCAGGACCGTAAGGCCCTTGATGGGCTCGACCGTGATCGGCTTGGCGGGGTTGATGTCCTTGATCAGGGTCTTGCACGCCAGGCGGTTCTTGCCGTTGATCCGCATGGCGTCGGAGCCGCAGATGCCGTGCGCGCAGGAACGCCGGAACGTCAGCGTGCCGTCGTGGTCCCACTTGATCTTGTGAAGACCGTCGAGGACCCGCTCCTTGGGGTCGATCTCCAGCTGGAAGTCCTGCCAGGTCGCCTGGTCGGAGATCTCCGGGTTGAACCGGCGGATCCGGAAGGTGACCGTGATCAGGTGCGCGGGGGCCTCGGACTCGGCCGAGGCCGCGCTCTTCTCGAGCGTCGGGGTGCTCATCAGTACTTACGCTCCATCGGCTGGTAGCGGGTCTGGACGACCGGCTTGTAGTCGAGGCGGATCGAGTCCTTGCCGTCCGCGTCGACCTCGCGGTACGCCATGGTGTGCCGCATGAAGTTGACGTCGTCGCGGTTGGGGAAGTCCTCGCGGTAGTGACCGCCGCGGGACTCCTTGCGCGCCAGCGCGGACACGGCCATGACCTCGGCCAGGTCGAGCAGGTTGCCCAGCTCGATGGCCTCCAGCAGGTCGGTGTTGAACCGCTTGCCCTTGTCCTGGACGGAGACGTTCTGGTAGCGCTCGCGCAGCTCGGCGATCTTCTCGACGGCCGTCTTGATGGTCTGCTCGGTGCGGAACACCATCACGTTGGCGTCCATGGTCTCCTGCAGCTCCTTGCGGAGCTCGGCGACCCGCTCGTTGCCGGTGGAGTTGCGCAGCCGCTCGACCTGGTCCGCGACGAGCTGCGCCGGGTTCTCCGGCAGCTCGACGTAGTCGGCCTTCGCGGAGTACTCGGCGGCCGCGATGCCCGCCCGCTTGCCGAAGACGTTGATGTCCAGCAGCGAGTTGGTGCCGAGGCGGTTGGCGCCGTGCACGGAGACACAGGCGACCTCGCCGGCGGCGTACAGGCCGGGGACGACGGTGTCGTTGTCGGCCAGCACCTCACCCGCGACGTTGGTCGGGATGCCGCCCATGGCGTAGTGCGCGGTGGGCTGGATCGGGATCGGGTCCGTGTAGGGCTCGATGCCGAGGTACGTACGCGCGAACTCGGTGATGTCCGGGAGCTTGGCGTCGAGCTGCTCCGGCGGCAGGTGGGTGAGGTCGAGGTAGACGTGGTCGCCCTCGGGACCGCAGCCACGGCCCTCGCGGATCTCCGTGTAGATGGAGCGCGAGACGACGTCTCGCGAGGCGAGGTCCTTCATGACGGGCGCGTACTTCTCCATGAAGCGCTCGCCGTCCTTGTTGCGGAGGATGCCGCCCTCACCACGGGCGCCCTCAGTCAGCAGGATGCCCATGCGCCAGATGCCCGTCGGGTGGAACTGGAAGAACTCCATGTCCTCCAGGGGCAGGCCACGGCGGTAGCAGGCGGCCTGGCCGTCACCGGTCAGGGTGTGGGCGTTGGAGGTCACCTTGAAGAACTTGCCGGTGCCACCGGAGGCGTAGATGACGGCCTTCGCCTGGAAGACGTGGATCTCGCCGGTGGCGAGCTCGTAGGCCACCACGCCGGCCGACTTCTTGACGCCGTCGACCTCGGTGATCAGCTGGTCGAGGACGTAGAACTCGTTGAAGAACTCCACGCCCTCCTTGACGCAGTTCTGGTACAGCGTCTGGAGGATCATGTGGCCGGTGCGGTCCGCGGCGTAGCAGGACCGGCGGACCGGGGCCTCGCCGTGGTTACGGCTGTGACCGCCGAAGCGGCGCTGGTCGATGGTGCCGTCCGGGGTGCGGTTGAACGGCAGGCCCATCTTCTCCAGGTCGAGGACCGCGTCGATGGCCTCCTTCGCCAGGATCTCGGCGGCGTCCTGGTCGACCAGGTAGTCGCCGCCCTTGATCGTGTCGAAGGTGTGCCACTCCCAGTTGTCCTCTTCCACGTTGGCCAGCGCGGCGGCCATGCCGCCCTGCGCGGCACCCGTGTGGGAGCGGGTCGGGTAGAGCTTCGTCAGGACCGCGGTGCGGCTGCGCTTGGTCGACTCGATGGCCGCGCGCATGCCGGCGCCACCGGCGCCGACGATGACGGTGTCGTACTTGTGGATCTTCATGGTCGCGTCAGCCCCGGGCTCTAGCGGATGTTCGGGTCGAAGGTGAAGATCACCAGCGTGCCCAGCAGGACGGTGAACACCGTGGCCGCGTACAGCAGGTTCTTCAGCCAGAAGCGGGTCTTGGGCCGCTCCGCGTAGTCGTTGATGACCGTGCGCAGGCCGTTGGCGCCGTGCAGCATGGCCAGCCACAGCATCAGCAGGTCCCAGCCCTGCCAGAACGGCGAGGCCCAGCGGCCGGCCACGAAGGCGAAGCCGACCTTGCTGACGCCGCCGTCGAGGACCAGCTGGATCAGCAGGTGGCCCAGGACCAGGACGACCAGCACGACGCCGGACAGCCGCATGAACAGCCAGCCGTACAGCTCGAAGTTGGTGCGGGTCGACTTCGGCGTCTTCTTGGTGCGCTTGCGGGGCGGCTCGATGACCGGCGCCGGATTGTCCACGTCGTACAGGCTCACGCCCTCGACGGGATCGACCGCGGAAGAGGTGTCAGCGGACATCAGACGTCAGCTCCCGAACAGTTCGCGTGCGGCGTGCCCGAGGACGGGGTACAGAGCCCCGGCCATCAGCACGATCCAGATGCTCATGACGGTCCAGAGCATCTGCTTCTGGTACTTCGGGCCCTTGGACCAGAAGTCCACGGCGACGACGCGGAGGCCGTTGAGCGCGTGGAAGAGGATGGCGGCGACGAGGCCGTATTCCATCACGGCGACGATCGGTGTCTTGTACGTCGCGACGACGTCGTCGTATGCCTCGGGCGAGACACGGACGAGCGCGGTGTCGAGGACGTGCACGAACAGGAAGAAGAAAATGAGGACGCCGGTGACTCGATGAGCCACCCAGGACCACATGCCTTCCCGGCCGCGGTACAGCGTTCCAGCCGGCACGGAAAACCCTCCGGGAGCGGGGATTGGGGCCTGCCGGCTTCACTGTCAGCGGGCCCGGCCGGGTACGGTCCACCGGCCCTGGCCATCGTAGCGACGCCTTGTCGGTTCGGTCTCGCGGGGTATGTCAGGTGTGATCAAACAGGCACGTACGGCCTAGCTATCGGGGGGCCGAGGCCTTGGCGAGGCGTCCGGTCCGTCCCAGCGTGTCCGATACGGGTGGGGCTTTTGTCAGGATAGGTGCGACTTCCGTCTGCCGCTCATACGAGTCCGATCTTGCGACCAAAACGTCACCGACGGCTCTCCTGACACTCCCGCGGATCCCATGCGGGACCCCCGCCGCCGGGCACGAGGGTGCCTTCGGCCAGCCGGGTGAGGCGGCCGCGGGCGAGGCGGCGCAGCTCCCCGGCGGCGATGGCGTGCTCCTCGTGGAGGGTGCCCGCGAGCCGGACGGCCAGGGCCGAGAGCAGCCGGCCGGGGGCCTCCTCGGGGCGGCAGCCGTCCAGGCAGATCACGAAAACGTGGCCGAATCTGCGCTCGTAGGCGGCGTACGCGGCCCGTAACGCACCGGCGGCGCGCGCCTGCGAGGGGGTGAGCGAACCGGCGGCCTCCGCGGCGAACGCCTCAAAGAGGTCGGCGCGGCCGAGGGCGCGGGCCGCGGTGTCGGCGGCGGCCAGCAGGGCGTCCGGGGCGGGATAGGGACGGTGGGCCACGACCCGCCTGGCCCAGCGGCGGCTGCCGCAGCAGACGAGGAGAGCGGCCTCGGCTTCGTCCGGGGCCGCGGCGTTGAGCCGATCGAGTCCGTCGAGTCGGCCGAGTCCAGCGAATCGGCCGAAGCGGCCAGAGCGGTCGAAGCGGTCGAGGTCGTGCAGCGTGGGCTCCTCGGAGGACGGGCGAAGAGGGACAGGCGGGGCACACGGGCAGCAGCGGGCTGGCCGGAGGCAGCGAGGAGGAGTAACGAGAAAGGGGCAGAAAGATGGCAGGACCGGGCAGTACGGGGCGGGAGTGACGAACTGCGGCGGGAGCGACGGCCGGGACGCCAAGCTGAGACGTCATCGACGCCAACCCGAGACGTCACGACGTCAAGGTTTACGCCACGGTAACGATGCATCTCAGCCACTGTCCGACGGATGCGCGAATTTCATTCGGACGAGAGGGGTTTCGGGCGCGTAGTCGACGCCGGGAGCGGTGAAGGGCAATACCTTCGCCCCAGAGTCGCACCAAATAGGAGATTTGCTCCATGGGACTACCTGGCAGGATCACCCGCGCTCCGCTCGCCCGCGTTCAGATCATCCGCGCCCGGACCGCCCGCGCTCAGAGCGCCCGTGCGCCGCTCGCCCGGGGACTCGTGGCGAGCCTCTCCCTCGTCGCCACCATGAGCCTCATGGGCTGCCCCGGGAGCGACGGCGGCGCGAGCGACGCCCCGACCAGGCTCGACTCCCGGTCCCCATCCAGCGCGGCGAGCTCCCCCGGCACCTCGGCCGCCGCGACCTCCTCCGCCCCGTCCTTCGCCGCCGTCCCGGCCGGGCCCCCGCGCACCATTCCCTCCGTGCGGTCCTTCACCGCGGGCAACGGCCCCGGCTGGCGGCCCACGACCGGCGCCCGGGTCGTCACCGACCCCGGCGGCCCGCTCGCCGACGAGGGCCGTCGGCTCGCCCAGGACCTGAACCTCGCCTCCTCCGGCGGCCCCGCCCGCGCGGGCGACATCGAGCTGGCCCTGCGCCCGGGCCAGAGCGGCGGCTCCGAGGGGTACGAGCTGACCACCCGTGACCGCAAGGTCCAGATCACCGGTGCGGCCGAGGCGGGCGTCTTCTACGGCACCCGGACCGTCGTCCAGGCCGTGCGCTCCGGTGGCGGGGTTCCCGAGGGCGTCGTGCGCGACAGCCCCGACCGGCCGCAGCGCGGCCTCAACCTCGACACCGCGCGCAAGCACTTCCCCGCCGAGTGGATCGAGGCCCGGCTGCGCGAGATGGCCGACCTCAAGCTCAACATGCTCGGGCTGCACTTCTCCGACGACCAGGGCTTCCGCATCGCGAGCGAGTCCCACCCCGAGGTCGTCTCCGCGCAGCACCTCACCAAGGCCGAGGTCCGCCGGATCGTCGCGCTCGCCGGGGAGCTGCACATCACCGTCGTCCCCGAGCTGGACTCCCCCGGCCACCTGGGCGCGGTGACGGACGCCCACCCCGCCCTGGAGCTGCGCAACCGGGCCGGGACGCCCGCCGAGGGCGCGGTCGACGTCACCCGGCCCGAGGCCGCGCGCATCGTGGACGACCTGCTGCGCGAGTTCGCGCCCCTCTTCCCCGGCCCGTACTGGCATCTGGGGGCCGACGAGTACCGTGCGCTGCTCGCGAAGGACCCGCAGGCCTCCTATCCGCGCCTGGCCGAGCAGGCCCGGGCGAAGTACGGGCCCCAGGGCCGTATCCAGGACCTGGCCACGGGCTGGCTGAACGACCGGGCCGCCGTCCTGCGCTCCCTCGGCAAGAAGGCCAAGGCCTGGAACGACGGTTTCTTCAGCGGTGGTGCGGTCAGCGCCGACAAGGACATCGAGGTCGAGTACTGGACCGGCAAGGAGCTGGGGGCCCGTGAGCCGCTGGAGTACCTGAACGAGGGACGCCCGGTGGTCAATCTCAACGACGAGTACCTCTATTACGTCCTCGGCGAGCCCAACCAGTTCCGCTACCCCACCGGGGAGCGGATCTACGAGCAGTGGTCCCCGGCGGTGCTGCGCGGCACGAGCGCCGTACCGGCGAACCTCGCCGGGCCCTCGCGGATCCTCGGCGGCCGGCTCGCCGTCTGGTGCGACCGGGCGGGCGCACAGACCCCGCAGCAGGTGGCGAACGGCATCCGGCTGCCGCTGGCGGCGCTCGCCCAGCGGCTGTGGGACCCCCGCCCGCCGACCCTGCCGTGGAGGGACTTCTCGGCACTCGCCGGGCGTGTCCGGGCGCCGGGGGCTTAGCCTCCGGGGGTGAACCACGTGGGCCGTCCCTTCGTCACGCGGATACGGAAGGACAGATTCGGGATGCCCGCGTACTCTCCACGGCGGAGTGCGCGCACGCGCGCCCGCGCATCTGAACGAGGGCCCGATGAAGATCGAATTCCTGCTTCACAACGCGTACGGGATCGGCGGCACGATCCGCTCGACCGTCAACCTCGCAGCCGCCCTCGCGGACCGGCACGAGGTGCGGATCGTCAGCGTCAACCGCCCCGTGGACGAACCAGAGCTGGCCATCGATCCACGGGTGCGCCTGACCCCCCTCGTGGACCTGCGCGAGGGCACCGAGGGCGACGAGTACACGGCCCCGCGGAACCAGCAGCCGAGCGAGATCTTCCGTGACGAGCGCATCGACAACGGCCGGATGGCCGCGACCGCCCTCACCGACGAGCGCGTCGCCGCCCACCTCGCCGCCACCGACGCCGACGTCGTCATCGCCACCCGGCCCAAGCTCATCGGCTATCTCGCGAAGTACGGCAGCGACCGCTATCTGCGCCTCGGCCAGGAGCATCTGACCCACGAGGCGCACGTCCCCGAGCTGCACGCCGTGATGGACCCGGCGATCGCCGCGCTGGACGCCTTCGCCACCGTCTCCGAGGCCGACGCCGGGCACTACCGGGACGCCCTCCCCGGCGCCCACGCGAAGATCCTCTCCATTCCCAACGCCGTGCCCGCCCCCGCCGCCGAGCCCTCCACCGGCGACTCGAACACGATCGTCTCGGCCGGCCGCCTCGTGGGCGTCAAGCGCTACGACCGGCTCATCGCCGCCTTCGCGAAGATCGCCGCCGAGCGCCCCGAGTGGAACCTGCGGATCTACGGCCGCGGCCCCGCCAAGGCCAAGCTGCGCAAGCAGATCGAGGAGCTGGGCCTGTACGAGCGGATCACGCTCATGGGCGCCCGTTCGCCCATCGAGACCGAGTGGTCCAAGGGTTCCGTCGCCGCCGTCGCCTCCGACGCCGAGTCCTTCGGGATGACCATCGTCGAGGCCATGCACGCGGGCCTGCCCGTCATCGCCACCGACTGCCCCTACGGCCCGCGCGAGATCCTCACCGACGGCACCGACGGCGTGCTCGTCCCGCTCGACGACGCGGACGCCGTCGACGCCTACGCCGACGCCCTGCTGAAGCTCACCGGCGACGCCGAGCAGCGCCGCCGCCTGGGCGCCGCCGCGCGCGAGACCGCCCACCGCTACGAGCCCTCGCGGATCGCCCAGCGCTACGAGGAGCTCTTCGAGGAGCTGCGCCCGGGGTCGACGGCCGAGAGGAAGAAGGGGCTGCTGCGCGGTCTCTTCGGCGGCGGACGCCCCAAGGCCGCCCCGGCCCCCGCGCCGCAGACCGACATCGCCCACCCCGTGGCCCGCTGCGCCGTCGAGGCCGACGGCACGCTGACCGTCCGGCTGCGCGCCGAGCAGCTCACCGACGCCGACACCCATGTGCTGCTGCGGCACCGCGGCACCAAGGGCAAGGAGAGCGTGCGCGCCGAGCTGACGGGCCGCCGTGAGCCGGGCGGCTGGGCCGAGGCCCGCTTCGCGTGCGCGCCGCTGGCCGAGGGCCGCTGGGACAGCTACGTCGAGCGCCCCGGCGACAAGTCCCGCCGCCGGCTGGCCGCCGGGCTCGTCGAGCAGAAGGCGCTGCTGACGCTGCCGCTGGCGGCGACGGCCGACGGCGTCGCCGCGCGCGTGCCGTACGAGACGAGCGACGGCTTCCTCGCGGTGCGCACCTGGCTGCGCCCCGAGCACGCGGAGGTCACCGAGGTGCGGGTCGGCGAGGAGGGCGTCACGCTCACCCTCGCCGCCCACGGCACGACGTTCGGCGAGGGCGCCGAGATCGTCGCCCGGCTGCGCGGCGGCGACGGTTCGGTGGGGGACGTGCGCGCACCGCTCGCGGGCGGCTCGGGCTGCCTGCCGTACGGGCCGATGGAGACGCGGCGCGGCGACGAGCAGGATCTGTGGGACCTGTGGGTGCGCCCGGCGGCGGGGGCCGCGCTGGTGCGCATGGGCCGGATCGGCGGGGACTTCGCGGACCGCAAGGGCATCGACACCTTCCCGGCGGCGACCCGCGGCGCAGCGGGAGGGGTGCGGCTGCGCCCGTACTTCACGGTGACCAACGACCTGACGATCACCGTCAAGGACGTCACCGACGAAGCGGCCGAATAGCAGGGGCGGCTCCGGACGGAGGACGGCCGGAGCCGCCACCCCCCACAGGAGAGGCTCCGGCCGCCGTCCGGTGCGAACCATGGAGTGGCCCGCACTACCTACAGCGCCACGACCCGCGATTACGTCACACCCGCCATCGGAATCGATCGCGCCGTGGAGACGGGGGTGGTGTGGACGCGGCCGGGCCCCAGCCCGTAACGTGCCCTTTTCCGCGCCTGGTGGGCGCGATCGTCACTGACTTTTCCCGGTGGCCGGGGTCACGGCCACATCCCCTGGGGGCTGAAGAAGATGTATCCGTGCGGTCACTGCCGCGCTGTCGCCGTGGGCCCGGACGGCCGCTGCGCGGCGTGCGGCTCCTATCAGCAGGCACCGCAGCCGATGGGCATGCCGGCCCCGCCGTACCCGTACGCCGGGGCGCTGCCCGTCGGCGGCGTGGACCTGCGCCGGGGGGTGCGGATCGCGCTGACCGTGCTTCTGTGGCTGAACGTGCCGATGCTGATGCTGGTCATCGGGGCGCGCGGCAAGCACCGGGCGGCGATGCAGGACTTCCTCGACTCGGGACTGTCGCTGTCGGCCGGGCGCGAGCTCGACGACGCGGAGGCCTTCGCCGTCGGCATGGACTTCGTGTATCTCCTGGTGATGGCCGCCACGGCGGTGCTCTGGGTGATCTGGTTCCGGCGGGCCCGGCTCAACGCGGAGTACTTCGCGCCGGGCACGCACCGGTTCACCTCCGGCTGGGCGGTGGGCGCGTGGTTCACGCCGGTCGTCAACCTGTGGTTCCCCAAGCAGATCGCCAACGACATCTACCGGGCGAGCTCCCCGGCGGGCCCGCAGAACGTCCGCAAGGGGCTGCTCAACTCCTGGTGGACGCTGTGGACGGCGGCCATGGCGTTCAGCCTCATGGGGTCGACCACCTACTCGGTCGCCTCGGCGAAGATCCGGGCCCGGGGCTACGACGCCTCCGATGTCGAGGGCGACATCCACACCCTGATGACGGGCGCCTCCTTCACCATCTTCTCCCGGCTGCTGCTCCTCGCCGCCGCGGTGCTCGCGGCGCTGCTCGTGGGGCAGCTGACGAAGATGCAGGAGCAGCGCGCGCTGGCCGGGCCGCCTGCCGGGTTCCCTCCGAACGGATATCCGCAGGCCGGTTTCGCGCAGCCCGGTTACCCGCCCGTCGGCGCTCCGCAGCCCGGATTCCCCGGTTACCCGCCCGCACAGCCCGGTCCGCAGCCTGGTTCCCCGTACGGCCCCGGCGGCCCTGCGCAGAATCCTTTCGGCAGCGGTCCGGCGGGCTACTGAAGTTCGGTTTCCACCAGTGGGGCAGGATGAAGGCGTGCAGGGGGACGACGCTGAGCTGACCGTCGCGGTGCGTGCGGCGCAGGACGGGGACGAGACGGCATTCCGTACCGTCTACCGGTCCGTGCACCCGCGGCTGCTCGGATACGTGCGATCGCTCGTCGGTGACGCGGACGCCGAGGACGTGGCGTCCGAGGCGTGGTTGCAGATAGCCCGGGACCTCGCCCGGTTCTCCGGGGACGCCGACCGCTTCCGCGGCTGGGCGGCCCGGATCGCCCGCAACCGCGCGCTCGACCACATCCGGATGCGCGGACGGCGCCCGGCCGTCGGCGGCGACGAGAGCGAGCTCGCGGGCCGCCCCGCCGACGCGGACACCGCGGGCGAGGCCCTGGAGTCCCTCGGCACCGGCCGCACCCTCGCCCTGATCGCCCAGCTCCCGCAGGACCAGGCCGAGGCCGTCGTGCTGCGCGTCGTCGTCGGACTCGACGCGAAGAGCGCGGCGGGCGTGCTCGGCAAGCGCCCCGGCGCGGTGCGCACCGCCGCGCACCGGGGCCTGCGGCGGCTGGCCGAGCTGGTCACTGCCGGTCCCGGCCCGCAGTCGGCCGACCAGATCCCCGGACAGCGGCAGTCCTCTCCCGGAGCAGGCGGTTCTGCGGGTGTGACGCAATTGCGGCCGCGGACGCAGAAGGACATGTGATGGCGGACGACCACCGGTACGACTGGCTGGATGACGATGCCGTGGAGCGAATGCTGCGCGGCGGAACGGTCGACTCCGCAGCTCTGGACAAAGACACCCGCCCCGTCGCCGAGCGGCTGGCCGCGAGCCTCGCCGACCTGCGGCCCCCGGTGCTGCCGGAAGCCGGGGCCGACGGGCCGCTGCCCGGCGAGGAGGCGGCGCTCGCCGCGTTCCGCGCGGCCCGGGCCGAAGGCGCCCCGGGCGCACGGGCGTCGCTGCGCTCGGTGCGCGGCGGTGCGTCGGGGGCCGCCGCGGATAACGACGAGCCTGTCGTGCGGCTCGCCACCCCTGCCCGGACCCGGTCGTTCCTGCGCCGCCCCGTCAAGGGCGCGCTGGCGCTGGCCCTGGCCGGGTGCGCGCTCGGCGGGGTCGCGGTCGCCGCCGGAACGGGCGTGCTGCCGGGCCCCTTCGGGAGCGCGGGCAGCGCACCGGCGCCCGCCACCAGCGTGTCGGCGGCCGAGGACCGTGACACGCGCACCCTCGCGCCCGGCATCGACGATCACGGCGCCACGCCCTCGCCCGGCGCCACCGGCACCCGGCGACCGGGCGAGAGACCCTCGGCGTCCGGCTCCGCGACGCCGGGCCACGGCTCGGCCACCGGGCGGGACGGCAAGGACGACGGCCCCGGTAGGAGCCCCTCGGCCACGACCGGACCGGACGACGACCGCGCCGGGACCGGCAAGGGCGGCAACGCCAAGCAGGACCCCAAGGCCTACGCCCGGGTCTGCCGCCTGCTGCTGGCCCGTCAGCGCGTCGACGAGGACGAGGTCCGCACCCTGGAGCGCGCCGAGGGCGGCGCGGCCCAGTTGCGCGCCCTGTGCCAGCGGATCCTCAAGAGCGGCACCGTCCCCGACTGGGACGAGGCCCACCGCACCTCACGGCCCGTTCCGCACTCGCGCAGCGGCTCGCACACCCGGCCGCCGACGCTGCCGGTGCCTCTGCCGCCGGCGCTCCCGGCACCCACCGCGGCGACGCCGGTGCTCGACATCCTGGCCCGCTGACCGCACTCCGCTGCCGCGGATTCGCCGGATTCTTCCGACGGTGTGACGTTCGGTGTGACGTTTTTCGACCCGGTGACGCAGAAGGGAGTGGGCCGACTGGTCATCGGCCGCGCATGAGCTGGAGTTCCCCCAACAGCCGGCTCTGCGCACCCGGCGCGGGCGGGGCTCTTCCCCCGGCCCTGCCCGCGCCCCCCTCCCTCCCCGGGCGGGGTGCCCGTGCGCGCCCCCGCCCCCGCCCGCTCCCCCGCCGCTACAGTCGCGTTGCACAGGCTCTGGTGGTTGCCGGTGACGGCGGCGGGAGGCGTGAACACATGGCACGCGAGTCGGACGGCACGTGGACGAACGAGTCGGGACTGCCCGTCGAGCCGGTCTACGGGCCGGGAGCGCTCGACGGCTGGGACCCCGCCGAGAAGCTGGGCGAGCCCGGCGCGTTCCCCTATACCCGCGGCGTCTACCCGACGATGTACACCGGCCGCCCCTGGACCATGCGGCAGTACGCGGGCTTCGGCACGGCCGCCGAGTCCAACGCCCGCTACCGGCAGCTCATCGACCACGGCACGACGGGCCTGTCGGTCGCCTTCGACCTGCCCACCCAGATGGGCCACGACTCGGACGCGCCCCTCGCGAGCGGTGAGGTCGGCAAGGTCGGCGTCGCGATCGACTCCGTGGAGGACATGCGGACGCTGTTCGACGGCATCCCGCTCGACAAGGTCTCCACGTCGATGACCATCAACGCCCCGGCGGCCCTGCTCCTGCTGCTCTACCAACTCGTCGGCGAGGAACAAGGCGTCCCGGCCCGGCGGCTGAACGGCACCATCCAGAACGACGTCCTCAAGGAGTACATCGCGCGCGGGACGTACATCTTCCCGCCCAAGCCGTCGCTGCGGCTGACCGCGGACATCTTCCGGTACTGCGGTGCCGAGATCCCCCGGTGGAACACGATCTCGATCTCCGGCTACCACATGGCCGAGGCGGGAGCCTCGCCCGCGCAGGAGATCGCCTTCACCCTGGCCGACGGCATCGAGTACGTCCGTACGGCCGTGGCGGCGGGCATGAACGTCGACGACTTCGGCCCGCGGCTGAGCTTCTTCTTCGTCTCCCGGACGACGCTGTTGGAGGAGGTCGCGAAGTTCCGGGCGGCCCGGCGGATCTGGGCGCGGGTGATGCGCGAGGAGTTCGGCGCGCGCGACCCCAAGTCGCTGATGCTGCGCTTCCACACCCAGACGGCGGGGGTGCAGCTGACCGCGCAGCAGCCCGAGCTGAATCTGGTGCGGGTGGCCGTCCAGGGCCTCGCCGCCGTCCTGGGCGGCACGCAGTCGCTGCACACGAACTCCTTCGACGAGGCCATCGCCCTGCCCACCGACAAGTCCGCCCGCCTCGCCCTGCGCACCCAGCAGGTCCTCTCCCACGAGACCGACGTCACGGCGACGGTCGACCCCTTCGCGGGCTCGTACGCGGTCGAATCGCTGACCGACGACGTGGAGCGGGCCGCGCTCGACCTGATGACCCGCGTCGAGGACCTCGGCGGCGCCGTCGCCGCCATCGAGCAGGGCTTCCAGAAGGGCGAGATCGAGCGCAACGCCTATCGCATCGCCCGGGAGACCGACAGCGGCGAGCGCGTGGTCGTGGGCGTCAACCGCTTCCAGCTCGCGGAGGAGGACCCCTACGAGCCGCTCCGCGTGGACCCGGAGATCGAGGCCCGCCAGGCCCGGCGCCTGGCGGAGCTGCGCGCCGGACGCGACGGCCGGGCGGTCGAGTCCGCGCTGTCGGACCTCAAGCGCGCGGCACAGGGCACGGACAACGTCCTCTACCCGATGAAGGATGCCCTGCGCGCACGGGCGACGATCGGCGAGGTGTGCGGCGCGCTCCGCGAGGTCTGGGGCACCCACGTACCGACGGAGTCGTTCTGACGCCCGTCCGGAGCGCCGGTGGTCCCGCCGCGCTGCGTCACACTGGTGTCATGTCCTCTCCCCGCCGTACATGTCCCGTCTGTGCCCGTGAGATCGCCGTCGTCGGCGGTCGCTTCGCGCGGCACGATCCGCCGGGCCGCCGTTCCTCGTTCGAGCTCATCTCCTGCCCGGGGTCGCGGAAGTCCGCGCCCCTGCTGTCGACGGCCCCCCGGCTCTTCGACCCGGACGAGCCGCCGACGCGGGGGCAGCAGCAGCTGTTCTGACGTCCGCTGTGTCCGGCGGATCATGGGGCGCACCACCGCTGCGCGGCGGTGTCCTCAAGCGCCGGACGGGCTGTTATCGGCTGAGCTCAGCCACATCAAGCCCGTCCGGCGTTTGAGGACGCGCCCGCAGGGCGCCCGCCGCCGCAGGCGGCCACGCGGGCCATAGTCGAGATCCGCCGGTCAGGCGAGAAGCGGCACAGTGGCCGGCAGTCGAAGGCCCGCCGGTCAGGCGAGAGGCGGTCAGAGGATCACGTGGGGCAGGAAGCGCGCGTAGCCGTCCGTGACCAGGCCGGAGGACTCCCGGATGCCGAGCCCCGCCGCCTCGTCCTCGACGACCCACGCGCCGAGCACCACGCGGTTGCCGTCGAAGTCGGGCAGCGGCGCCAACTCCTGGTAGCAGCAGGCCTCGTCGCGGGCGGGCGCGGCGGAGCCCGGTTCGTGGACGGTGACGCCCGCGCCCTCACGGCCCAGCAGCGGCTTGGCGACGTAGCCACGGCCGTGGGCCAGCTCGCGGGGGCCGTCGAGGTAGGCGGGCAGCAGGTTGGGGTGGCCGGGGAACAGCTCCCACAACACCGCGAGCAGGGCCTTGTTGGACAGCAGCATCTTCCACGCGGGCTCGATCCACAGCGTGGAGCCGGTGCCGCCGCCGTTGTCGAGGGTGTCCAGGACGTGCGGGCCGAAGCGGTCCGTGGCCAGCCACTCCCACGGGTACAGCTTGAAGCAGGCCCGTACGAAGCCGTACCGCTCGTCGACGAAGCGGCCGGAGAGCCGGTCCCAGCCGATGTCCTCCATCGAGATGGCCCGGGTGTCGAGGCCCGCCTGTTCGGCCGTCTCGCGCAGATAGGCGACCGTCATCAGGTCCTCGCCCAGCTCGTCGTCGGCCGAGTGCGCGAAGTACAGCGGCGCGCCGGGCGGCAGCAGGGGGGCCTGGCGCTTCCAGGAGTCGACGAGCCGCTCGTGGAGGGAGTTCCACTGGTCGGCGTCGGGGAAGCGGTCCTCCATCCAGAACCACTGCGGGCTCGCGGCCTCCACGAGAGAGGTGGGGGTGTCGGCGTTGTACTCCAGCATCTTGGCCGGGCCGTCGCCGTCGTAGCGCAGGTCGAACCGGCCGTAGACGGACGGCAGTTCGGCGCGCCGCCGCCAGGACTCGGCGATCAGGGCCGCGAGGCGCGGGTCGGTGACGCCGAGGTCGGCGAAGCGGCCGGTGTCCACGATGTGCGCGGCGGCGGCCAGGCACATGCCGTGCAGCTCCTCGACGACCTCCTCGAGCTCCTCTATCTCCGCCAGCTCGAAGGAGTAGTACGCGCTCTCGTCCCAGTACGGCCGCAGGGAGCCGTCCGGGTAGCGGGTGAGGGGGTAGACGAGCCCCTGCTCCTCGACGATGGTCTGCCAGCCGGGCCGGGGCTCTGTGCGATGGCGGCGCATGCTCGCTCAGCCACCGCCCGAGCCGGAACCGGAGCAGCCGAAGCCGCCGCGGTCGACGGCCTGGCTCTTGCTGAACGTGCCGCGGTCGGAGAAGCCGCCGGACTTGCTGCCGTCGTAGTACCAGCGCCCGGAGGAGGAGCCGCCGCTGCTTCCGCCGCTGCCGCTGCCGCCGCCCTTGCCGCACGCCTTGGAGTCGACGACCTTGTAGCCGCGCGAGACGTCGTAGCTGTTCGGGTCGACGCAGCGCCTGTCGGGTTCGGAGCCGCAGGAGGTCAGGGCGGTGGCAAGGACTCCCATTCCGCCCAAGACGACCGTACTGGACCGCAGTCGTCGTCGTTCCTTCGCTGCCATGTGGCTGACCCCCGTCAACTCGGACCGATTGAAGTCCGTTCACCCTAAGGGGCGCGTCCCGGCATCGGAACTCAGGGCGTTCTACAGTCGGTATGTGCTTTTGGGGATGATCTGCGCGCTCGGTTCGGCGGTCTGCTTCGGCACCGCGTCCGTCCTCCAGGCCGTCGCGGCCCGGGCCGTCGCGCCCGGCAGCGGCTCGGGCGTGGACACGGTGCTGCTGATGCGCGTGCTGCGCCAGTGGCGGTATCTGGCGGGTCTGGCCCTCGACGCCCTCGGCTTCGCACTGGAGCTGTTCGCCCTGCGCCACCTGCCCATCTACGCCGTCGGCGCCGCGCTCGCCGCGAGCCTCGCGGTGACGGCCGTGGTGGCCTCCCGGGTGCTGCGGGTGCGGCTCAGCCGCGTGGAGTGGGCGGCGGTGGGCGTGGTGTGCGGGGGCCTGGCGATGCTGGGCCTGGCCTCCGGCGCGGAGGGCGACGAAACGGGCTCCCTCGCCCTGCGCCTGGGGACCCTGGGCGTCGCGGCCGGGGTGCTGGTCATGGGCGCGCCGGCCGGCCGGCTCCCCGGCCGGGCCCGGGCGGCGGCCCTCGGCCTGGGCGCGGGCATCGGCTTCGGGGTGGTGGAGGTCGCGGTCCGGCTGGCCGACGACGTCTCGCCGGGCGCGCTGGTCACCAACCCCGCCGCCTATGCCGTACTGCTCGGCGGCGGCGCGGCGTTCCTGCTGCTGACGTCGGCGTTGCAGCGCGGCTCGGTGACGGCGGCCACCGCCGGCATGGTCATCGGGGAGACGCTCGGTCCGGCGCTGGTGGGCGTGGTGTGGCTCGGCGACCGCACCAGGCCGGGCCTGGCCCCGCTGGCGGTGGCGGGCTTCGCCTTGGCGGTGCTGGGCGCGCTGGCGCTGGCACGGTTCGGAGAGGCGCCGGTGGTCGAGGAGCGCGGGCCGTAAAGGACCGGCACGTCCTTGAAGGCAGGGCGTCTCACATCATTTCGGCGAAGGTCTCCACGATCCGCGTCCGGCCGGTGACGATGATGATGTCCCCGGGCCGTACGACCGTCTCGGCCGTGGCGTAGGTGAAGTCCTCGCCGGCCCGCTTGATGCCGACCACCGTGATCCCGTACGTGGAGCGGATCTTGAGCTCACCGAGCGGCCGACCGGTGGCGCAGGCGGGTGCGACGGTCTTGGCCAGGGCGTAGTCGTCGTCGAACTCGATGAAGTCGAGCATCCGCCCGGTGACGAGGTGAGCCACCCGCTCCCCCATGTCCTGTTCGGGCAGCACCACATGGTGGGCGCCGACCCGCTCCAGGATCCTGCCGTGCTGGCGGCTGACGGCCTTGGCCCAGATGCGCGGGACGCCCGCGTCGGCGAGGTTGGAGGTGACCAGGACGCTGGCCTCCAGGGCGTCGCCGATGCCCACCACGGCCCGCGGGAACTCCGCCACCCCGAGCTGGGCCAGCGCCTCGGGGTCGGTGCAGTCCGCCGCGGCGGCGTGAGTCAGCTCGTCGCGCAGCCGCTGCACGAGGGCGGCGTCGCAGTCCACGCCCAGAACGTCCCAGCCGCGGCGCATCAGTTCGGTGCCGAGCGAGATCCCGAAGCGTCCCAGCCCGATGACCGCGACCCGCAGATCACCGGCGCCGGGGCCGTCGGCGGCGCCCCGCCGGTGCGTACGGCGGATGCGGCGCGGGCCGCGGCGCAGTCGGTCCATGTGACTAGCCAATGACGGGTCGCTCCTCGGGCAGCTGGTAACGGCGGCCGCGCACGCGCAGCGCGAGCGCGGAAGCGAGGGTGATCGGGCCGAGCCGGCCGAGGAACATCAGCGCGATCAGGATCAGCTGCCCGGCCGTCGGCAGGTCGCCGGTGATGCCCGTGCTCAGCCCGCAGGTGCCGAACGCCGAGGTGGCCTCGAAGAGGACGGCTTCCAGCGGCTCCTCGCTGATGGTCAGCAGGACGATGGTGGCGAGCATGACCGCGCCCAC
Source organism: Streptomyces sp. NPDC033229 (assembly GCF_055576875.1). NCBI lineage: Bacteria > Bacillati > Actinomycetota > Actinomycetes > Kitasatosporales > Streptomycetaceae > Streptomyces > Streptomyces sp. NPDC033229. The sequence continues at coordinate 6,617 of NZ_JBVIQR010000002.1, read as the reverse complement.
GCCCAGCAGCGCGACGGTCAGCGCCTGACGCACGACCGAGGGTGCGACCCGGCGGCCCATGACCTCCACCGCGGAGTCGCCGCGCGCCTCGGCGAGGATCGCCGCGGCCAGCACGGCGAAGGTGGTGACCTTGATGCCGCCCGCGGTGCTCGCGCTGCCGCCGCCGATGAACATCAGCACGGTGGTGCCGAGCAGGGTCGCGGGCTCCATCTCCCCGACGTCGACGCTGTTGAAGCCGGCCGTGCGGGCGGTGACGGAGTTGAAGAAGCCGCCTGTGAGCTTGTCGGGCCAGGACAGCGGCCCGAGGGTGCCGGGATTGCCCCACTCCAGCAGCAACGTGAAGGCGCCTCCGGCGGCCAGCAGGAAGCCGGTGGTGAGGAGGGTGAGCCGGGTGTGCAGCGACCAGCGTCGGGCGGACCGGAGAAAGGCGCCCGAGCGGGCGCCGCGCAGCACTTCGAGGAGCACCGGGAAGCCGATGCTGCCGAGGAAGCAGGCCAGGGCGATCGGCAGCATGACCCAGACGTCCTTGGCGTGGCCGACGAGATTGTCGGGGCGCAGCCCGAACCCGGCGTTGTTGAACGCCGATACCGCGTGGAACAGCCCGTGGTACGCCGCTTCCCCGATCGGCTGCCCACGGCCGAAACGGAAGCGCAGCGTCAGCCAGCCGCCGATCGTGAGCTCCACGGCGGCGGTGATGACGGCCACCCCGCGCAGGACCTTGCGGACGTCTCCGATGCCGAGGCTCTGCGTCTCGGCCTGGGCGGTCAGCTGGAGGCCCAGCCGGAGCCTGCCGGAGACGAGAAGCCCGAGGAGGGAGGCGAGGGTCATGATGCCGAAGCCGCCGAGCTGGATCAGTCCCAGCACCACGACCTCGCCGAAGGCGCTCCAGTGTCCGCCGGTGTCGACGACGGACAGCCCGCCGGTCATCGCGCCGGTCGCGGTGAACAGGGCGGTCAGCGCGCTCGTGGCCCGCCCGTTCTCGGCCGACGCGGGCAGCATGAGCAGCCCGGCCCCGACCGCGATGACCCCGACGAAGGCACCGACCAGCACCCGCGCCGGATGGGCCAGCAGCGCTGCCCACCGCGTGCGGTCCATGCCGTGCCCCTTCGCCTCCGACGCCGCGCACCAAGGTACTGGCAAGGCGGGACAAAGAGGGCATATGACTCGGGCGGAAAGGAGGCTCGAACGACGGCGGGCACCCGAAGGGCGCCATCGGCCCATTACCCGGGCACGCCTTTCCGAATGGCGGCCGTTTCAGCAGCCACGCAATCGGCGCGCGGCTTCATTTCCGCGCATAAGCATTGGATAAAGGGCCCACTCATAACGTATCACCCGGCCACCCCGACGCATAATCAAGTCCGTTGCGTCAGACGGAATTTCACCTTCCATATATAGCCAGTTGACGGCCCCTCACCAGCGCTTATGCTCAGCCGACCCATACATGGGCATCTCACAGCACGTTGGAAAGGCCGACTCGGTGAAGAGAAGTGTCTACTCCGCGAGAGCGAGAAGACAGGCGAATACCGGCATGCGCGGTGCGTGCCTGACAGTGGTGTCCCTGGCCCTTGTCGCGGGATTGCTCGGTACGAGCCCCGCAGCGGCCGACGCGGCGGGTGACGTCACCATCGTCAACCCCGTCCCGGCGACGGAACGCGGCCGGATAGTCGACCTGTGGAAGACCGGCGGTCCGGGCGTCAAGGCGGCTGCGGAAGCGGCCCTGTTGGGCAGTGACGCGGATGTCCGTCGCTTCCTCGACAGCGAGAAGGAACTCGCCGAACTGCACGACGACCGCGTGGCCACCGTCCAGGTGTTCACCCTGGGCGGCCGAGGGGTGCGCGAGGCCGCCAAGCAGGCCCTCGCCGGCACCCGGGAGGAGCTGCGGACGTTCCTGCGGAGCGGCTGGCAGGCTCCGATGGAGCAGGACCAGCGGGTCCGGGTCATGCAGATCGTCAGCGCGGGCGGCAGCGGTGTCCAGGAAGCCGGCAAGGCCGCGCTGGGCGGCACGCCGGAGGACGTCCGCAGGTTCCTCGACGAGGGCCAGTACCCGGCCCGGGAGGCCGACGACCGGGTACGGCTCATGCAGATCATGAGCGCCGGCGGCCCCGCGACGAAGGAAGCCGCCAAGGTCGCCCTCGCCGGTTCCATCGACGACATCCGGGAGTTCCTGGACGTCGGGCAGAACGTGGCCCGCGCCCGGGACGAGGAGCGCTCCACCGTCGCCCAGCTGGCCGAGCGCGCCAAGGAGGCCGGGAAGCTCGCCAAGCGGGAGACCGACGCCGCCAAGGAGGCCTCCGAGCGCGCGGTGATGGCCGCGAAGCTGGCCAAGGAAGCCGCCCAGAAGGCGGCCAAGGAGACCGAGGAGGCCCGTAAGGACTCCAAGCTGGCGGCGAACGCGGCGGGCCGGGCGGCGGAGGCCGCGACCGGTGCCGCCCAGGCCGCCCAGGAGGCCATCGGCGCGGCCCGCGCGGCCAACACCTCGGCCCGCATCGCGGCGAGCGCCGCGTCGCAGGCCGCCGAGGCCGCCGCGGGTGCCGCCGAGGCCGCGGCGCGCGCACGTGGCGCGGCGGCGAACGCGGCGACCGACGCGGGCCAGGCCTCGGCCGCCCGCAAGGCCGCCGAGGACGCCCGCAACGCCGCCAAGGGCGCACGGCTCGCGGCCGACGCCGCCGTGGCAGCGGGCGAGGCGGCGACCCAGGCCGGTGAGGCGGCGGCAGCCGCCGCCGGTGCGGGCGCCAACGCCACCGCCGCCGCGGACGCGGCCGACGAGGCCGGCAACTTCGCCGACGCCGCCGGTGCGCAGTCCGCCGTCGCCAGGTCGGCCGCGGCGGCGGCCCGCCGCCACGCACGCGAGGCGACCCGCGCGGCCAACGCCGCCCAGTCGCTCGCCCAGCAGGCCGCGGGCGCCGCCTACCAGGCGCGCGACGCCGCCACCTCGGCGGCCGAGCACGCGGAGAAGGCGGCGGAAGCCGCCGAGGAGGCCGCGAAGCACGCCGGTGAGGCGGCGAAGGCCGCCTCGGAGTCCACCGCCCACGCGACGGCCGCCAAGAAGGCCGCCGACGTGGCGTCCGGCGCCGTGGACAAGGCCCGTACGGTCCAGGAGATCGCCCGCAAGGTCGAGGACGAGGAGCTCAAGTCCCGTACCGCCGGGGCGATCGAGCAGGCCAAGGACCTCAAGGCCGCCGACGACGAGCGCAAGACCAAGGCCGCCGAGGGCGTCAAGGAGGCCAAGGCGCTCGACGAGGAGGCGACCCGGCTCGCCACCGAGGCCGCCAAGCCCGGTACGGACACCAAGCAGGTGGCCGAGAAGGGCCGTCGGGTCGCGCTGCTGGCGATGAAGACCCGTGGCCCCTGGAGCCGCACCGCCGCCGAGGCGGCACTCGCCGCCCCCGACGACGCGGTCCGTGACTACGTCCGCTCGGGCTGGAAGACGGCGGCGCAGCAGGACGAGCGCGCCCGCGTCGAGCGACTGGTCGACGAGGCCGACTCGGAGGCCGTGCGCAAGGCCGCGGCGGAGGCCCTCAAGGGCGACGCCGCGAGGATCAGCGAGTTCCTGCGCACCGGACAGCACCAGGCGGCGGTCGACGACTACCGCGTGAGCGTGGTCCAGATCGCCAACAACAGCAAGCGGGGCATCCAGGAGGCGGCCAAGGCGGCGCTGAAGGACGGCTCGCCGACGAAGCTGCGCGAGTTCCTGGGCGAGGGCCAGTACGCGGCCCGCGAGGCCGACGAGCGCGTCGAGGCCGTGCAGCTGATGAGTGCCGGTGGCGCCGAGCTCAAGGCGGCCGCCCGGGTCGCCCTGGAGTCGCCGCCGCTGCTGCTGCACGCGTTCATCCAGAACGGCCAGTTCAAGGCCGCGCGCAAGGACCAGCTCACCGCCACCCACGTGGCCGAGGTCAAGAGCCTCATCGCCGGGGCCTCCGTGGTCGCCGCGACGGCTCAGCAGAACGCGGCGGAGGCGGCGCGCGTCGCGGCCATCGCCCGTAAGGCGTCCGAGGAAGCCGACGGCTGGGCCAAGCAGGCCGCGGACTCCGCCAAGCAGGCCAAGGGCTACGCGGTGGACGCGCTGAACTCCGCCAAGCAGGCCGCGGCCTCGGCGGCCGACGCCGCCAAGTCCGCCAAGGTCGCCCGTGACGCCGAGGCCGCCGCCAAGCGCGACGCGCGTGAGGCGGAGACCTCCGCCGCCCGCGCGGCCGTCTCCGCCTCCTGGGCGCGCTCGTCGGCCGACGAGGCCTACGCCGCCAGGGACGAGGCCCGCGCCTCCGCCACGGCCGCGGGCAAGGACTCCGAGGCCGCGAACAAGGCCGCGGAGGAGGCCTACGAGGTCGCCGTCGCCAAGCAGCGCGCCGAGGACGAGGCCCGCCGCCGCGAGGAGCAGCTGCGCAAGGAGCGCGAGGAGGAGCTCCGTCGGCAGGCCGAGAAGGAGGACGACGGCTGGGGCTGGGGCGACTGGGGTCACCTCGCCCTCGACGTCGTGGGCGCCGTGCCCGGCATCGGCACCATCGCCAACGGCGTCAACTGCGCCTGGTACGGGGCCGAAGGCGACTACGGCAACGCCGCCCTCTCCTGCGCGGCCGCCATTCCGATCGCCGGTGAGGCCGCCACGGCCGCCAAGCTCGCCAAGTACGGCGACAAGGGCCTCGGGTTCATCAACGGTCTGCGGAAGGCCTGCAAGAACAGCTTCACGCCGGGCACGCCCGTGCTGATGGCCGACGGTTCCGTCAAGGCCATCAAGGACGTACGGACCGGCGAGAACGTCCTGTCGACCGACCCCGCGACGGGCCGCACCGAATCGCAGCCCGTCGACGGCATCATCGTCGGCAACGGCGTGAAGCAGCTGGTGAACCTCACCGTCGACACCGACGGCGACAAGGGCGACGCCACCGGCACGGTCACCGCGACCGCGGGTCACCCCTTCTGGCTCGCCGACAAGCAGGCCTGGGTCAAGGCCGGCGACATCAAGCCGGGCGGCCGACTGCGCACCGCGACCGGTGCGACGGTCGAGGTCACGGGCACCGACGCGCGGACGGCGACGCAGCAGGTCTTCAACCTCACCGTCAATTCCATCCACACGTACTACGTGCTCGCGGGCCGGACCCCGGTCCTCGCCCACAACGCCGAATGCAAGATCGACACCATCGCCAACGACTGGGCCGCCAAGGGCTTCCACGTGAAGCTGCCGGGCAAGGGCAGCGCCGGTGAGGTCTCCGTCTCCGCCGACAAGGCAGGCGAGATCCTCTACCGGTCCACGTTCTCCGGCAAGGCGGGCAAGGAGGCGCTGGCAGCGGCCAAGCGGAGCTTCGGCAACGCCGCGTTCCAGAAGAAGGCCCTGGAGGCGGCCGAGAAGGGGCTGAAGTACCTCAAGGAGAATCACAGCTTCAGCAATGAGATCCCCGGCCTGGAGCGCCTGGTGGAGACACTGAAGAAGCTCACCACTCCGTGAGTGGGCAACCGACGAGTGAGCAACCGATGAGTGAGGAGCGACCCTGATGAACGCCCTCCTGCGCTTCATGCGCACGGGAGAGCTGGGCGCCGCCGTCCCCGGCACCGACTACCGCGACCTCGTCGCGGCCTGGGGCGAGCCGGACGGCCTCGCCAGTGATGACCCGGTCTTCTGCCTGTACGGCGACGTACAGCTGGGGTTCTCCACCGAGGGCTCGCTCACCCACATCGCGGTCGAGCCCGACGGGGACACGGTCTCCGTCCCCGGTGACGGGGACACGTTCTTCGACGAGCGGGTCCCCCGCCTGTCGGAGGCACTGGCCCGACTGGCCGAGGACGGCTACGGCGCGACGAAGTGCGCGCCGTTCGTGCCGGACGAGACGTGGTGGCGGATCGACCGTTCGGGCGTCCTCGTCGCGGACGACCCGGACGACCACCTGACGGCGATCCTCCGGACGCTGAGCCCCTAGCCGGCATCACCGCATCACCGCATCACCGAAGTGAGCCCGAGCAGTCGCTGCTCGGGCTCACTGCTTTCCACGGCACGGCACACGTGCGGCCGGGTGCCCTTCTCGCGGCTCCGGCCTGGTATCGGCCCCCGGCCCGGTATCCCGGCGTCCTGGCGGTCCAGCCTCCCCGCCGTCAGCCCGCTCGCCCGGCCGGGGTGACCAGGACCAGGGGGATCTCCCGGGTCGTCGCGGTGCGGTAGGCCGCGTACGAGGGCATCGCGGCCACCACCGCCGGCCACAGCCGGGCCGCCTCGGCCGCCGTGGCCGGCCGGGCCGTCGCCGGGAAGGCGGCCGCGTCGACCTGGAGGGTGACGTCCGGGGTGGCCAGCAGGTTCAGGTACCAGGCCGGGTGGTGGTCCGCGCCCCCGTTGGAGGCGGTCGAGACGTACGCGTCCCCGTCCCGGACGTACGCCAGCGCCGTGCGGCGCAGCAGGCCGGACCTGCGGCCCCGGGTGGTCAGCAGCAGGTCGGCCACGCCGGGGCGGGGGCGGCCTCCGGCCTCCGGTCTCCTCGAAGCGACGGATGTGGTCGGCGACCCAGGGGGTCGGGTTGTCGTGGATCGTGTCGGTCATGCGGCTCTACCTTCTTCCTGGGTCTGCCCCAGCCATTCGTAGGGTTGTGGCACCCAGGGGAGCTGGGTGTGGCTTTCATGCGGCTGCCGTCCGTGGC
>NZ_JBVIQR010000001.1:256888-486794 GCF_055576875.1 Streptomyces sp. NPDC033229 | reverse complement strand
ACGGCCGCGCTGAATGTCGCCACCGCGACGCCGCACCAACGCGACCAGCCTGGTGAACTGCGACTCGGTCAGACCGGAGAACGGCTCGATCCACTACGGATCATCCGCTGAGATCACCCCACCCATGCCCAACCAACGCACCAACCACCCCACCAGTTACGGGACAACCTCTAGCCCGGAGCGGGTTACCGTGGCGCGAGACCACACTTCGCGGCGGTCGGCACAGCTGGGCACGCAGACCACATCCGACAGCATGCCCTGGGCTGTGGCCGTGGGCTCTCCCCAACCGCTCCAGGTGAGGTCGTGAAGCGTGGTCTTGCCGTCCCCACAGGTGAGCGTCAGCGCAACGGGCTCGCTCAGCGGCTAGCCCCTGCAGTCGGCGATCGCGCCGGGCTTTCTACTCGGCTCCGTGGTGACCGGGGCCGGGGCCTGGCTGGTGGACGGCTCCACTTCCCCGGACTGCTCCAGAGCGGGCGGTTGTGACGCCTCACCGGGTGTGTCGTGGGTCGGATGCCACAGCGTCGGCCGGGTGGCCAGGGGCGCTTCGGCGGTGCGGGTGCCGTCGTGGTGACCCGGGACCAAGACTAGGGCCGTGACGATCGCGCTACCGACGGCTATGGCCACGGCGAAGACGGTGGCTAGAACGACACGCCGCAGCCGGCCACGCCCGGGCTCCGGTATCGCTGTCTCCTCGGCAGCAGGGGGCTGTTCGGCCGGTTCTTCCCGCTCGGTGGCGATCAACTCGGCCACCTCGGGCGGCCAGGCGTGTGGCCCGCGCGACAATGCGGGGATGGGGTCGGTGGCCGGGCTCCAGGCTCCGTGGCCAGGCACACGGCGACGACCTGGCGCAGCCGTACGGGGAGCGTACTAATGTCCGGGGTCCGACCACATGCCGGAGTTGCACTGGGTGGGCGGATACCCCTTCGCGATCGCCCTGATGGCGGTTGTCTGCACCAGTTTGTACTTCATCTTCAAGCGGCGTGACTGGCTCTGAGTAACCAGCCCAGGGGCAGAGTCCGCGCGCCCTCACGCGGCAGCTGCGGCACGTCCTGAACGGCAGATCCGGCCGCTGGGGAGAATCTGGGGAGAATCGAACGCGGCTCGGCACTCGTCGCCTCCCGGGCGGGGAACGTTGAGCACGCCGGCCGGGGCGCCGCACGCCACTGCCGACGACCGGATGACGTAACGGAGAGTGACAGCAGGCGGCATGAGCAACGGGTGGGGCGCTCCGTGCGGCCAGGAGAATCCCGAGCGCGCTTCCAGCCTCAGGGATCATCCCTGCCTGAACGGACTGCACGGCCGTCTCCAGTGGGAGCCACTTCACGGTCATGTCCACCTCGGTGGCGTCGCACCGTGGCCGGCTTTCGTTCAGGTCGCGCCGGGTGCGATAACGCCGCCAGGCAGAGGGGACAGGGCGTCCTTGAAGACAGCAGCCGTCCTCGACGAAGGCGATTTCGCCCTGGGTGTTGACGGCGACGACGCTGACGCCGTCCGCTACGGTCACATGCTCGTAGGTGCCCAGCTTCCCGTCAGGCTGGCTGACCCGACCGGAGTGGAGGGTGAGGAACGCTCAGGTACGCCTAAACCGCCTGGGCAGCGGCTGCGTGTTCCGCGTCGCTGCAAGGGCGGGGCCCCCTCGCGAGGCAGCTTGCCATATCGGCAGGTGCGCTCACGGGGTGCGGCTGGTCAGCTTGTACTGGCTGTCGAACGGCCGGGCCAGGTGGTTCGGGGGCCCACGGCGTGGGCGCGGGCCTCCAGCCAGAACGCGTACGCGACGGAGTCCAACTGTGGGTCGGTGAGGTGCAGCCGCCGGCCACTGCCCGAGCCGGCACGCTGTGCTGCCCGTACGGCATCGGCCAGGCCGGGCGGGGGAGGCCGGTGAAGGTCGTCGGTCAAGGCAAGGCAGAGATGCACCGCCTCCAGAGCCTCCGGGCGGAGTCCCACCTCCCGGGCCTTCTCTGGAACCTCGCGCCGGGGCGGGGCAAGGGGATCACGGACCGGCAGGCGGGGAGGTAGACGGGGGTGACGTCTTCCCCGAAGGCATCACCGACCACTGGGGGGTGGCAGGGCCCGGGAATTCCACTGGCCGCGGAAGAGACCAGCCACCGGGTGGAGCTGGCGGTGGCGGAGTGCACCTCCACGTGCTGCGGCGCTGTCTCAGTAACGTCAACGGCCCGGGGCTGAACCAGGCTCTCAGCGGCTACTGAGGATTCCGGTTCGGGGTGACGTTACGGCGGGGCCGGGATGAGGCCGGTCTCGGCGCTGAATCCGTCGAGCAGGCCGGGGCGGCACCGCATCCGTTCCAGGCGCGGGCGGGCCAGCGCGGCGTGTTCGTCGGTGCTGACTCTTCACAGGGCAATCCAAGGGACCCGGCAGGCATGGGGGGGCATTCCCCTCGGGGCACATCTCCCTGAGCATCGTCTTGCGCAGCGCCCGCCAGACCCGCAAGGAGCACACGACGCCGACGCGCAGCTCAACCGGCTCCCTCCCGCCGGGCGCGTCGCCGGGGTGCTCGTAGGCCCACTGTTGCGCGAGGAAGCCGTATGCCGGAGGTATCCCTCGAGGGGCCGGGGGTGAAGCCGCTCCCTTGCCAGCAGGGGCGGAGGCGGTTGGGGCCGAGGTGGGCGCTGATCTCGCGCATGCAGGCGCGGGTCTGTCCGCTGACAAGATCCGTGGGCATCTCTTGATCCTCGCGGGCCCAGCAAGGTTGCACCAGGGGCAGGGTCAGGACAACGCGCCAGGGTGATTGAGCCAGGAGGCGGGGGTCGGGAACACACAAGTCGCAATCTACCTGGCGGCGATGGCCGCCAGCGGATTGCTCGGCTGGACAGCGCCCAGCCTCAGGCCGGGGCTGGAGCACGCGATCAACCCGGTCCTCGTCGCGCTGCTGTTCGTCACCTTCCTCCGGGTCCCGGCCGCCGAGCTGGTCCGCTGCCTACGTGACGGCCGGTTCCTGTCCGCCGCAGTGGTGGTGAACTTCGTCGTGGTCCCGCTGGTGGTCGCCGCGATGTTCACCTCCCTGCTCGCCGCACGCGCGGCCAAACGTTCGGGGCGCCGCTTGCGGATCTTCCGGCTCACACCGGCCTGACCCCTCATCCGGCGAGTGCTGACGGGGACGCTGCGGCTGTGGTCACCGACATGGATGCTCAGCCGGGGTCGCTCCGACCGACACCGTGGTGGCCGGGTTCACCGTTCCCGCCGATGTCCACCGATTCGAAGACGACTTCCACCGACTCTGCGAACAGCTTCGCGCCCGGGCACCAGGACACAGCGACGACATCGCCGCGTACCTGGACGCCCTCAGATGGATGAGCGCCGGGAACCTCGAATGGTCCAACATCACTCCCCAGCACAACGGGAAGGGCCATCGCCTGGGCGGCCCCCTCGCCCCACCGTCATCCTCACATCCGATCGCACCCACTACGTTCCCGCAAGCATCGCCCCGGGCCAAGACCTCCCGTAGAAGGAGGTCCAGGAGGTCGTGTTCGCCTCCGCTCACCGGCCAGCGCCCGCATCCTCACCGGCAGTAGCCCAGGTCCGTGCTGTGGGCGCCCAGCGGTTCACCGACACGGAATATCTCGTGCTCCCCTGTGGCGCGAGGTGGCTGAGCCCGGCCGGTTGCCCTGATCAACAGGAGACCGAGGATCCCCCGGTCGCTGGCTGGGGAAACTACGTGGGGCGTTCACAGGGAAGGCACGCTGCGTCACTACTGTCGGCTGTTCGAGTGAGTTAACTCCAGGTCGTTACATCCCTTGGATGGATCAACACTGTGGGCAGTGCATCCTGAGCCCCTCCGGAGAAAGGGCTCCCATGCGTCGTCGTGCCGTGGTGCTTTCTGTATTCGCTTTCGGGGCTGCTGCTGTTGCGGCCGCGTCGATTGCCGGGGCCGTGGGAGTCGAGGTTCCTGTAAAGGGTGTTGCCACGTGGTGTCTGTCGCCTGCTGCTGCGGAGCAGTTGAAGGCGAGCGGAGTGGCGGTGTCGGCCGCTGCGCCGGCGAGCCTTGATTCCTCGCGGGCGACGCCCTGCGTGCGGATGCCGACCGCAGGGAGGATCAGTCTTGATGCGTCCTCGAGGAAGGGGACGTTCGACGGTGGTATCACCTTCACGCGGACATCGGACGGTCGGGCGCTGCGCATGACGAAGCTGGCGGGTGACCTGACCGCCCGCAGGTTCTCCGCCGACCTGGTAACGGGGGATGAAGTACTTCAGAACGTCAACATGACCACCTACACCATGAACGTAAGCGATTTCACCGTCATCCCTCCTTCACCCGGTTATGCCGGGGGTGTCGAGGGGCGGCCTTTCGACACACGGCTCACCGACGGCGGGGCGGCCGCTTTCACCCGGGCGTTCGGTGCTGCGCCGGTATCCAGCGGGAACGCTCTGGCCACACTCGAGGGCCGCGTCGATGCGACTTCGGTGCTTGGCTGAGGCGGAACGCAGCCCATGGATGACGGCGCAGTGTGCCCCCAGATGCCGAACAGCACCCTGAGACGGGGGTCGCCGGCGCACCGAGCTACCCCCGCCGCCGTCAGCACCGGCCGGGAAGCGGTGTACGCGGCCCTCACAAGCCGCTGACAGCCCCGCGCCGGCCCTCCGATTCCAATGGGCGGTGGTGGCGGACCGAGCCACTTGCATCTGCACAGGCCCGCGGCCTCACCTGCATCACTGCGGACGTGGGGCGGGCCTGATCCGGCCTGCTGTCCACGCTGGTTGAGCGCCCGGGTCAGCTCACGATCGGCTTCCCGGGCCGCCGCCAGATCGGCCTGGCTCTCCTGCAGAGCCCCAGTCAACTCGACGTTGCGCTGCTCGAGCCGAGTGATCGTTTGCTGAAGCTCCTCGATGTCGGTGGGCGCGCCGAGGCCCGACTACCGCCAGGCCTGCTCGCCCAGCTCGCGGGACAGGCGCTTCTCCAACTGACTGATTCCTAAGGCCGTCTGTCAAGCTGCGACAGCGATGGGCGGCGTGGGTTCGTAGCATCGGCCGTCGCGCAGGAGGGTTCAAACGTCTGGTGGTCGCGAAAGCGTTCTTCGATGCGTTTGTCGATCTCAGCAATCTGCTGGTTGAGGGCCATCACCTCCTTCGCCAACGTGTGCACCATCTGTGCGGTGAGCCTTTCGCCGGGCAGGCTTGTGTGCTGACGTCCGGCGGTCTGGACGGCTGTCTCGGCGATCCGATCGGCCCGGACGACCTGGCGGTGGCGGAGCCAGGTCTCAAGCCGCTTCTTTCCGATCCGGCGGATGGTCCAGGGGGTCTGGTAGCCGGTCAGCAAAACGAGAGGCCCGGTGTTGGTCAGGTCCAGCGAGCGCTCCAGGCCTGGAAAGATGCCGGTGAGCTGGGCGCGGAGGCGGTTGACGGTGCGAGTGCGCAGCAGGAACGAGGCGCGGGCGTGGGTGAAGACCGTTTCCCGGTCCAGTAGCCGGGATCGGGTGACGGCGGCCTGGCCGAGCGCGTCGAATTCGTAGGCAAGCAGGTCGGGTGCGGTGTCATGGCGCAATTCGCCCGCCCGGACCGCGTCCTGCACAAGAGGAACCAACGGGTCTGCCCATTCCCGAAGTTGGGCGCTCAGACAGTCCTGGACCGGGCCCGGCCGGTCGTCGAATTCGGTCTGTGCGGCGACGAAGAAACAGCCGCCGGGGAGAGTCCCCCTGGCGTAGAAGTCCAGCCTGTGTTCGTGCAGTGCCCACAGCGCGCGTACTCCGCCGCGTCCGCCGAGGGCGGGGCTCACCACGTGCTCGGCCCACTGCCTGCGGGCGCGGTCGATCACTGCCAGCTGGAGGGTTTCCTTGTCGGGCCAGTGGGCGAACAGCCCGGATTTGCTCACCCCCAGCCGGTCGGCGAGGCGCCCCAGCGTCAGCCCGTCCAGCCCATCAGTGGAGGCCATCTCGACGGCGGCGTCGAGCACCGGTGCGCTGACACGTTGCGTAACCGCTGGAGGGAGGATGCGGCGACGAAGCTTCTCCGTGTGTGCTGGGCCGAGTTCGCCGTGCCGGGCGTGACCCCGGAGCCGGCCGGGCGGCGCAACCGCTGCACGGTCAGATGGTTCCGAAAGAATCGGTCCAGGTCACAACCGCCGGCGGCAGCCGGACCGGCGGGGGCAGCGGCGGGAGGGCCGGCTCTGCCCGCAGGCCCTGGATCAGCAGCGCGGCGAAGCGCCGTGAGGCGGTCACTGCGGCGGCCGGTGAGGTGGTCCGGATGCCGCTGTTGGCCATGAGTACCATGACCAGGTCGTCCAGGAGGAAGTCCGGGCGCAGCCTGCCGGCCGCCTTGGCCCGGCGGGCGAGTTCGGCGGCCTTGCCCAGTGCCCGCTCCCGGTCCGCGGCGAAATCGATCGCGCGGGGGAAGGCCGAGGCGAACGCCGCGGTGAACCCCCGGTCCCGGGCACGCATTTCACACACCGCCTCGATCACCAGGCAGAAGCCGCGCCAAGGTTCAGGGTTGGCCAGTCCCACGTCGACGACGGCCGTGCAGGCCGTCATCTGCTCGCGGAAGGCCTCGGTGACCAGCCCCTCCTTGGTCGGAAAGTGCCGGTAGACGGTCGCGGGGCCGACCTCGGCACGCCGTGCGATCTCGCGCATCGCCACGTCCAGCCCCTGCTCCGCGAAGGTCGTGCGGGCCACAGCCAGGATGCGCTCCCGGTTGTCCCGGGCATCGGAGCGCAGGGGGCGAGGCAAAGGGGTCGTCACCGCTCTCACTTTAGCCAAACGGACGGGGGGTTCCGGATAGCGTCCGACGCCATGAGAGCGCTGATGAGAGCACTGACATTCTCCGAGTACGGCCCCGCGAACGTCCTGGAAGTCGCCGAAGTACCGAAACCACACCCGGGACCAGGCCACATCCGGGTGCGCGTACGGGTATCGGGCCTCACTCCCGCCGACTGCCGCCTCCGTTCAGGCCGGTTCCGCGACATGGTGCCGCTGCGCCTGCCCCACGTGCTCGGCATGGACGCCGCGGGGGTGGTCGACGAGGTCGGCACAGGGGTAACCGGTGTCCGGCCGGGCGACGAGGTCTTCGGCATCGTCGACGTCGCGGAGCTCGGCGGTGCGAACGCCGAGTACGCCGTCTTGGCGGCATGGGCGATGAAGCCGGACGCGCTGAGCTGGGAGCAGGCCGGCGGCGCGGCCGGGAACGTCGAGACCGCCACGCGGGCCCTCGACCGGCTGAAGGTCGACACAGGCACGACCTTGCTGATCGAGGGCGCTGCCGGCGGGGTCGGCACGGTCGCCGTCCAACTCGCGGCGGCCCGCGGCGCGACCGTCATCGGGACAGCCGGCGCGCACAACCACCAGTTCGTCGCGGGGCTGGGCGCGGCGCCGATCACCTACGGCCCCGGGCTGGGCGAGCGAATAACCACCGTGGCACGCAACGGAGTCGACGTCGCCCTGGACTGCGCCGGATCCGGCTCGCTGCCCGACCTGGTGGACCTGACCGGAAGTCCGGAGCGGGTGGTGACCATCGCCGACATGAACGCCGCCCAGTACGGAGTCCATCACTCGCGCTCGGCGGGCCCGGGAGCGGACCCGCAGGCGATCGAAGGACTTGCCGTGGCCGCCGCTCTCGCCGGTCAGGGCCGCTTTACCGTGCCGGTCGCGGCCACCTTCCCCATCGAGAACGCGGCTGCAGCACACCAGTTGAGCGAGACCGGCCACGCCCGGGGCAAGATCGTGCTCACCCTTTAGGGCCTGTATTGAGTCGTGATCAGTGAGTGGTTCGGGTGAGGTCTTCGATCCGATCATGGAGGCGCGGAGGTGGAGGCCGGCGAGGTAGCACTCGGGGGTCTTGTCGTAGCGGGTGGGTGCGCCACGATGCGCCATGGAGTCGAGTGAGGTGAGAGACCTTACCGCCGGGTTGTCGCAGCAATCCGGTTGAAGCAGGGAATAGTTCGCCTCGGGGGATACCGAGACGAGCGGTAAGCAGCCCCGACAACGTCGGGACGGGCTGGTACTGCCAGACGGCTCGGGTCCGGCTGGTGAGACGGGAAGGTGTACGCGAGGAACCAGCGCCTGACGCCCCGTAATTACGACACCGACTCCAACCTGGCGGATGCGGGTCGGACGCACTGCGCGACCACCGGCGTGCTCGGTGGTCGACTCCGAAGCCGACGCGGAACTGAAGCCGGTATAGCGTGAGAACTGCCGTCCGGAGGATGCAGCAACCGCCTGTCCGCTGGGGGGAATCCGGGGAGTTCCCGCAGGCGCTGGGGAGCGCGGTGCGGGCGGCCGCCACACCGGGTGGGTGCGGCGGCCGTGGGTGGGATCGGCTCGTGGTTCGAGTCGGTCGGCAGAGCGGCGGATCAGCCCGGCGTCACCGCACCCTCCGGCACTCCGAACCACTCCTCCAGCGCCTCCGCCAGCCCGGCCGTCGACGTCGGCCCTTGCGCCCCCGCGTCGGCCGCCCAGGCCGTGAAGCCATCCGGCCGGACGAGCACCGCCGCCAGTTCCGGGCGGGACGGGCAGCCGGCCGTCAGGGTGTCGACGCGGTCGGCGTACCCCGCGGCGAGGGCTCGGAGCTCCGGGTCGTCGGTCAGGTCGAGCAGGAGCGCCCGGCCGCCGTGGAGGTGGTCCGCGAGGCGGGTGCCGTCGGTGAATTCGAGGTCCGGAGCGCTACGGCCGGTCAGCGGGTGTTCGCCCGGCAGCTCGTACCGCACCCCGGCACTGTTGAGCCGCGCGGTGAGGTACGTGGTGCCCGTGACCGTCTCCGCCAGGTCGCTGACGATCTCGCGCAGGGCCCTCGACTGCGGGTCCGGGCGCATGGCCGCGACTTGGGAGCGGGTCCAGTCCAGGATCTGCGCGCCGACCGGGTGCCGCTCGGAGGTGTAGGTGTCCAGCAGCCCTTCCGGCATCCGGCCGGAGATCACCGCGGCGAGCTTCCAGCCGAGGTTCATCGCGTCCCCGATCCCCAGGCTCAGCCCCTGGCTCCCGAACGCGGAGTGCACGTGCGCCGCGTCGCCCGCCAGCAGCACCCGGCCCTTGCGGTAGTCGGTGACCTGGCGGGCGTGGTCGGTGAAGCGGGTCGCGGTCCGCACCTCGGTGATCGTGACGTCCACGCCGGATACGCGGCGCAGCCGCGCCTGAAGGTCCTCGGTCGTGATCGGCGCCTCCCGGTCGGCCGGCGGGCCCTCGAACTCCACGGTGACGATGCGGCCCGGCATCGGCCCGTGGGCGTACACCCCGGTGTCCGTGGCGGCCCAACCGACCTCCAGATCCTCGGCGCCGGTCATCTCCACGACTGCCTGATGACAGGTGATCTCCGGGTCCGTGCCGGGAAATTCGAATCCGGCAAGCTTGCGGACCGTGCTGCGGCCGCCGTCGCAGCCCACGAGCCAGCCGGCGCGCATGTCCCCATCGCTCGTCCGCACGGTGACGGCCCCGTCGTCCGCTTCGAAGCCGGTCAACTCCACTCCCCGGCGCACATCGACGCCGAGCTCGACCGCCCGCTCGCCGAGCAGCCGCTCGATGTCCTGCTGCGCCACGAGAGCGATATCGGCGGCGGGTCCGGCGTCGCCGAGGCCCGGCTCCGTACGGTCAACCAGGTCGGCGCGCAGCATGATCCCGGCGAAGTGTCCGACGAACCCCAGCCCTTGGTTCGCAGTCCTGCCTCCGTCCCCGCCGCTGCGCTCGCGCATGAACGCGTAAAAGCGGTCCATCGATTGCTGCTGCACCTCGGCCAGCGCGGGCAGCATGCCCCGGCGGTAGAGCGCCTCGGCGCTGGGCGTGGTGATCGCCCCGCCCTTGATCGTCGGATTCACTTCGGTGAGGCGCTCCAGGACGGCCACCCGCGCGCCTCCGAGCCGGAGCTCACAGGCCAGCATCAGTCCGACCGGGCCGCCGCCGGCCACCACTACGTCATAGTTCATGGCGCCCACTATGACGGAGGGTCAAAAAGGCCCTTCCACCGCCCTGACCAGCCACAACAGGCACCGCGATGTCAAGGGACCGGCCCCGCGAGGATGGACGGGAAACGGGCCGTCCGCGCCCTTGCTCGGCTACCTCACCCCGCCTCCCGCCGGTGTCCCGGCCGGTCCTCGATCCGCTCGGTCGTAACCGACAGGGTCCCGTCACTCCCCATGCCCGGGTGAGGGCGCCTTCGCCGTGGCAGCGTGGTGATAGAGGGTGCGGTGTGGCGTGAGGATGGCGGTGGCGGTCGTGTGGCCGGTCCAGATGTGACCGTGACCGTTGTAGCGGGGAGTGATGTAGGACCACTCGAGGTTCCCGGCGATCATCCATCGCAGTGCTTCCACGTACCGCGTCACCGCGGGATTCCGACTGGCTACCGTGCCCAGTAGGCGGGCGCTGAGGGCACAGAACGTGTCTTCGGTCTGTCTGACGGTGTCGGCGACGCGGTCGACCGCGGCTTGGAGGTTGCCGCCGTTGGCGGCGAGGGTGAGGGTGATCTCGTTGATGGTGTCGCCGCTGTAGAGCTCTTTGCGGTACGAGAAGATGTCGTTGATGCCGATCCAGTGGCGGGCCACCAGGTGGTTGAGCCGGCCCAGTTCGGGCATGGCGGCGAGGTGGGGCGTGAGGTCGATGTCGAGCCCGTACTCCAGGAGCGGGAAACAGCATTCGCCCACGCTCTTGATCCGCGATCCTTCGTAGGCGGCCAGGTCAACAGACGTGCCGTCCCGCAGCCAACCCCGCTCCGTGCGGCAGGCTGCGAAGAATCCCTTCATCTCATGAGCGAACCGGCCCCACAAGGCGGGTGACATGCCGGCACGGAGACGTTCCTTCAACGCTGCCAGCACTCGCGGGTAGACAGTCCGCGGAGCGGCCAGGTCATCGTCGAAGAGGACGTCCAGTTGGTGCAGGCCCAGGCGTTCCAGGCGGGAGTCGGGGGCATGGACGAAGAGGTCGTCGATGCTGAACAGGACGTCGATCCAGTGGCAAATGACCTTCGTGCGGGCAGTGCCGGTGGTGGCGTAGGCCAGCAGGTTCCACAGGGTGGTCCGCTGGCCGAGGAAGTGCTCGAAGGCGTGGGGGCAGTCGTCGTGGGCCTGGCGCAGGCTGTCGTCCAGCCAGGCGCGGCAGGAGGCTTCGAGGCGGTCGATGCCGGGGCGGTGCAGCGCGGGTTGGAAGCGGGGGAAGGAGGGCAGTAGGAAGCTGGGGTACGAGCCTGGTTCCGCGGCCTCGTCCGGGCCCCTGCCGGGGGCGGGGAGTGTGGTCAACGCCGGCTTCCTCGCGGCTGGCGCCGGTGCAGCAGGAGAGGTTGTTCGGCGGGAACGAGCAGGAACCGCGGAAGGGGGCGGACGGGACCCGGCTCGGTGGGGCGCAGTTGCCAGGTCTGGGCGATGGTGGCCAGGGCCAAGGTGGTTTCGGTCATGCCGAAGAACTCGCCCATGCACCGGCGGCGTCCGGCGCCGAAGGCCAGAAAGGACTGCCGCTGTGCGGTGGTGAGGCGTTCGGGCAGCCATCGGTCCGGGGCGAGCCGTCCGGGGTCGGGAAAGACCTCGGGGTTGCGCTGCAGGGCGTAGGGGCTGATGAGGACATCGGCGCCCTTGGGCAGGCGGTATCCGCGGACCTCGGTGGGCTCGACCACGATGCGGCTGAGCAGCCAGGTGGGCGGGTACAGGCGCAGGACCTCGGTCAGCACTCGCTTGGTGTACGGCAGCGAGGGCAGGTCGTCGAAGGTGACCGGGCGGTCGCCCAGAGCGCCGTCGACTTCTTCCCACAGCCTCGTCTCGATCTCGGGGTGGTGTGCGAGGAGTTGGAAGGTCCAGGCGAGCAGCGAGGCGGAGGTCTCGACGCCCGCGGCCAGCACCGACATGACCTGGTCGCGCACCTCGGCGTCATCGGGGCGGCGCCCGCTGTCCTCGTCACCGGCCATGATCTGCGACAACAGGTCCTGCCGGCTCTCCTCTTGCTGCCGGTACTGGGTGATGACCTGGTCGATGGCTTGGTTCAGGCGGGCGCGGGCCTGGTCGAAGCGCCGGTTCGCCGGGGTGGGGACGCGATGGACCCAGCCGACCGGGATCAGCATCCGGCGCAGCAGGCCGCGCAGCAGCTGCGGCAGGGCGCCCGCCATCACCTCCGCCGCCTGCTGCCCGGCCGGTGCCGACACCAGCGTCCGCGCGACCACCAGCGCAGCCACCTGGTACATCGCGGCACCGACATCGAGCACCTGACCCGCCCGCCACGGCGAGATGGCCTCCACCACGCACTCACGCATCACTTCCGCGTAGCCCGCGACCCGGCTGCGATGGAACGCCGGCTTCATCACCGGCCGCTGCACCTGGTGATCCTCGGCGTTGCAGGTGATCACACCGTTCCCGACCAGTTGCCGAGCCGCCTCCATGAACGGGCCGCCCTTGTCGAAACGCTCCTGTCGGGAGACCAGTACGTCCATCGCCGCCTCGGCACTGTTCACCAGGAAGCACTCCCGGCCCACCAATCGCAAAGCAACCACCGGATCCGAGGCGCGCTGCTGCTCCAGGAAACCCAGCGGATCCACCGCCAGCCGCCCCGCATGCCCGAGCAGCGGGAGCCCTACCGGGGACCTCCGGACCGTCTGCTGCATAGCCTTCTCCCCCGGTGATCGCCGATCATCATCGCGCGGAGAATACAACCATGAGTACCTGCTGCGCGACTCTCAGTGACGGGCGCGCCGGTCTCCGCCTGCTCGCGCACGCATGCCGCGCCGGACCAGGACAGGGGAAGAGCGCGGGAGGGGTGGGTGCGGGAGGGGCGTGCCCGGTGGCGGTGGGCGTCATCCATAGCCGTGTATGTAACAGGCACGTATGAGGCGGTGGTTGGGCGGAACGGTTCGCCGGGCCAGACGCATCCTGGTGATCGGAAACGTTCGCTCGTACCGACGCGTACCGAGCGGCCGGCGCCCCACCCCAACCGATATTGAGGCAGAAGCGATGCGCGTTCACAAGCTCCCCTTAACCGCCCTGGCCATTGCCGCGGGTCTTTCGCTCACGGCCTGCCAGAACGGCGATGCCGACACGGGTCGGAACGGCCCCTCGTCCGCGTCCTCCGTGTCTTCTTCGTCCGGCGGTTCGGGCTCGGGCGGTTCGGATCAAGGCGGCGGGAAGGACTCCGCCGGACAGGGCTCCCCTGGGAAGGGCTCTGCCGGGAAGGGCTCCGGCGGGCAGGGCGCGGCCGCCGGGGCCGGCTCCAAGGAGAGCGGCAAGGTTGCCAAGTGCCGCACTGATGAGCTGGCGATCACGGCGAAGGACGGCACCATCGACGGTGACCCCGATGGCACCGTCGTGGTGGAGCTGAAGAACAGGAGCGGCCGCAGCTGTGCGATATCCGGGTACGCGGGCGTCGACCTGAAGACCACCGCGGGGTCGCTGTCCGCGAAGCGCACTGGGGAGCAGGCCCCCTCGGCCATCCTCAGGAACGGGCAGTCGACGGCCTTCGGTATCAACTATCCGTTCAACAAGTCGGGTGGCTCCGGAGTCCGCGTCACGGGGCTTCTGGTGACCCCGCCGAGCGAGACGAAGACGGTCTCCCTCCCCTGGCCGGGCGCCGCCACGTTGCCCGTCACGGATGGCTCCGGCTCCCCGGTGAAGGTCGGCCCGATCGGAAGCGCCGGTCAGGGCGGCTGATCCGCACGCCCTTGAGGGATGGCGGCACGCGCTCCTTCGGACACGCCGGTTGGCACCCCTACCGGACCGGGGAACCAGGCCCGTCCGGAGGGAACTCGGCGCGGTGCGCGACAGCTCGCGTCGGCAAGCATCGTGTCCGAGGTGTGTCGCGTCCGCTCCGGGCGGCCGGGCGTACTGACCGCCGCCGCGCCCGCACCGGTGCTCGGCAGCGGCCTCCTGGAAGCGGCGCGTCGACGGCCTTGCGCGGCCTACGGCCGTCGCCGCGCCGACGCGCTCTGGCCCACGCCGATCACCCCGTGCTACGAAGAGTCATGCCCACAGCCGCATCGTTCAGCCGAGCTGTGTACGACGCCGTCATCGTCGGCGGTGGCCACAACGGACTGGTCGCCGCCGCCTACCTTGCCCGCGCAGGCCGCTCCGTCCTCGTCCTGGAGCGCCTCGGGGACACCGGAGGCGCCGCCGTCTCGACCCGCCCCTTCGCCGGGATCGACGCCCGGCTCTCCCGCTACTCGTACCTGGTGTCCTTGCTGCCCGACACGATCGTGCGCGACTTGGGGCTGCGCTTCGCCGTACGCAAGCGCACCGTCTCCAGCTACACGCCGACGGTCCGCGGGGGCAGGCACACCGGTCTACTGGTGGGCGGCGGACCTGACCGCACCCGTGCGTCGTTCGCCGGCCTCACGGGCTCGGAGCGCGAGTACGCGTCGTGGCAGCGCTTCCACGAGCGGACCCGCCGCACGGCCGAGCGCGTCTTCCCGACCCTGACCGAACCGCTGCCGACCCGCTCCGAGTTGCGCGCCAGAATCGGCGACGACGCGACCTGGCGGATGCTGTTCGAGGAGCCCATCGGCGTCGCCATCGAGGAGAACTTCACGGACGACCTGGTCCGTGGCGTCGTCCTCACGGACGCGCTGATCGGCACCTTCGCCGACGCCCACGACCCGTCCCTGGTGCAGAACCGGTGTTTCCTCTACCACGTGATCGGCGGCGGCACCGGAGACTGGGACGTGCCCGTGGGCGGGATGGGCGCGCTCACCGACGCCCTCGCGGACGCGGCACGCGCCGCCGGTGCGGAGATCGCCACCGGCCATGAGGCCATCCGCGTCGACACCGACGGGACGTCGGCCGAGGTCGCCTACCGCACCCCCTTCCGCGAAGGCACCGTCGCCGCCGGCAAGGTGCTGGTGAACGCCTCCCCGCACGCCCTCGCCGCGCTGCTCGGAGAGGAACCCCCGGCTTCCGCGGAGGGAGCGCAGCTCAAGATCAACATGCTGCTGCGACGCCTGCCGCGGTTGCGCGATCACACCGTCGATTCGCGCGAGGCGTTCGCGGGCACCTTCCACATCGCCGAGGGATACGGCCAACTGGCGACGGCCTACGCGCAGGCCGCCGCCGGACGACTGCCCGAGACACCGCCGTCCGAGATTTACTGCCACTCGCTGACCGACCCCTCCGTCCTCGGACCCGAACTCGCCGCCCAGGGCTTCCAGACGCTGACCCTCTTCGGCCTGCACGCCCCCGCGCGCCTCTTCACGAAGCACCACGAGGCGGCACGCGACGCCCTGCTGAGGGCCACGCTCACCGAGCTCGACGCCCACGTGGAAGAGCCGATCGAGGACTGCCTGGCCGTCGACGAGGAAGGCCGGCCCTGCATCGAGGTCAAGACCCCCCAGGACCTGGAACGCGACCTGAGACTGCCCGGTGGCCACATCTTCCACGGAGATATGGCCTACCCCCACGCAGACGGGACCACCGGCCGCTGGGGCGTCGAAACCGCCCACCCCAACGTGCTTCTGTGCGGGGCGGGCGCGATCCGAGGCGGCGGCGTCAGCGGAATCCCGGGCCACAACGCGGCAATGGCCGCACTGGGGCGGTGACCACCGTCAGGGTGCACTGTCTCCGACACCCCGCAGGTCCGGAACACAATGACGCGCCCGGAGCGCTGCCCCGCTCGTCGACGACCGGCAGGGCGATATGGCACGCATCAAGGAATTCTCGCGGAGGAGCAGCGCGGGGAATCACAAGAAGGGGACGAACGGAATACGAAGTGGGCTACGCCATGCGGGCAGGAAATCCAAGCCGCCGACGGGCTCGAATACAAAAAGGCCCGCATTCCAGGATATTCCTTGGGGGATTCCTGGAGCGGGATCCACAGATGACCTCGTCGGCCCGCGAGGGAATTCTCGGGGAATGCCCGCAGCTGGGGCCCGCACCCCGAGGGATGCGGGCCCCAGCTACGAAGCGCGCGTGAGCGATCAGGCGGGAACGATGTTCTCGGCCGTCGGGCCCTTCTGGCTCGGCACGATGTCGAAGGTGACCTGCTGACCTTCGAGCAGCTCACGGAAGCCCTGGGCGGCGATGTTCGAGAAGTGGGCGAACACGTCAGCGCCGCCACCGTCCTGCTCGATGAAGCCGAAACCCTTGGCCGCGTTGAACCACTTCACAGTGCCGGATGCCATGTCATATCTCCTTTGGGGCAGTACGCCGGACCCGCAATTCACGGCTACCGGTCGCCGCGATGATGCCCCGCCCGGAGAACGACCGGAAATACAGAACGCTTCCTGCGGCTGAAAATACCCACGAAGACGTCGAAGTTTTGGGAGCCACGACTGCAACTGAGACCGACAGTAGCATGCGGTGGCGACCTGTGTACGGTTAATAATTCTGCTCTGTTCATCGGGGTGAATACACTGCCCGCGCGGTGCATTAAACCCTCATCCAGCGGTCATAGATATTGATCCGCCCGGAGCGCGGCGTGCCGCACCTCAGGCCGTGGCCGGCGGGTTCGCCGATGCGGCGGCGCGGCGGTATTCGGCGTTGATGCGCTGGGCTTCTTCGAGCTGGTCCTCGAGGATGATGATGCGGCAGGCGGCCTCGATGGGGGTGCCCTGGTCTACGAGTTCCCGGGCCCGGGCGGCGATGCGCAGCTGGTAACGGGAGTAGCGGCGGTGGCCGCCCGCGGAGCGGAGCGGGGTGATGAGGCGGGCTTCGCCGATGGCGCGGAGGAAGCCCTGGGTGGTGCCGAGCATCTCGGCTGCCCTGCCCATGGTGTAGGCGGGGTAGTCGTCGTCGTCGAGACGGCCGTACGAGTCATCTGCTGTCATTTGCACCTCTCTGTGGAACGCATGGAGGGGCCCTGGTGCCGTATGGCACCAGGGCCCCGAAGGAACTACAACACCATCTGCCGACCTTACTGCGTCGGCCTTCTGTGTCCGCGGACCCGACCGGAATACTGTCGGGGGTGCGGGGATCGCGGTTGCCTGACCGGAGACCACCTCACTATCGATGTCCTGCGGTACCCGGGCTCATCGCTCCTGCCCGGGCGATCCTGATGGCGCCTGGCTCCTCCGTTTCTTCCCTCTGGGATTACTCACTTACCTACTGCTGGTGATGCGTACTGCTCTGCGGCCTGTGACAGCGCCGCTCTTCGGCAGCCAGCCCCGTCGCCCGTCCTGCGCTCTGCTCTGGCTTGGAACCCCACTGCCGAACCTCCCGGTGCGCGCGCCCGCAGCCGACGCCTTCACCGAGGTACTGCTCACCGACTTCACTGCTGTGCACTGCGAACTGCACTTACGGGTACTGCTACTGCGTGAACTGCGGTACTGCTCACGGCGGCCCCTGATCACTGCGGGCCCCCCGGTCCGGTCGTCAGTCCCGTCGCCGTCCTGCAAACAACGCTGGCTTCGAGACTCCACCACCGAACCGTCCTGCGCACTGCAACTTCGGGTACTGCTGCCCGGCAGTTCATCTCTGCCGGGCCTTGCTCGATCTCGGCTACGAGAGAAACCATAACCACACCACCGCCCAATGTCTACCCTGACCGACATAGATTTCCGTGAGCCAGGCAGGGAGATAGTCGACCTCGACCGCCGAATGGGTGTACGGCGCCCCCTCTGCCCACCTACCCATGGGCTTCAGCGGGCGCCCCGGGCGATGAGGTCATGCAGCGCAGGGGGCAGGCCCCCGTAGAGCCTGCCCAGAGGGGTCACCTCGCTGAACTCTCCGGACCCTCTGGGGCGGGGAGCGCACCCGGGGTGGCGTGCAGGGCCCCGTGCAGATGCACCAGGCTGCCCCCCGGGGAACCGATCCGTACGTGCTCCACGACGCAGACGACCAATTCGTGGTCACCGAGCCTGAGTTGGCGGTGGCGCGTGCCTACCAGCCACGCGGCACAGTCGTCGAGCAGCGGCACCCCGTGCGGGCCGGTGTGCCAGCGGGTGGGCGGCGCGAACCGGTCGACGCCGACGGCCGCGAACCGCTCGGCCACGTCGCGCTGGGCGGCACCGAGCAGCTGGATCCCGAACCTCTGGCAGTCCTTGATCCTGGCCCAGGTCGAGGACGTCTCGGCGAGCGCGAAGGACACCAGCGCCGGTTCGGCGCTCACCGAGGTGAACGAGGTGATCGTCACCCCGGCGGGGCCGGAGGGCGTGGCCGCGGTGAGCACCGCGACGCCGGATGCGTGCCCCCGCAGCGCGGTGCGCAGCTGATCGGCGCCGACCGTGGCCGCCACGGTGGTCACGAGCCCGCCTCTGAGGGCGTGGTGCCGATCAGCCGTTCGGGCCGGGGGGCCACGGCCGCGATGGAGCGCGGTGTGCCCGCCGCCGTGTCGGGTCGGGTCTTGATGGTGATCCGGGCGGCCAGTTCGTGGGCGAGGGCACGCGCTTCGTCGGCCGACTCGCCACGGACGATGAGCAGCCCGGACCGGTCGTACGACCAGGCGATGGGGGCCACCGTGTCACCGGGCGCGACGGAGAGCTGCAGGGTCACCACTCGCGGATCGGCGCGCACCTCGTCGGCTCCGGTGACGGACTCGACGATGCCCGGCTCCGCGGTCAGGAAACGGATGGCGCCGCCGCCCCTGGCCGGGCCCGGCGTGATGGGCGCGGTACGGTCCGCGTACCAGAGGAAGCCCAGCGCGTCGATGTCGGTCCCGTACACCTCGTGGGTCAGATCGGTGATGCGGTCGCCGCCGCGCCGGTTGTGGGACTCCACCAGGCGGGGGCCGTCGGAGGTGAGGATCACCTCGCTGTGCGAGGGGCCGTCCTTGACCCCCACGGCGTCCAGCATCCTGCTGACCAGCGAGTCGATCCGGGCCGTGGTGTCCGCGTCGAGGCCCGCCGGCTGTACGTGCCCGACCTCGACGAACGAGTCCAGCTTCTCCTTGGCCGTGCACGCGACGACCACGTGCTCGCCCGCGAAGCTGAACGCCTCCACGCTGAACTCGGGGCCCTGCAGATACTGCTCCATCAGGAACGTGTGCAGTCCGAACTCCGCTGCCCAGGCCGCGACGTCCGTGACCGCGTCGAGGCCCTCCACCAGCCGCACGCCGAGGCTGCCGGACCCGTACCTCGGCTTGATCACCGCGGGTCCGAACTCGGTGACGAAGGCGCGGATGTCGGCCTCGTCGTGCCCCAGGCGGGCGGCGACCCCTTCGATGCCCCGCTCGGCGAGCAGTTCCCGGAAGGCCAGCTTGTCCTGCAGCACGCGGACGGTCTCGAGGCCGGTGCCCGGCAGTCCGAGCGCCGTCGTCGCGGCCGCCGCCGACTCCAGGCCGTCTTCGATGATCGAGACGACCCGGGCCAGCGGCCGGTGCCGGTGCACGGCGGCGAGGAGATCGGCGACGGCCTGCGGGTCGCGGTAGTCCGTGAGGTGGGCCTCGGCCACCAGCTCCAGGCCCGACGGGTCGAGTTCGTGCGGGCCGTGCACCCAGACGATGTCGAAGCCGGCCTTCCGTGCCTTCTTCAGGGCGGCGACCTGGCCGCCGATGACCGCGATCCGCGGTGTGTTCTCGTGCGTCATGCGCGCAGCTCCCGTCCCGATGCGTTCTCCAGCCAGCGCACGACCTCGACGTTGTCGGCGCCCGCCGGCAGTTCGTCGTGCGCCTTCTCCCACAGCTCCCGGCAGGCGTGGCCGAAGGCGGCGGGGCCGCCCGCGGAGTCGAGCAGCGACGTGCCGATGCGGATGTCCTTGAGCATCAGGCGCAGCGCGAAGCCCGAGTCGAAGGTACCGGGCAGCACATGGTCGGGGAGCTTGGTCTGCGAGGCGTGGTTGCGGCCGGTGGACGCGTTGATCACCTCCAGCATCGCCGCGGGTTCGAGACCGAACGCCCGCCCGGCGAGCATGACCTCGGCGACCGCGGCGAGATTGATCGCGGAGAGCAGGTTGTTGAGCGCCTTCAGCGCGTGGCCCGCGCCCGCGGGACCTACCCGGTACACCGTGCCGAGTGCGCCGAGTACGTGCTCGGCCCGTGCCATGTGCTCGGGTGCGCCCGCGGCCATCAGCGTCAGCTCACCCGCGCGCGCGGCGGCCGGGGAGCCGGAGACCGGCGCGTCCACCACGAACACCTCGTGCGCGGCGGCCGCGCGGCCGAGGGCCAGCGTGTCCTCGGGTGCGGAGGAGCCCGTGTCGACGATCAAGGAGCCCGCGGCGAGGTGCGGGAGCAGCTCGTCGGCCACCTGCCGGACTGCCGCTCCGTCGGGGAGCATGGTGACCACCACCGGCGCGGCCAGGTCCGCGATGCCCTCCGCCGTGCGCACGCCCGGGTGCTCACCGGCCGCCGCGGCGACGCTCGGATCGGCGTCGTACGCGACCACGTCGAACCCGCGCTCCGCGAGGCGACGGCACATCCCTCCGCCCATGGACCCCAGTCCCGCAAATCCCACCCGCATGATCCGATCCGTTCCTTTCTCGGTACTTGTTGCTCGCGCGTCCCAGCGGACGCGCTCGTGCCGTTCCGGCGCGCTCATGCTGTTCCGGCGCGCTCGTGGCGTGGCGCCGCGCTCATCCCGTCACGATGGCGGCCAGCCCCCGGACGAGGAGGACGAGCGCCGCGACGACCGCGAGGGCGAGCACCGCGCCACGCATCCTGCCGCCGCCGTCCACCCGCCGCCGGAGGGGTCCCGACAGCGCGAACCCGGCCACCACCGCGGGCAGCAGCATGGCCCCGAAGGCCAGTTGCCGGCCCGGCAGACGGCCTACGGCGGTGAGGGATCCGAGCGAGAGCAGCGTCCCCGCCGTGTAGAAGACGCTGAGGGTGCCGCGGACCGTGGGCCCGGGCTCCCGGTGGTAGACGAGCGCGATGAACGGCCCGCCGATGGACGACGTCGTGCCGGTGAGTCCCGCCACGGCGCCGGAGGCGATCAGCGTGCCCCGGCTCCTGGGCAGCCTGGCCGGGTCGAAGGCGAGCAGCGAGACGACGGCCAGGGTGATGCCCGCGGAGAGCAGGTCGAGCGTCGGCACCGAGACCACGAGGATCACGTACGAGGCCGCCACGGTGCCCGCGATGCGTCCCGCCATTGCCCAGGAGACGCCGTACCAATCGGTGTGGGAGATCTCCCGGACCGCCCCGAGCGCGGCCAGGACGGCGGCGACCAGGAGCAGTGACCCCGGCATGAGGCTCGGCGCGGCGATCTGCACCACCGGCGCCGACACCAGGGCGAGACCCACTCCCAGGCTGCCCTGGACCAGCGCGCCGACGAACACCGCGACGGACGCGAAGGCCAGGACGGACAGGTCAGGCATGGGCGGGTGCCCCTGCTCGCATCCGCTCCCCGGCCGCGCGGGCGACCCGCTCGGCCGCGAAGCCCGCCACCACGAGCACCGCCGCGGCCACCACCCAGCCGAGCGAACCCGAGCCGAGCAACAGCCCGGTGACCATCACGGGGCCGAGGACCCGCTGTCCGGCCACGCTCAGATTGAAGACGGACAGATAGCGTCCGCGCTGCTCCTCCGGGGCGAGGGCGATGGACAGGTCCCACACCGCGGAGTTGGCGATCACCTCGGCCAGGGACAACGTCACCACGGCGGCGGCCAGCCACGCCACCGCGGGCCCGCCCGCGACGGAGCCGGACGCGGCGAAGCACAGACTGCTCACCGCGAGCACGGCACCCGTCCACGTCAGCATCCGGGTGGTGCGCCGCTGGCCGGTCGCCAGCTTGCTGACCGGGATCTGCAGCACCACGACGAGCACGGTGTTCAGCGCGAACAGCACGGACACGGTGGCCCGCGGGGCGTCCGTGTGCTCCAGGATCCACACGGGCATCGCGACCAGCAGCATCGTGTCGAAGAAGAACAGCAGGAAGTTGAGCCCGGTCAGCGTCAGATAGCGCGCGTCGGGCAGCACCCGGCCCTTGACCGGCCGGTTTGCCGCGCCCTCCGGGGCCTCGGTCATGGGCACGGCCAGCTCGGACACCCGCAGCACAAGCACCGCACCGCCGAGGAAGGCGAGCCCGATGGCGACCAGCGTGACCCGGTAGGCGGCCTGGGTGTCGCTGGCGAGCGCCACCCCGGCCGCCATCGCGCCGACCCCGAGTCCGCAGTTGCGTACGACATTGACCACCGCGAGCAGGCGAGTGCGCTCCTGGCGCTCGGGCACGGCCACGGCGACCAGTGCCTGGAGCACCGGGGGCCCCGCCCTGTCGCACGCCACCGCGCACAGCGTCACCACCATGAACTGCCAGAAGTCCGTGACGAAGACGTACGCCGCACAGCACACGCCCCGCCCCAGATACACCGCGGCGAGTACCCGACGTGCCCCGTACCGGTCGGCGAGGACCCCGCCGAGCAGCGAGATCCCCAGGGCCACGACACCGGCGAGGGCGAGCCCGGAGGCCACCTGGTTCGCCGAGAGGTCCACTTGCCGGGTGAAGTACGCCATGGAGCTCGCCATGAACAGGCCGATGCCGAGCGACTGGACGAGGGCTGCGGCGGCGAGCCTGCGCCCGCCCGCGGTGAGCTTCACGTCACTCGGTCCCGAAGTCGAAGTCGACCTGGTCCTCGAGCTCCATCTCGCGCACGATGCGCCGTACCCCGGAGAAGTCGCGCACCAGCAGGCCGGTGCCGGCCTGACGGCGGCAGTCCTCGACGATCTCGTCGGCCTGCTCGAACCCGGCCGCCCGCAGGATGCCGGGCCACACCGCGAAGTCCTGCTCCACGAAGGCATGCAGCGCCTTGGGCAGCGAGTCGACGAAGGTGCGGCGCTGTTCGGCGTTCATGTGCACGTACAGCGCCTTGGCGACCTCGACCATGACGGAGGAGTGCGCGGACTCGTCACGGGCGTGCAGCCGGGGCACCAGGGCGTGCAGCGGCTGTACGGTCTTGTCGCGGGAGAGCAGCTCCAGATAGGCGTTGACGCTGATCTCCGAGACGGTCGTCCACACCAGCTTCAGCAGGTCGCGCTCCCAGCGCTCCGACGCCTTCGCGTCGGCCTCGAGGAGCCGGCGGTAGGTGACCGTGTGCGGGTAGGCGGGCTCGCCGGTGATCTGCCGGACCTCGCGGGTGCGTTGCATCGCGATCATGTGCATGTAGGTGTGCCAGACCTCGTCCACATGCGTCTGCTGGACGGCGCGCTTGAGCTGGATGCCGTCGGCACCGGGAAAGGCGCCGTGCATGATCATGGCGAAGGTCGGGTTGGCGACGTACTCCTCGGCCGCGATGACCCGCTCGTTGTAGACCAGCCAGGCCATGGTGAGGACCTTCTGGCGCTGCTCGGGCGTGGCCGCGAGGTACAGGGGGTGCTCGGCGAACGGCAGCAGGTGCTCCGGGTAGTCCGGCAGCCGCTCGTCGTACTCCTCCGGCTCCGATATCTGGTCCAGATCGGTGCGGATCGTGGCGCGCCGCGGCCAGGAGTCGGCGATCCGGCGCAGCACGGTCTCGTCGATGCCGTGCGCGTGGCCGTCCTCGTGACCGTCTTCGGTGCCGCCCTCGATGGTCTGCTCGTGCTCGGCGATGCTCAACTCAAGTCCCCTTCGGATACGTGCTCGTGTGCGGCCGACGCGATGGAGTCGGCGAGGAGGGCGAGGCCGGGCGCCAGCTCTTCGGCGTCCGCCACGATCGGCGGCATGATCTTGAGGACCTGGCCGCGGGCGCCGGACGTCTCCACCAGGAGCCCGCGCGCGAAGGCGGCCCGTGACACCCGGTCCGCGAGCGTCGGGTCGGTGAAGCCGAGCCCGCGGATCAGGCCGCGCCCCAGCACGGCGGCGCCGAGGTCACCGAACGTGGCCGCCAGTTCGGTGAGTCGGTCCTCCAGGGCGGCGGCGTTGCGCCGCACCTGCTGGGCGAATTCCGGGTCCGCCCAGCGGTCCAGGCAGGCCGTGGCGGTGACGAAGGCCAGGTTGTTGCCGCGGAAGGTGCCGCTGTGCTCGCCGGGGCCCAGTTGGTCGAGCTCGGGGCGGACCAGGACGAGGGCCATCGGCAGGCCGAAGCCGCTGATGGACTTGGACAGGCAGATCAGGTCGGGGACGATGCCCGCCTCTTCGAAGCTGAAGAAGGTGCCGGTGCGCCCGCATCCCGCCTGGATGTCGTCGACGATCAGCAGGATGTCCCGCTCGCGCGCCACCTCGGCGAGCCTGCGCAGCCACGGCGCGCTCGCCGCCGCGAGGCCGCCCTCGCCCTGTACGGTCTCCACCACGAAGGCCGCGGGCAGGTCGATGCCGCTGCCCGGGTCGTCGAGCATGCGGGTGAGGTAGTCGATGGTGTCGACGCCTTCGCCCGCGTACCCCTCGTACGGCATCCGTGTGACGTGACCGAGCGGCACCCCGGCCGCCCCGCGCTTGAACGAGGTGGCGGACGCGGCGAGCGCGCCGAGCGAGAGCCCGTGGAAGCCGCCGGTGAAGGCGATGATGTCGGTGCGTCCGGTGACCCGGCGGGCCGTCTTGAACGCCGCCTCGACGGCGTTGGTGCCGGTCGGCCCGGTGAACTGCACCCGGTAGTCGAGCCCGCGCGGCGCGAGGACCACCTCGCGGAAGCGGTGCAGGAACGCGGCCTTGGCGCCGGTGTGCAGGTCGAGGCCGTGGACCGGCCCGTCGGCCTGCAGATACTCGATGAGGGCGGCGCGCACCTCGGGCGGGTTGTGGCCGTAGTTCAGCGCACCGGCGCCCGACAGGAAGTCGATGTACTCGCGGCCGTCCGCGTCCCACATGCGGTGTCCCGCCGCACGCGTGAAGACGGCGGGAAAGCGCCGGCAGTAGGTGCGTACGGCCGATTCGAGCTCGTCGAAGACGGCCGTGTCCGAGCCGGGGGCCGCCCGCTCCGCGGTGACCGGTTCAGCGGTGGTCATGAGGCACTCCAAGGGTCGATGCCGGTGATCTCGGCCGTCTCACGGGACGTCAGGGCGGTGCGTGGGGAGAGCGGGAACCAGCCGGCGACACTGAGCCGCAGCAGTTCGCGCATGCGGTCGGCGATCAGCTCCGGGGTGTACCGCTCGGGCACCTCGGCCGCGTCGATCACCGGGGTCGGCGGGAAGTAGCGGCCACCCGGAACGGGGCGTACGACGGCGTCCCACAGGTTGAGGCTCTGGCCGCCCCAGCGGGCCCGGCCACTGAAGACGGAGTACAGCGGGAGGCCTTCGGGGTGCGGCCGGCTGAGCGCCTGGTTCACGGCCTCGCTGACCATCTCGATGATCAGCCCGCAGCCGCCCGCGGCCCGGGCCCTGCGGGCCTGCGCGAAGAGCGCGAGCGCGCCGTCCAGGGCGTCGCCGTGCCGGGCCAGACCGCCGCTCTGCGGGGTGTAGCCGAGGTGCGCCAGGGTGGGCGTGCCGGTCGCGGCCACCGCCTCGATGCAGTCGAACTCGCGCTCGCCCGCCACCTCGATCTTGACGGCGTCCGCGCCGGCCGCGACGAACCGGTCGGCGGCGGCCCGGGCCGCGGCAGGGCTGCGCGTCGCCCCGTCCGGCAGGTCGGCGAGCAGGAACGGCCGCCTGGCGGCCGGGAATTCGGCGTCCAGCGCCGTGCGCACCTCGGCCACCAGGCCGGTGAGGGTGGCAAGGCCCCACTCCTGCTCGGCGTCGCCGCTCAGCGTGGTGCCGTCGCGGCCCAGGTGTGTCATGAAGTACGAGTCGCCGACCATCACGCATTCGACGGGGGCGTCGTGCAGGTCCGGTGCGCGCAGCGCCTCGGCGAGGCCCTCCACCTCGTAACCCCGATACGCGTTGATCTTGAGTCCGAGTTGTGCCGGGCTGTCGTACCGGTGCAGATACGGAGCCAGCGCGGCAGCCGCCGCCGGCCTGGCCACGGTGGTGTCAACGGTCACGGCCGCCCTCCCAGTAGATCTTGTTGATACGGCCGATGGCGTCCGTGACGACCTCTTCGGGTGCCGCGGTGAAGCAGAGCCGGGCCCTGCCGTCGCAGTGGGCGCCGAACACCCGGCCCGGCGCCAGTCCCACGCCCGCCTCGGCGCAGCGACGCACGAACTCCGCGCCGTCGCCGTACCGGCTCAGGTCGAGGAAGGTGTAGAGCCCGCCCTTGATGCGGGTGTGCGGGATCTCCAGGGCGGCGTCGGCGAGTCGCCATGCGCGCTCGGCCGCCGACCGGCGCCGCGCGAGCTCGTCGGCGGGTGTGGCGAGCGCCCGGAACGCGGTGTACTGCGCGGCCGTGGAGACCGAGTACAGCGTGTGCAGCGACCACTTGGTGAGGATCTCCTCCGCGCCGGGCGGCGAGATGAGGTGGCCCACGCGGGCGCCGGGCATCGCGTACGTCTTGCTGCAGCTGTGCACCGAGAAGGTGCGCTCCGCCGCGCCGGGGACGGTCGCCGTGTCGAGGAATCCGCCGCCGCTGAAGTCGTAGTTCTCGTACGCGTTGTCGGCGATCAGCCACAGGTCGTGCCGCTCGGCGAGCTCGGCGAGCGCGCCGAGGGCACGCTCGTCCAGGCGGAAGCCCGTCGGATTGTTGGGGTTGTTGAAGTAGATCGCCCGGGTACGCGGTCCCACGGCCCGCTCGATCACGGAGATGAAGTCGAAGTCGGGGTCCTCGCTGAGCTCCAGGAAGACCGGCACCTCGCGCGGCGTCCCGCCGGCCGCCCACACGAGGCCGGTCGCGAACAGCCACTGCGGGGACAGGATGAGGACCTCGTCGCCCGCGCCCAGGATGGCGTGCAGGGTCACCGCGATGGCGTGGGTGGCGCCGCTCGTCACCAGGACCTGCCCGGGGTCGACGGGGGTGCCCCGGCGTCGGCTCGCCGCTTCGGCAAACGCCGAGCGCAGCGCGGGGACTCCGGCGGGCGGCGCGTGTTCGTGGGCCGCGATCCCGAACTCGGCGCGCTCCCAGGTGGTCGGCCGCGCGCAGGGCTCGAAGACGGTCTTGCCCTGCTGCAACGGCACCGGTTCGGTGTGCGCGCCGGAGCGCAGCAGCCGGTCGACGGTCACCAGCGGGGAGGGCGGTATCTCGTTGAGGGGTCTGGCAAAGGAAGGCATGGGGGGTGCTCACTCCTGAACTTAAAACGTGCCCTTACTGAGCGGGAGTTCGGCTGCGGCGCCGCGGGCGGGCCGGTCGATGCCGAGGTTTCCGCGCAGGGTGGTGCTCTCGTACTCGGTGCGGAACAGGCCCCGGCGCTGCAGCTCGGGCACCACGAGGTCGACGAAGTCGTCCAGGCCCTCGGGGACCACGGGCGGCATGACGTTGAAGCCGTCGGCGGCCTCCCCGGTGAACCACTCCTCCATGAGGTCGGCGACGTCCTGGGGGGTGCCGATGACGACGCGGTGCCCGCGGCCCCCGGTCAGGGACTGGTACAGCTCCCTGACCGTCAGACCCTCGCGGCGCGCCTTGTCGTAGACGAGCTGCTGGCGGCTGGTGCTGCCCTGGGTGGGCGGCAGTTCGGGCAGCGGCTCGTCCAGTGGGAAGCCCGAGATGTCGATGTCGCCGAGGAGCTGGGTGAGCAGCCCCAGTCCGACCACCGGGTCGACCAGGTCCTGGAGCACCGCGTACTTGTCCTCGGCCTCGGCGCGGGTGCGGCCGATCACCGGGAAGAGACCGGGCATCACCTTCATCTGGTCGGCGTCGCGCCCGTAGGCGGCGGCCTGCTGCTTGATGCCGCGGTAGAACGTCCGGCCCTCGTCCAGGGTCTGGGCGGCGGTGAACACCACCTCCGCCCAGCGGGCGGCGAAGTCCTGACCGTCCGCGGAGGCGCCCGCCTGGATGAGCACGGGGTAGCCCTGAGGCGGGCGGGCCACGTTGAGCGGACCGCGCACCGAGAAGTGCTCGCCCTTGTGGTCGAGGATGTGCAGCCCGTCGGGATCGAAGTAGCGCCCGGACTCCTTGTCGTACGTGAACGCGTCGTCGTCCCAGCTGTCCCACAGGCCGGTGACGACCTCCATGAACTCCCTGGCCCGGTGGTAGCGCGACGCGTGGTCGGGCTGGGAGTCGCGGTTGAAGTTCTTCGCCTCGGCGTCCGTCACCGAGGTGACGATGTTCCAGGCGGACCGGCCGGCGCTGAGGTGGTCGATCGAGGCGAACTTCCGCGCGATGTGGAACGGTTCGTTATACGTTGTCGACGCGGTCGCCGCGAGGCCGATGTGCGTGGTGTGCACGGCGAGGGCGGACAGGAGCGTCAGCGGGTCGAACTGGAGGAAGCGGCCCCATCGGCTCAGCTCGTCGGCGTTGCGGTACGGGGTGCGGATGCCCACCCCGTCGGCGACGAAGAACATGTCGAACTTGCCACGCTCGGCGGTGTGCAGGAGATCGCGGTAGTGCGCGAAGTCCAGGCCGCCGTTCGCGCGGGCCGTGGGGTGACGCCAGGAGGCGACGTGGTAGCCGGGGGCCAGGAGAAAGGCTCCAAGACGGAGCGTACGGCGTGTCACGCCCATAGCAGGTCTCCGGTGTCCTTGCAGGTGAGGAACTTTGGATCAAGACGGACACTAGATCAGGCGCCGAGAGGGTGACACGTTTCTGCGGGCACTGTGGCTTTACTGCGGAAATCCCCTTCTGCTTCTTTTGCTTACCGTGCGGTAACGCCCCGATGACACCGGCGGAACGGCGCGGGCCCCGCACCTTTCGGGGTGGGGGCCCGGTGACACCCGGGGGGCGCCCTCGTGGAGTGCGCTCAGCGGGGTCGCGCGCGGGAGGCACCGTGCGCGGGCTCGTAGTGATGCTCGGGGCGGCCGGCGCCCCCGTATTTCAGGGCGAGTTGGATACTGCCGCGCTCCTGCAGGTGCTTGAGGTACCGCTGCGCGGTGGAGCGGCTCACCCCGGTGAGGTCGGCGACCTCCTGCGCGGACAGCGCCTTGCCGGCCCGGCGCAGCACGTCGCGGATGTGCTCGGTGGTCGCCGCCGAGTACCCCTTGGGCGGCGCTTCCGCCTGGACCGGTGCGTGGAGCGTACCGAAGATCTCGTCCACCTCGCCCTGGCCCAGGGAATCCAACCGGTCGAGGCGGTCACGCATCTGGGCGTAGGACGTCAACTTGGCCCGCAGGGCCGCGAAACTGAACGGTTTGACCAGGTACTGCAGGACGCCGTTGCGCAGCGCCGAGCTGACCTGCTCCGCACCGTGGGCGGCCGAGACCATGATGACGTCGGTCTCGTGGCCGAGCCGACGGAGCCTGCGCACTAACTGCAGCCCGTCCTCGTCGGGAAGGTAGTGGTCGAGCAGCACCAGATCGACGTTGCCGCGTTCGACGGCCATCAGCGCCTCGGCGGCCGTGCGGGCCCGGCCCGTGACGCGGAATCCCGGGACGCGGGATACCAAGCGGGAGTTGATGTCGGCGACGTAGAAGTCGTCGTCCACGACCAGCACGTCGATCACGGTGCCGCTCCCGCCGTCACGGGGGGATTCCGGGGCAGTCGGCCGGTCGACGCGGCACCACCGGGTGGCGCGTCGTCGTCGACAACGTTGTCGGCGAGATTGCCGAGGGGATTGCCGAGCACCGTCACCGGGGCGCGCGTAGCGACGGCGGGGCGGGGCGGTGGCGGCCTCTCGGTGAGCCGGAGAATGACACCCCGTTCGGCCGCGGGTGCCCGCTTACCGGCGAGAATTCGTTGAATGTTCAACTTCGCCCCAGTGTGTGTGCCAGATCAAAATCGTCGGTCCCCCCGGTTCTTCCTACACTGTCAGAATGAGCAGAACAATCTTTCCGGGGTAAAGCTGAGGTATCTACCAGGACGGCCCTGACCTGGGGTCACGCCCCTAGCGTTGAGGCCGCATGCAGCCGATGCGTGCTCTTTCGGAGTCCTGGGAGGTGCCGGTGAGATCTGGAGCAGAACGCAGTGTTCTGGCTTTCGTGGACAGCGACTATGCGGACACTCCGTACGACAAGTGGGCGGCCGATACGGGCGTACGGCCGCACCTCCTGGTCTCCGCGGCCAAGTTCCCGCAGTACAGCCACATTCCGGGCGCTGTGTCCCTCCCCGACTACCGCCAGGGCGGCGAGGCGGAGCGGACGGCCCTCGACCTCGCCGAGCGCACGCCACCCAGTGCGGTGATCGCGCGCATGGAGGGCGACTTGCTGCGCGCGGCGCGGCTGCGGGAGCTGCTCGGCGTGCCGGGCCAGGACTTCGCCAGCACCCTCGCGTTCCGCGACAAGGTCCATATGAAGTCCCTGGTGCGCCAAAGCGGCCTCGAGGTACCGGAGTTCGCCCCGGTACGCGTGGACTTCGACCTCTTCGGCTTCGTCCGCGAGCACGGCTACCCCGTGGTGGTGAAACCGGCCCTCGGTTCCGGCTCCACCGGCACCCAGGTACTGCGCGGCCCCGCTGACCTGGCCCGGCTCCTCGCCGAAGGCCTGCCCGAACACGCCGAGGTGGAGCGGTTCGTGGAGGGGCAGATGTATGTGGTGGACGGGCTGGTGGCGGCCGGCACACCGGTGGCTACGTTCGTCTCGCGCTACCTCAACGACTGTCTGTCCTTCCATGAGGGCCTCTACCTGGGTTCGGCACAGCTCAACCGTGACCACCCGCTGGCGGACCGGCTCATCGGCTATGCGCGAAAGGTCCTCGACGCGCTGCCCACCCCCGAGTGCGCCACCTTCCACCTGGAGGTCTTCCACACGCCCGACGACCGCCTCGTGCTGTGCGAGATCGGCAGCAGGACCGGCGGCGCGCTGACCGCCCCCGCCATCCACGCCGCCACCGGCTTCAACCTCGACGAACAGTGGTTCCGGGCCCAGGTCGCCCCACAGACCCTGACCGACGCCAGGATCCACGGCGTCGCGCCCGGACGGAGCGCGGGCTGGGTCGTCTTCTATCCCGAACGGGGCACACTCGCGGCCCTGCCCGAGGACCCCCCGCCCTTCGTGGTGGAGGAACGCCTGCGGGCCACGGTGGGCGCGGCCTACGAGGGGGGCGTGAAGTCCGCGCACTATCTGGCGGCCTACGTCCTGACCGGTGCCGACGACCAGGAGGTCGAGCGGCGCGCCGAGGAACTCGCCCAGTGGTACGCCGCGGGGGTCCGGTGGACCGGACGCCACGGCGAGGACGGCCAAATGTCACGCACGCGCCGGAGCTGACGTGGGTGTTCGGCTATCCGTTCGCTATCGCCCTGATGGCGATCGGCTACGTGCGCCTGTACTTCGTCGTGCGGGTGAGTCAGGCGAACATGCGAGCGTTGGCACCGCCGAGCCATGCCCTGACTGGCCGTCGGTAGCTGTGCGGGACTCCAGCGCGAGGTCAGGATGTAATCCGGGTTCGCAGGCTGTGGACGACGTACGTCATGTGCTGAACGCTACTGACCCACAACCAAGTGCTGAAGCTGCCGGTGCCAACGCTCCCGCTCCCCTGCGCGCAGTCACGGATCCACGCCTCACCGGCGCTCGTACTCGGCGCCCGAAAATCACCCGATTCGAACAACCTCCGCGCCATGGCCCGGTTATTGGCTGTTCGCTCCTCGCCGCGCGCAAGCATCTTCACGACGACAAAGGACCGTTCAGTGGTGTATCGCAGTACTCCCCAAGGCGGGCCGCCCCTGCCCGATGATGGAACGCGAGCCAGGTCGGACACAGCCTGAATCCCGTAGTCGCCGTAGGTCAACAGGCTGACGTAGGGCCGCCCGCTGTCGGCGGTCTCGCACCACACGGTCCAATCCGTGCGCGGTTCGTCGCGCAGGCCCTGAACCACCATGTCAGCAGTCATCGACGGCATCCCGCCACCAATTGTGGCGACAGTCCGCCACGGCGCGAGGGGTATGAGGGCATCCAGTGCCCTCAACGCCTCCTTGCTCGCTTCGGGACGGCTGGCCGGAACAGCGGCCAGGTCGAGGAGAAGATCCACCTGCACGCCGGAATCCGTACGTGCCAGCAGGGCGCGTACGCTTTCGGCAAGTCCACCACCCCACTCCTCCGCCATCCGCACCCGAATGCCGAGCCCGTCACCGGAACGCTGGGCCGTCTCCAGTGCGCATGCCTGCTGTGCCTTGGACCGCTCCGGCCCCGTTACAGGCCGCAGAGGAGCCACAGTGGCAACGCCCCGTAAAAGAGGTTCGAGCACCGGCAACTGGATCTCATCCGCGAAAGGTGCGTCCAGCCAGGCCGGGAAGTAGCGCTGGACTTTGGTCACCACGCCCAGATCGCCCCGCCATGCGGCGCCGAGCTCCGAAGATGGCAGGCCGGTACGGAGCGGGAGACTCCACAGGGGTGCCACAGCCCCCTGGATGTCGGGCCGCAGACGGCTATAGGCGTCCGCGGCATGAGGTCGAGCCGGAAGCGCTGGAACGTACAGCGGTTCGAACATAGCGGCTTTCCCCCTCTGCACCGCTTGCTCCTCGTCCCTGGTCACCAGGGTGAGCGGCACTGGTTCGCCAGGAAAGAGGGCGTTCTCGGCCATGTGGGCTGCGCCGAGCGTGCGACACGATG
The DNA here is from genome assembly GCF_055576875.1 of Streptomyces sp. NPDC033229. Lineage (NCBI taxonomy): Bacteria > Bacillati > Actinomycetota > Actinomycetes > Kitasatosporales > Streptomycetaceae > Streptomyces > Streptomyces sp. NPDC033229. The sequence continues at coordinate 454,695 of NZ_JBVIQR010000001.1, read as the reverse complement.
CAGGCCGCGGCCGAAGTCCTCGCCCTACGAGCCTCCGACGTCATCCTCGACACTCCCGACGGCCTTCTCGCGTCCAACTCTCCGCCAGTTTCACCCTGGAGGACGTCCCCGCTGCCCCATGCGCCGTCTTCGCTGACGTACGGACGATTCCCCTCTCGGGAGTCATCGAGGTGACCGACCCCGGGATCGAGCACCCCCGGAAAACTCCCCGCAGGACTTGTGTCGGCATGAGTCCTGGCGGTACGACGATCACATGCACCGTTGGTCACCCCTCAACGATCGCCAGTTCGCCCTGCTGACCCGTATCGGGGAGGGCGTCGAACCTGTCACGTCAGACAGCCCCGAACTCGCCGTCACCGCCAGGGCTCTGAAGGGGCGGGGGCATATCGCCATGCCCAAGGAGGGCGGGAAGTGGCGGGCGGAGATCACGGATATCGGGCGCTTCTATCTCCAGCACGGCCATCACCCAGACCGGCCCGAGGCGACACCGCGGAGGTCCCGACCAGCAGCGACGTCCGACCCCAAGAAGCCGGAATCGGACAGCCCTGAGCAGAAGGCACCTGCCGAGCAGAAGTCCCCTTCGCAACGCGTCGCCAAGGCCCCACTGCCCTCTCCTGCGGAAGTCGGCGCAGCCTTGATCGCAGAGGTCCAGCGGGCAGGGCGCTTCCTCCGCATTCCCGATCCGGACACAGCGGAGCGAGCCCGCTACCGTAGGGCCTTCGACGCGGCCCGCCAATGTGCGCCCGCCGGGTACCACCTGAAGTACAGCGGGCGGGCCAAAGGCGACTTCTTCCTGGGGCTGCTCCGGGTGACCGGTGAGGACGACACGGAGTGGAATCGGATCCGGCTGGCGCGAAGCCGGGTGATCACCGATGTGGACGATGTCCTCGCGGCCGTAACCGCAGACCCCAGCGCGTTCGAGATCTCCGATGAGGTGCTTCCTCGGGTGCTGTCGCTGATCAGGCTCATCGCCGAGCGGGCCCTCCCCCTCCACGGCGAGATCGCGGTGTCCAAGAAGCGCAAGCAGCCGAGACCACTGCTCACGGTCCACGGCAGTACGTACGAGATCAACTTCAAGGAACAGCAGAAGCAGGTCCGGTACGTGCCCAAGCAAGAGGGCCGCCGCACGTACGACTGGCAGCGGGTTGTCCCGGCACAGCGGTTCGAGCCGTCCGGGGAGCTGGAATTGCGCGTTACGCAGCAGCTCGGATACGCCCGCGCCTGGGAAAGAGAATGGGCCGACAGCTCCAGGAAGCTTCTTGAGGAGCAGATCGGTTCGATCTTCCGGGCGTTGCGGGAACGCGCTGATGATCAAGCGCGATTGCAGCGGGAACGTGAAGCGGAGCAGTGTCGGCAGCAGGAGGAGCGGAAACGGCAGGAAGCTGAGCGGCGTCGGTTGGAGGCCGAGCAGCGGGAGCGCACTCAACGGGAGTGGGAAGCCGCGGTCGGTGTGGCTTCGATCAAAGCCGTGGACGCCGCTCGGGCCGAGCACTTCGGGACGGCGCTGGAACAGTGGCGAGCCGCCGGAGAGATCCGGTCCTTCTGCACCGCGCTGGACGGGGCTGCTGCACAGGTGGAGGATCCCTTCGAGGCTGGCCGGCTTCGGGAGTGGTCGGCATGGGGCAGGGCGGAGGCCGACCGGCTGGACCCCACCTTGAACGGGAAGGGGCTCGGTGCCCGCAATTTCCACGCGGAGCCGACGGGAGACGACTTGCGGCCGTTCCTGGACGGCTGGCACCCGCACCGCCCGGAAAAGGTGAAGCCACCGGCGGAGCCCGCACCGCCCGAGCCGGAGCCTGGGCGGTGGCGTGACGGGTTCAACGACGTACGTCAGGACCAAGGGTGGAGATATGGACGCCAAGGCCGCGCTCAATGGTGGAGGCGATGACGCCATGTCCACGGTCACGGAGCGCCTTTACGGCCTGCTCGACCAGTTCACCGAGGCGCAGCACCTCGGCGCGTAGGGCCACGAGCTCGTCGTAGCGCTCGGTCTTCTCCTCCCCGCACCACTCCCGGACCGTGCGCAGAGCGGCCTCCTCCACATCCAGCTTGTGGTTGTCCAGGCGCTGGTACGAGTGCCAGGCGGGCCTGGCGCGCTCCTCGTCCATCGCATGCTGCCGCCGATCGACCTCCGGCAGGATCTCCTCGGCCAGGAGCTGAGCGGCGTGCCGCGCGATCCGCTCGGTGATCGGCCAGCCGGTCATGCAAAGGCCGTTGCGGTCCTCGTGAATCATGGCGTTGCCCCGTAGCTCGGCAGGGTCCATGCCCACCAGTGGCGCAGTCTCGTCGAGGTGGCCGAACTCCAGCACGCCCGCATCGGCCACCGCCTTGCGAAGACGCAGTCGCCCCTTGGGACGGACGAAGCCCAGGATCATCCGGGCCGCCTCGAACTCGGCGCTCCCCCGTACCTTCCTCGACGCGTCGGCCAGGGCGAGCTCCGCCGCGTCATCCGCACGGAAAGCTTCGACGTGATCCCAGAGCGCAACCAGACATCCGGCGCTCACCCACTCCTGTAGTCCGGCCTCGTCACCGTCCAGGAATCTCACGTGGGTCCTTCCGGACCTGCCGGAGGCACCCACCCGGACGATCTCGACCTGGCGCAGGGCGCCACCCAGCTCCTTCGGCTTGGCCCGATAGGCCCAGCACTCCCCGATCTCCATGCCCCCATTGAGCCAGGTCGACGGGGGTGTCGGATACCCATTTCCGTGATCGGCTGTGCATGGACGACGCCTTGGCCCGACGCCCCCCGGTGGCCCGCATCGCCTGGTCCCGAGCAAACCGTCCAGGTCCGATCCCGAATCACCTGCTTGGCCACGTTTCCCCTTCCCTTACCGGGTCACTCGGGTAGTTACGCGTCACATCCAGGCGCCGCCGCACAGTGAGTGGAAGGAAACGGACACCCCCATGGCCGATCCGAAGCAGGAGCAGCGGGACACCTTTCGCGCGGAGGACCCGGCAGCAGGCCCCTTGACCACCGATCAAGGTGTCGTCGTCGATCACACCGACGATTCACTCCAGGCCGGTGAGCGCGGGCCTACCCTCATGGAGGATTTCCACTTCCGGGAGAAGATCACCCGTTTCGACCACGAGCGCATCCCGGAGCGGGTGGTGCACGCCCGTGGCGCGGGCGCGTACGGCTATTTCGAGCCGTACGCGTCGTGCGCCGAGTTCACTCGGGCCGCGTTTTTGCAGGATCCGTCCGTCCGGACGCCCGTGTTCGTGCGGTTCTCCACCGTCCAGGGGCCGCGTGGGTCCGCCGATACCGTGCGTGACGTCCGCGGGTTCGCGACGAAGTTCTATACGACCGAGGGCAACTACGACCTGGTCGGCAACAACTTTCCCGTCTTCTTCATCCAGGACGGGATCAAGTTCCCCGACTTCGTGCACGCGGTGAAGCCCGAGCCGCACAACGAGATTCCCACCGGCGCCTCGGCCCACGACACCCTCTGGGATTTTGTCTCCCTCCAGCCCGAGACGCTGCACACCATCATGTGGCTGATGTCCGACCGGGCGATCCCCCGCAGCTACCGGACGATGCAGGGGTTCGGGGTCCACACCTTCCGGTTCGTCGACGCCGCGGGCAAGGGCACCTTTGTGAAGTTCCACTGGAAGCCCCTGCTCGGGGTGCATTCCCTGGTGTGGGACGAGGCGCAGGAGACGCAGGGGCGGGATCCGGACTTCAACCGGCGGGACCTGTGGGACTCGATCGAGGCCGGCAACTACCCGGAGTACGAGCTGGGGGTGCAGCTCGTGCCGGAGGAGGACGAGCATTCCTTCGACTTCGACCTGCTGGACGCCACGAAGATCATTCCGGAGGAGCGGGTGCCGGTCCGGCCCATCGGCAAGATGGTCCTCAACCGCAACCCCGACAACTTCTTCGCCGAGACCGAGCAGGTCGCCTTCCACACGGCGAATGTCGTGCCGGGCATCGACTTCACCAACGACCCGCTGCTCCAGGCCCGGAACTTCTCCTACCTGGACACCCAGCTCCTGCGCCTCGGCGGCCCGAACTTCTCCCAGATCCCGGTCAACCGGCCCGTCGCCCCGGTGCGCACCAATCAGCGGGACGGCTTCCACCAGAACCAGATCCACCGGGGCACCAGCTACAGCCCCAACTCGCTGGGCGGCGGCTGCCCGGCCCTCGCCGATCCGGACTCCCCCGCGTTCCGGCACCTGACCGAGCGCGTCGACGGGCAGAAGATCCGTCGGCGCAGCCCCAGCTTCGACGACCACTACACGCAGCCGGCGATGTTCTGGCACAGCATGTCCGCCTGGGAGCAGAAGCACATCGTCGATGCCTTCCGCTTCGAGTTGGGCAAGGTCGGGGCGCGAGCCGTGCGCGAGCGCACCGTGGAGCAGCTCGCGCGGGTGGATCACGAGCTCGCGGTGGCGGTCGCCCAGGGTGTCGGTGTCGCCGAACCGCGGCGGCAGGAGACCCCGCAGCCCACCCCGTCGCCGGCGCTGAGCCTGGAGAACAACAAGGGCGACGGTTCCATCAGTACCCGGCAGGTCGCGGTGCTGGTCTCCGACGGTGTGGACGCCGGACAGGCACGGGCGGTGCGGGACGCGCTGACGGAAGGTGGTGCGATCGTGGAGTTCATCGCGCCGCGCGACGGTGAGGTGCGGGCCGCCGACGGTGGCGCCCTCGCGGTGGACCGTGCGCTGCCGACGGTCGCCTCGGTGCTCTACGACGCCGTGGTGCTGCCCGGAGCCGGCCTGGGCGCCGGTGACCCCGTTTCCGACGACCTCGCGCGGCGGTTCGTACGCGGCGCCTACCGGCATGGCAAACCGATCGGCGCGCTCGGTGCGTCGGTGGCGGAGCTCGCCGCGCTCCTGCCCGACAGCGTGCGCATGGCCGGCGCCGACGGCGCCCCGGCCGTCGATCAGGGGGTGGTCACCGCCGACACCGTGAGCGATGACTTCCTGCGGGCTGTCACCGAGTCCCTCGGCGCGCACCGGCACTGGGAACGGACACCACTGAGCGGCTGACACGCCGTGAGAGGGAGCGATGCGCCCTCGCCAACTCCTCCATTCCTTCGGCGAAGCCGACCGGCGGAACGAATCCGAGGTCCCGCTGGGCGGCCGTGAGGTCGAACCAGTGCGGATGGACGAGTTCCGCCACCGGAAAGCGGCTCGGTTGCCGTGTGCCACCCCGGCCCGTGAGGCGGGCGGTCACGTCGCGGGCCGCATCCGGCTGTGAGCCGGGCCGGGGTCAGCTCAGCTGTCGCCGCACCAGTTCGTGGAACAGCCCGCCCTCGTCGGCGAGCAGTTCCGCCGGGGTTCCCTGTTGGACGACTCGGCCTTCCGACATGGCTATCACCCGGTCCGCGCCCATGACCGTGGACAGCCGGTGGGCTATCACCACGCGGGTGGCGCGCAGGGTGCGGGTGGATTCGATGACCACGCGCTGGGCTTCGTTGTCCAGCGCGCTGGTGGCCTCGTCGAAGAAGAGGACGCGTGGCTTGCGGATGAGGGCCTGGGCGATCATCAGGCGTTGGCGCTGGCCGCCTGAGACCGTGCCGCCGCCGTCGGAGAGCATGGTGTGCATGCCCATGGGCATGGCCTTGATGTCCTCGGCCAGGCCCGCCATCGTGGCCGCCTCCCACGCCTCCTCCAGCGGGTAGGTCTCGGCGCCGCAGATGCAGTCGAGGATCGAGCCGGAGAAGGGCTGGGCGTTCTGGAGGACGACGCCGCACTGGCGGCGGACGGCCGACTGGTCGAGGGCCGCCAGGTCCTGGCCGTCGTAGAGCACGCTGCCGGAGAGAGGCTTGTCGAAGCCGATGAGCAGGCGCAGCAGGGTCGACTTGCCGCAGCCGCTGGCGCCGACGATCGCGACGAACTCTCCCGGCCGCACCTGGAACGACACGTCGTCGAGGACCAGCGGGCCGTCGTCGGTGTACCGGTAGGAGACGTTTCTGGTCTCGACGGCGCCGGTCAGCTCGCCCGGTGGGGTGCTGGAGGCGCGTACTTCCGGGGTTTCCGCGAGGAGTGGTTTGAGCTGCTCGAACATCGGCTGTACGGCGGCGGCCGAGAGGAGCGCGCCGGTCAGCTGGGTGACGGAGGACAGCATCATCGTCACGGCGGTGCTGAAGGTGAGGAACTCGCCGACGGACATGGTGCCCCGGGCCGGGCCGGCCAGCAGCATGAACATCACGAGCGTGCACAGTGGCAGACAGACCGCGTTGAGCACCGTGATGACGTTCTTGACCCGGCCGATGCGCTGCTGCAGTTCGCGGGTGCGGGCGAACTCCCGGGCCCAGGCGGCGTAGGCGAAGCTCTCGGCCGCGGCGACGCGCAGCTTGGGCAGGCCCCGCAGGGTCTGGAACGCCTGGTTGTTGAGTTTGTTGCCGAGCTTGATCAGCTGCCGTTGATAGCGCAGTTGCCACAGTCCGAGGCCGAGGAAGACCGCGGCGATGACGAGCAGCATGGCGAGGGCAGCCATCGCCAGCGGCACGCTGTAGACGAGCAGCAGCACGAGGTTCATCGTGCCGACGGTGCCCGCCTGTACGGACACGGAGCCGATGCCGGACAACACGCGGCGGATGGCGCTGATGCCCATGGCGGCGCCGGCCAGTTCGCCGGTGGAGCGGCCGGCGAAGAACGTCGTCGGCAGCCGTAGCAGTCGGTCCCAGACGGCCGGCTGCAAGGTGGCCTCGATCCGGCCCTCCATGCGCAGGATGGAGATGTTCTGCAGCAGCATGAACGCGGCGGAGACGACGCTGGTCGCGATGAGCGCCAGGGTGGTCGCCACGATGAGGTCGTTCTCGGCGTTGGGCACGTACTCGCCGAGGACCCTGCCGGTGGCGATGGGGACGAGTGCGCCCAGGCCGACGGCGACCAGCCCGCCCAGGACGAGGCCGCGCAGCTCGCCACGGGTGCCGCGCACGCTGAAGCGCAGCAGCCTCAGCAAGCTCGGTTTTCCGTCGGGCAACGGGCGGTAGAGCATGACGGCGCGCGGGGCGAAGTCCTCCGCTTCGGCCTTGCCGATCCGCGTCGGCCTGCCGAGGGCGGGGTCCACCGCCTCGTACGCGCCCCGGCGCCACAGGAGCGCGACCGGAGCCCCGGTGTCGGCCCGGTGCCCGACCAGGGGCCCGCTGTTCTCCCTCCACCAGCGCCCGTCGAGCTTGACGACGCGGGTGCGGATCCGGGAGGCGAGGGCGATGCGTTCGACGGGGTCCAGGCGCGGGTTCGTGGCGGCCGTCCCGGCCGGTTCGGCCAGGGTGATGCCCGCGGCGTCGGCGACCAGGCGGCACACGGCGAAGGTCGCGTCGGCGCTCGCGCCGCGGCGGGAGGTCGTTCCGGTGCGGTCGATCGAGGCCAGCAGCGCCTGGTCCGCCTGGGTGCGGGCGGCCTCGCCCGCTTGGATGCCGGCGGCCGTGCGGTCCTCGTGGGCGCGCTCGAGCTGCTCGATCCAGTCGTCCAGGGCGTACAGCAGCCGGTACTGCTGGTCGACCATGCCCTGCCACATCACCGGGTCGATCAGGAGCGTGCCGATCGCCTCCGCCGCGTACGCGGCGCCGTACTGCACGCTGCCGGGAGTGATGTGCATCCACAGGATGTCGTCGTCGGCCCCGCCGTGGCCGGTGGTGGGGCGGCCGTCCAGCGGTGCCTGGTAGAGCACGCGCAGGCCGCGGCCGATGCCGCGCGCGAAGGCGTCCTCCAGGGGGCTCGGGGCGGCGTCGGCGGGGGTGTATCCCCACGGGTCGCCGTGGTCCGGCCGGTACAGCTCGCGCAGTTCGACGCGGCGCAGCAGGCAGCCCCGCAGCGGCCGGCCGACCAGGGTGTGTCCGGGGCCCTCGGCCGGGCCCAGCAGCAGGGTGCCCGCCTCCAGGCGGCCCAGGAAGTGCCAGTGCCCGGCCTGCGCGGCGTCGACCGCGAACAGGTCCAGCGCACCGTCCACGACGAGCCACAGCACGAGCGGGCCCTCCAGGGACAGGCTGCTGACGCCGGTGCAGTCCACCGCCGAGCCGAGTCCGCCGAGGGCCGCCACGACCGGGTCGGGGCTGCCGGAGGGATGAGGGATGGTGGTGTGGTGCGGGGTCGTCACCTCACGTCTCCTTGATCAATTCGGCGTACGCGCCCTGCGCGGCGGCCAGGTGCTCGTGGCGTCCGCGTTCCACGACAGTGCCGCGGTCGAGGACGACGATCTCGTCGCTGTCGCGCACCGTGCTCAGCCGGTGGGCGATGACGACGCAGGCGCAGCCGCGGCGGCGCAGGTTGTCGATGACGATCCGCTCGGTCACCGCGTCCAGGGCGCTGGTCACCTCGTCGAGGACCATGACGCTGGGGCGGCGCACCAGCGCGCGGGCGATCTCCAGGCGTTGGCGCTGACCGCCGGAGAAGTTACGGCCGTCCTGCTCGACGCGGCTGTGGATGCCGCCGGGGCGCCGGGCGACCACGTCGTGGACGGCGGCATCCTCCAGGGCGGCGACGACGGCCTCGTCGGTGATGGAGGGGTCCCACAGCGCGATGTTGTCGCGGACGGTGCCCTCGAAGAGGAAGACATCCTGGTCGACGAAGGAGACGGAGGCGGCCAGCGCGCCGCGCGGGATGTCCTCCAGACGCATCCCGTCGATGCGGATGGCACCTTCCCAGGGGGTGTAGAGGCCGGATATCAGCCGGGAGACGGTGGACTTGCCGCTGCCGGAGCCGCCGACGAGGGCGACCTGCTGCCCGGGGCCGACCGAGAGCGAGAAGCCCTTCAGCAGCGGGGCGTCCAGGGGGCTGTAGCCGAAGGTGATGTGGTCCAGCTCCACATGGCCCTTGAGGCGGCGGGTGCCGGCAGCGGGCTCGCGCCGTGAGTAGAGCGGATCGACGGGGAAGTTCTCGACGTCCTTGAGCCGGGCGACGTCGGCCGCGAAGTCCTGGATCCGGCCGGCCACGCCGTTGAGGCGGGTGATCGGCGCGGTGAAGCTGGTCACGAGGGCCTGGAAGGCGACGAGCAGACCGACCGACAGATGCCCCTCCACCGCCCGCAGTCCGCCGATCATCAGGATGAGGGCGCTGTTGAGCGCGGCCAGGGTGGGCGCGACGACGGCCAGCCACGCGCTGGGCACGCCGAGCCGCTGCTGTACGTCGAGGGTGATCGCGTGCTGTCCTGCCCAGCGGCGGAAGAAGCCGTTCTCGCCGCCGGTGGCCTTCATCGTCTCGATGAGCGTCAGACCGCTGTAGGAGGTGTTGGTGAGCCGGGCGCTCTCGGCGCGCAGCTGCTGGGTGCCGGTGGCCCTCAGCCGGATCACGATCCGCATGGCCGCCACGTTGAGCAGCGCGATGCCGATGCCGACGACGGTGAGCTGCGGGTCGTAGGTCCACAGCAGCAGCGCGTAGAGCACCACGACGACGGCGTCCACGCCCGCGGCGGCCAGGTCGCGGGCGAGGGTTTCCGCGACCGCGTCATTGGACTGCAGGCGTTGGACGAGGTCGGCCGGGTTGCGTTGGGAGAAGAACGTGACCGGGAGCCGGAGCAGGTGCCGCAGGAAGCGGGCGCTGCCCAGCGTGGAGGAGATGATGCGCCCGCGCAGCAGATTGGCCTGCTGCAGAGCGGTGAGCGTCGCGGTGAGCACCAAGGTGGCCGCCATCGACGCGAAGAGAACGCCCAGCAGGGACGTCTGCTCGCCGATCAGGAACATGTCGATGTACGTACGGCTCAGCGCGGGCACGGCCGCGCCGACGAGCACCAGCAGGAGGCTGGAGAGCACGGCGGCGAGCATGGTGCCCGAGGTGCCGCGCAGCCGGGCGGGCACGGCGCCCAGCACGCCGGGCTTACGGCCGGCGCGGCGGAAGCCCTCGTCGGGTTCGAAGGTGAGCACCACGCCGGTGAAGCTGGTGTCGAACTCGTCCATGGGGACGAACCGGCGGCCCTTGCCGGGGTCGTTGATGTACACGCCCCGGCGGCCGAGGTGGCGGCCCATGCCGTCGTGGACGACGTAGTGGTTGAACTCCCAGAAGAGGATGGCCGGGGGGCTCACCTCGGCGAGCGCGGCCAGGTCCATCTGCATGCCCTTGGCCTTGAGGCCGTAACCGCGGGCGGCCTTGAGGAGGTTGCCGGCGCGGGAGCCGTCGCGGGAGACGCCACAGGCGATGCGCAGCTCTTCGAGGGGGACGAAACGGCCGTAGTGGCCGAGCACCATGGCGAGCGCGGCGGCGCCGCACTCCACCGCCTCCATCTGCAGCACGGTGGGGGTGCGTACGGCCTTACGCGTTCTGCCCCGGGGGGCGGGCGCGGGCCTGCGGCGCCTGCTGTTCGCCCGCGCCGGTTCGGGGCGGCGGCGGCGCGCGCCGTGGGAGCCGGTGGAAACAGTCATGGGAGCAGCCAGTCGACGGGGTGCCGCGCGGAGAGGTGGACGGCGCCGGTGACCGGTGTCGCGGAGTCGACGGCGTAGGGGGGGCCGCTCGTTACGGACCACCGGTAGCCCGACTTGGTGGTGGCGGAGCGTTCCAGTTCCACGAGCACCGCGACGGGGTTGCCGTGCCGGGAGAACTCGGCGGCGAGCCGGTTGTCGCCGAGGAAGCCGCCGATCTGCTCCGGTGTCCGGGGTGCGCGGCCGACCGCCTTGACGTGGCCGCGCAGCACACCGAACTGCCGCTGGGGGGCGGACTGGACGGTCAGGTCGACGGGGGCTCCCACGGGAATCGTTCCGGCGCTGCCGGCGGGCACGTACAGCATGGCCACCAGCGGGTCGTTGGGGTCCTTCACGCGTTCCACGGTCGCCACGTCCGCGCCGGTGGTGAGGACCGCACCCGTCTTGGCGGCCAGGGTCGTCACCCGTCCCCCGGCCACCGCGCGCACGGTGCGGTCTCCGCGGTCCGTACTGAGCTTGAGCAGCGGGGCACCGGGGGGCAGCATTTGGCCCTCTTCGGCGTAGATTCCGGTGACCTGCCCGGCATAGGGGCTCTGCAGCAGGTAACTGCCCTCGGCGTGGGTGAGGACGCCGGGTGCGCTCTGCTTGGAGGACACGGATCCGGTGAATGCCCAGAAGCTCGACACGGCCATGACGAGTACCGTCACGGCCAGGACGAGTCGGCCCTGTGGGCGCGCGAAGCGTACGGGCAGATCGAGCTCTTCGGGCGATTGCAGCTTGGCCAGCGCCTTTTGGCGGAACTGCACGGACTATTCCTTCGACTGCATTCGTGGCAAGGGTGCTGAATTACGCGGCGAAGCCCGCCGCCCGGGCGGCGGGCAGGCCTGAACCCCGGAATGACGGAATTCCGGGGTTCGGGTGCCGGCTATCGCAATCAGAGACCGGCGACACCGACGTGCACGCCGGCGATGCCCTCGACCTGGCCGGGCAGGGCCTGGGCGGCCTGGACCGTCTGCAGGGAGGTGACGGTGCCGAGCACGGTGTTGACGTCGCCGGTCACGGCGCCGAGGAGGCCGCCGGAGATGGCGACACCGCCGGAAACGGCGTCCAGCTCGTTGTCGGCGATCTCACGGGTCTCGATGTTGTTACGCATGATGTGCGCACCCTTCCTTCATTTGTCCGGCTGTTTATCGATGACATGGTGCGGGCCGCAACAAAACGGTCCGACCGCTACCGCGGCGGCCCGGTCGAAATCGACCGCCGTTCTGAGAACCGCTGCGGTGCGCAGATAAAAGCACGTGAACGGGTGACGCGGCCAACCCGGCTGACGGTCACGAGCACGCGGAACGCCCCGCAGGGCATCAGGCTTTCAGATTCCTCCACTGAATCATTACAAGTCCTTCACAGGATCGAGTAACAGATATCGGGGGTCCGACTTCCTCGCTGGACATAGGTGGACACACGCCCATCAAGCGCTGCGGGCATAACCGGCATATCGAGGGGCGGCGAAAGGGAGTTACCCGCGGTCTTCCCGCGATGTGGAGATTTCCCGGAGCGACGCCCGGTGACGGATGGATCACGCCGGGTTGCGATCGGGCCCGCGCGGGTAGCGATCCCTGGATCGCGTGCCACTGCGAGGCTGAACGGGAGGCCCCTCATGGCGGATTCCGCGCACCGGTGGATCGTTCCCTTGGCCGACCGGCCGGCCGCGGGGATCAGGCTCTACCTCTTTCCCGTACCCGGCGCCGACGCATCCTTCTTCACGCCCTTGGTGCCCGAACTGCCCCCGCACATCGAGCCGTTGACCTTCGAACTGCCGGGGCGCGGGAGCCGTCGCCGGGAGCGGCCCGTCCATCTGTTCCGCACCTTGGTCCGGGAGACAACCGAAGGCATCCGCCGTACCACCGACGCGCGTCCCGCCGTGTTCTTCGGTCACTGCGTGGGCGGCATCGTCGCCTTCGAAACGGCCCGCGCCCTCGTCGCCGCCGGGCTGCCCGGGCCGCGGCTGCTCGTGGCGTCCGCGTCCCCCGCCCCTCCCGAGGCATGGCGGCTCCTGCGCCGCAAATCCCGCCCGGACCGCACGGTCACCAGCCTGTTGAGGGAGCGCCGGGAGACGTCCGACCTGTGGTTGCTGGCTCTGAGGCTCGCACGGGACGTCCCCCTGATCGTCTCCTACCGCTACCGCCCCGGCGGTCGGCTCGGTTGTCCCGTGTCCCTGTGCGTCGCGGACCGCGACCGCCTCATCCCGCGAGCGTGTGTGGAGGGCTGGCGGAGTTGCACCACCGCCACGACCGTGACGCGCGTGTACCCCGGGGGGCATATGTACCTTCGGCACCAATGGCCCGAGCTGGCACGGCACCTGACGACCGATACGGCGGGGCTCATTGGCTGAGAGTCACCCGTCGGCAGCTCCGTCGGGAGCGGTGGCGCGGGCCAGACAGGCGGCGGTGACCGGCGGGGGATCGGGAAGGCCGCCGACCGCCCGCAGAAGGTGCGCGCGGTCGTAGGTGCGGCGGTGGGAGCTGTAGGCCGGCAGGCCCCCCAGCCGCCCGGCCAGGTCGGCCTCGTCGGGGGTGGGCGTAAAGAGGTCCGGCACCAACTCCAGCACGACCCCGGGGTAGGGGGCGGCCAAGGCGCCCAGGAGCGTCTCCACGGGGGCGTTGTGGGGGTGCGTGACGTGCAGGGTCCAGACCCCGGGCGCGGGCGGGGCCGCGGCGGCACGCACCATGGCCGCGGCCGCGTAACCGGCCTGGAGCACATTGACGGTGCCGGCGGGGTCACCGGGCAGCCGGTACCGCTGGGTCAGGGAACCGCCGTTCAGCAACCGGGCAGCCGTGACGTCCTCCCGGGCCTTCGCCCGCAGCATCCCGGCGACCAGCCGGGACAGGACGCCGACCGGGTGATCGGGGAGCCCTTCGGGGACCCTGCGATCGGCGACGAGAAGGCTGGGGCGCAGGACGGTCGCGGTGCGCCCGGTACGCCGGGCCCAGGCGCGCACCAGGCGCTCGGCCGTGAACTTGCTCTCCTCGTACGGGACGTGGAACCCCCACGCGTCACTGAGATCGGTCTCCAGGACGTGGCCGGTGGAGCGGCGACCGGCGACGAAGGCGGTGCTGATGTGGATCGGACGGGCCCGCGGTGCCCGGTCCGCCAGCTCCAGAACGCCGCGGGTGCCCAGGACGTTGGCCCTGTACAGGGAGGCCGGATCGCCTTGGAGGTTCACCATGGCGGCGCAGTGCCAGAGTGAGGTCAGCCCGTCGGTCAACCGGTCGCATTCGTACGGGGTGAGCCCCAGCACGGGCCGGGCGAGGTCGACGGTGGCGTAGCGCAGCCGGTCGAGGGCACCGGGGGGAAGGGGCGGGCCTTCCAGCCAGCCCATCGCCGCCTCCACCCGGGTCCGCAGGGTCCCTGCGTCGCCGCGACCGAGCACCGTGACGACCTCGTCGGTGTCCCGCGCGAGGAGTTCACGCACGAGGCGACAGCCGAGGAATCCGGTGGCACCGGTGAACGCGACGGACATGACGGCTCCTTCGCGGATACGGAACGGACCCCCACCTGACCGGCGGTCCCTCCGGGGCAACAGCGCTCCCATGGTGGTCCGGCCCGGGGAACATGCGACCGGCCCCGCATCGACGTTCACCCTGATGAGTGACCTATCTTCAGATAGTTCACGGGTATACAAGAAGTATCACCGTGGGTGCCCTGATATCCGGACAGGGTCAGGCGCCGCCATCGAGGGGAGCCGACTCGCATGGGGACAAACGGGGTTCGAGGGCAGGGACAGGCGATCGCCATCGTCGGGATCTCCTGCCGACTACCGGGCGGCATCCACGACCTCGACGGGCTGTGGCACGCCCTCCGGGACGGCCGGGACATGGTCGGCCGGGTGCCGGAAGACCGCTTCGACATCGACCGGTTCGTCGACCCGGCGGGCCCTCGCATCGGGAAGAGCTATACGGCCGCGGGAGGGTTCCTCGACGACATCGCCCAATTCGACGCCGCATACTTCGGGATCTCCCCGAAGGAGGCGGCGCACATGGACCCGCAGCACCGGCTGCTGCTGGAGCTGGCCGCCGAGGCCCTGGACGACGCCGCCATCGCCCCGGCGGCCCTGGCCGGGTCCGACACCTCGGTCTACGTCGGTATCTCCGACGCCTCCTACGGCGCCCTGCAGATGACGTCCGTACGCAGCCTGGGTCCCTACACCCTGTCGGGCTTCGCCTCCTCGATCGCCGCGAACCGGCTGTCGTACGCCTTCGATCTGCGTGGACCCAGCATGGCCGTCGACACCGCCTGTTCCTCCTCTCTGGTCGCGCTGGACCGCGCGTGCCGGACCCTGTGGGAGGGCGGCTGCTCCATGGCGCTGTGCGGCGGCGTCAACATCCTGCTCAGCCCCTTCCATTACGTCGGCTTCTCCCAGGCGTCGATGCTGTCGGTGCGCGGGCACTGCGCCGCCTTCTCCGCGCACGCCGACGGTTTCGTCCGGGCCGAGGGTGGCGGTGTGGTGGTGCTCAAGCCGCTGGCCGGGGCCCTGGCCGACGGCGACCGGGTCCACGGGGTGATCCTGGGCACGGGCTCCAACTGCGACGGCCGGACCATGGGGCTGGCGCTGCCCAACCCGGAGGCGCAGGAGGAGCTGTTGCGTGCGGTGTACGCCGAAGCGGGCGTCGATCCTGACGAGTTGGTCTACTTCGAGGCACACGGGACCGGCACCCCGGCGGGCGACCCGGCGGAGGCGACCGCCATCGGCCGGGCCCTGGGCGTCCGCCGGATCAGCGGAGAGCTGCCCATCGGGTCGGTCAAGACCAACCTGGGGCATCTGGAGCCCGCTTCCGGCATGGCCGGGCTCTGCAAGGCACTGCTGGTGCTGAAGCACGGCGTGGTGCCCGCCTCGCTGCACGCCGATCCGCCCAGCCCGCACATCGACTTCACCGGCCTCGGCCTCGCCACGGTTCCCGAGAGCCGCCCGGTGGCACCCACCGAGCGGCCCGTCGTCGGCATCAATTCCTTCGGCTTCGGCGGCGCCAACGCGCACACCATCGTCTCCTGTGCCCCGCAGCCGACCGAAACCGGTGACGTCCCGCCGACCGGTTCGCCACTGCCGCTGATGGTCTCCGCCGGCTCATCCGCCGCGCTGGCACAGGCGGCGGGGCGGCTGGCCGAGCGGCTGGCCACGGCCGCCGACGGGGAGTTCTACGACCTCGCCTACACCTCGTGTGTACGACGGGGGCGGCACGAGCACCGCGCCGTAGTTCTGGCGCGCACGGCCAAGGAGGCGGCCGCCGAGTTCTCGGCACTGGCCGGAGTCGACTCCGTGGCGGGGGACGCGCCACCGGCCCCAAGCCCCGGGCCGGTGGCGGCGGCGGGGACGGGCCGGGCGGTGCGCAGGGGCCGGGTCGCCTTCGTCTTCTCCGGGAACGGCTCGCAGTGGGCGGGGATGGCCACCGATCTGCTGGGCCGTCCGGTCTTCCGGGAGACGGTGGCACGGGTGGACGCGGAGCTGGCGCCGAGGCTCGGATGGTCGGTCGTCGAGGCCCTGGCCGCGCCGCCCGAGCGGTGGCGGCTGGAGGCCACCGAGATCGCCCAGCCGCTGCTGTTCGCCGTGCAGCTCGGCGTGGTGGCCGAGCTGCGTGAGCACGGGATCGAGCCGTCGATGGTCCTCGGCCACAGCGTCGGCGAGGTCGCCGCCGCCCACGTCGGCGGGGCGCTGCCCCTGGACCGGGCGGCCCGTGTGATCGCCGCGCGCAGCCGGGCGCAGGGCGCGACGGCGGGCCGGGGGCGCATGGCCGCGGTCGGGCTGTCGCCGGACCGCGCGGCGAGGGAACTGGAGGCCTACGCGCCGTCGTTGGAGATCGCCGGCCTCAACAGCCCCCGTGACGTGACGGTCTCCGGCCCCGCCGAGGGCCTGGCCGCTCTGGGCCGCGAGCTCGGCCGGCGCGGGGTGTTCTTCCGTGACCTGGGGCTGGACTACGCCTTTCACAGCCGGGCGATGGACCCGCAGCGAGAGACCTTCACCGAGGCGCTGGAAGGGCTGCGACCCGCCACACTCGCCGTCCCGCTCCTGTCCACCGTCACCGGGGACCTGGTGAGCGGAGCCGAGCTGGACGCGACGTATTGGTGGCGCAACATGCGGGAGCCCGTACGGTTCGCTGCGGCCACCCGGCGGGCGATCGCCTCCGGCGCCGACATCCTCGTCGAGATCGGACCGCACCCGGTGCTGCGCACCTATCTGCGGCGGATCTCCGCCGACTGCGCGCACCATACCGTCGTCTGTGTCTCCACCCTCCGCCGCGACGGTAACGGTCCGCGCGACCTCACGGCCGCGCCGGCGACGGTGATCGCCTCGGATCCCGACACCCACTGCCGTCGCTACTTCCCGCGCCGCGGCCGGGTGGCCGAGCTGCCGGCTTATCCCTGGCAGCGGCAGCGGCACTGGGTCGGCAGCCCCGACTGGTGGGTGGTTTCCAGGGGAGCCGGCCGGATCGATCACCCCCTGCTGGGGGAGCGGGTGCCCGCTCCCCTGCCGGTCTGGGTGAACACCGTCGAGCCCGTTCTGGCCCCGTGGCTGCCCGACCACCGGATCGGCGGTTTGGTGGTCCTGCCCGCCACCGCGTTCGCCGAGATGGCGCTGGCGGCGGGCCGGTGCGCGCTGGGCAGCCCGGTGGAGGTCGAGTTCCTGGACATCCACAGCGCCCTGGTGGTGTCCCGTACGGACCCCGCCGCCGTCCGCACGCAGGTCTCGCTGAACCCGGCGGACGGCGCGGTGACGATCACCAGCACGGACGAGAACAGCGAGGGGCTGCGCACCCACGCCCGTGCCCGGGTGCGTACGCTGCTGCGCCCCCGACCGGGCCGGATCGACCTCGACGCGGTGCGCGCGCGGTGCCCCCGGCGGGTGGCGGCCGAGGACTTCTACCGGGCGTGTGCCGACGTCGGACTGGTGTACGGGCCGGGCTTCCACGTGTTGACGGAGCTCGCGGAGGGCGAGGACGAGGTGGTGGCCCGCTATCACCACGACGCCCCCGCAGACCCTTACGTGGTGCATCCGGCCCTGTTGGACGGGGCGTTGCAGGCGGGGGTGCAGTTGCTGGCCGGCCGCCTGGCGCAGGGCTCCACCCACCTGCCGGCGAGCATCGGCGCGGTCCGGGTCTGGGAGCCCCTGCCGCCGTCGGGCGTCATCCGGGCCCTCGAACGCTCCCGCACGGACGACGAGGTGTGCTGGGACCTCCTGTTCACCGACGAGCGGGGCTCCGTCATGGTCGAGCTCGAATCCTGCCGGCTGCGCCGGGTTCAGGTGGCCGGCCGGACGCAGGTGACCACGCACCACTGCGTGCTGCGTGCCGCCCCACGGGCCGGGGAGCCGTGCGCGCCTTCACCGCTGCCGGGCTCCGCCCGCCTCGTCGCGGCCGTCCAGGACCGGGTCGCCGCGTTGCGCCAGGCATGGCCGGGCGAGCCGTACGAGAGGCTGACATCGCTTCTCAAGCTGGGGATCGGGCGCGGCGTGGCCGGCGCGCTCGCCGCCGCACTGCCCGAGCCGACGGCTCCCTGGTCCCTCGACGACTTGGTCGCCGCGGGGGTGGGCGACCGGCTCCGCCGGCTGCTGATTCTGCTGACGCCCCTGATGGAACGGCACGGGCTGCTGACCTCCCAGGGTGTGGGCCGGGGGAGCCTGATGCCGGCGGACACCGACACGGACGCGTTGTTGCGTACGGCCCTCAACACCTCCCCCGCGTCGGTCGCCGAGATCGCTCTCAGCTCCCACACCCTCGCCTCTCTGACGAGGCAGGCAGGGGAGACAAAGGAGACGGAGGAAGCCCTCGAC
This sequence comes from Streptomyces sp. NPDC033229, assembly GCF_055576875.1. Lineage (NCBI taxonomy): Bacteria > Bacillati > Actinomycetota > Actinomycetes > Kitasatosporales > Streptomycetaceae > Streptomyces > Streptomyces sp. NPDC033229. The sequence continues at coordinate 436,572 of NZ_JBVIQR010000001.1, read as the reverse complement.
GAAGGCGGTACCGGGGCGCACCGGGCCCCGGGCGCCGCAGCATTGTTCCGGGCGCAGTTCTACGACACGTCCCCGGTGTGCCGCTTCCATCACCGGCTCGCCCAGGCGCTGCTGGCGGAGATGGTCCGTCTCTGGCCGGCCGGCCGCACCCTGAACGTCCTGGAGATCGGTGGTGGTGCCGGTGGCGCCGCGGCGGCGGTGCTGCCGCTGCTGCCCGCCGACCGGACCCGCTACTGCTTCACCGACGCCTTTGAGGGCTCGCTGCGGGCGGCCCGCAAGCGGTTCGCCGCGTACGACTTCGTCGACTACCGGCTCTTCGATCCGGACGCCGAACCGGCCGCCCAGGGCTACCACCCGCACGGCTTCGATCTGGTGATCGCCGCCCATAGCCTGCACACGGCCCGGGACCTGGAGCGTTCGCTACGCCAGGTGGCCACCCTGCTGGCACCGGGAGGCCGGCTGCTGGGTGTCGAGGCACACGACGCGGAGCTGGAGGCGGCGATCTTCGGGGCGTCGGGCGGCCTCTTCGGCCACACCGACACCGCACTGCGGCCCGCCTCCCGGTTGCTGCCCCGCGACGCGTGGGCCCGTCTGCTGGAAGGGTGCGGCTACACCGACGTCGTCCAGCTCGGCCACGATCGGGCACCGGCCCGGGATCACTATTCCCTCTTTCTCGCCACCGGCCCGGCCGGGTACGCCGAGGGGGAGGTGGGGCCGGACCCGCTGCCCGATGCCCGGGCCGGTGCGGTGTTCGTGGTGGCGAGCGAACTCCCCCAGGACCAGGCACTGGCACGCACCACGGCCGAACTCCTCGACCGGGCCGGGACCCGCTCGGCGAGGGCCGTGGTCGCGAGCACCTCGGCCGACGAGTGGGGTTCCCTGCTCGCCGCCGTGCCGGACGACGACAGGGCTTCCGTCGAGACGGTGACCCTCGCCCTCGTCCTCAGCGACACCCCCGACGGCTGCGACGTCCTGGTCACGCCGGAGACCGGCGCGGCCCGGGCCACCCGGCGGGCCGCGCTGCTCCGCGCGGCGGCCGCCACCTGCGAGCGGCTGCCCGAGGGCGTCCACGCCGACCTGTGGCTGGTGACGTCGCCCTGCGGGGCCGTGCCCACCCCCGACGCGATCACTCGTCCCGAGGACGCGGCCGCGTGGGGCGCGGCCAGGAGCCTGGCCAACGAGCGCCCCGAGTTCACCGGGCGCCGGGTGAGCCTGCACCGCGGCGACACAGCTCGTGACGCGTGGCGGCTGGCCCGTGAACTGCTGGAACCGACCGACGAGGACGAGGTCGTGCTCACCTCCGCCGGCCGGTTCGTGGCGCGGGAGAGGCACTGGAGCCCGGCGCGGCCGGCCGATGGCATGGGGACGTACACCCTGCGGGTACGGAACCCCGGGCTGTCCTACCAGCTGGTGTGGGAAGAGGTCGAACCACCGGAGCCCGGCCCGGAGGACGTCGTCGTCTCCGTAGGGGCCATCGCCTTGAACTACCGGGACACCGTGCAGGCCGCCGGGCTGCTGCCGACCGAGGCCTTCGAGGGCACACCGTCGGAGAAGGGGCCGGGCTTCGAGTGCGCCGGGGTCGTCACGGCCTGCGGCGCGAACGTGACCGGCTTCGCGCCGGGGGACAGGGTGGCGGGGTTCGCCCACGCCGCCCTCGCCTCGCACATCGTCGCCGAGGCGGCCCTCATCTGGCATATCCCGGAGCACGTCACCTTCGCCCAGGCCGCCTCGATGCCCATGGCTCTCGCCACCGCCTACTACGGCCTGAGCCATCTGGCACGGCTCCGGCCCGGCGAGACCGTGCTGGTGCACGGCGCGGCCGGTGGTGTGGGCCTGGCCGCTGTCCGGCACGCCCAGAGCCTCGGCGCGCGGGTCATCGCCACCGCCGGGAGCGAGCTGAAGCGGGACTTCGTCCGCGCCTGCGGCGTCCAGCACGTCCTGGACTCCCGGTCACTGGAGTTCACCACCCAGGTCATGGAGATCACGGACGGTCGCGGCGTCGACGTCGTGTTCAATTCCCTGGCCGGCGAGGCCATCGCGCGCGGTCTGGAGCTGCTCGCTTCCGGAGGCCGCTTCCTCGAACTCGGCAAGCGCGACATCTTCGCGAACAGTCCGCTGGCCTTGCGCCCCTTCGGCAACGACATCGCCTTCTTCGGGGTGGACGTCTCCAAGGTCCTCACCGACAGCCACCGTGTCGAGGCGGCGGAGGACGTGAGGCGCCGCCTGGTCCAGGGCGTCATCGACTGTGACGGTCTGCCGCACACCGTCTTCCCCGCGGCCCGGGTGGAGGAGGCCTTCCATCTGCTGCAGCACTCCCGCCACATCGGCAAGGTCGTCGTCGCCTTCGATCCGCTCGACGAACCCCCACTGGTCGAGCCGCTCCCCAGGCCCCCGCGGCTGGACGCCGAGGCCACCTATCTCGTCACCGGCGGCACCGGCGGTTTCGGAGCCGCGACCGCGCAGTGGTTCGCCTCGCTCGGAGCCCGCCATCTGGCCCTCGTCAGCCGCCGGGGCCCCGAGGCCCCGGGCGTCGCCGAGCTGGTGAAAGGGCTCACCGCCCAGGGGGTTCACGCCACCGTCTACGCGGCGGACGTCACCGACCCAGACTGCATGCGGGCCGTCGCCGAACGCATCGACGCCGGCGGCCGTCCGCTGCGCGGAGTGGCCCACTGCGCGATGCACCTCGACGACGCGTCCCTGGCCGAACTCGACGACGCCCGGTTCACGGCCGTCCTGGCACCCAAGATGACCGGGGCGATGGTACTCGACGCGCTGACCCGGGAGCGGGAGTGCGACGTGTTCCTGCTCCACTCCTCCATCACGGGACTGCTCGGGCAGATCCAGCAGACCCCGTACTCCGCCGGGAACGTCTTCCTCGAAGCGCTGGCACGCGAGCGGCGCCAGGCGGGCCTGCCGGGCGACGCCGTCCAGTGGGGTGTCATCGGCGAGGTCGGCTATGCCGCCCGCAACGACCTGCTCCGCTCCCTCACCGCGTTCGGCATCGAACCGCTGGCGCCTTCCGAGGCGTTCGCCGCCGCGGAAGCGCTGCTCACCGCCCGTGTCGGCGTCGCCGGCATCGCCCGGTGCAACTGGGCCAGGCTCGGCGGCATGCTGCCCTCCCTCGCCACACCGCGCTTCGGCATGCTCGTCCCGAGCCAGGGCAAGGGCGGTGCCACTCGCGAGGACCTGCTGCGGGAGCTGAGCCAGGTGTCCACGTCCGAGGCACTGGCCCGCATCACCGAGAGCCTGACCGGGCTCATCGCCCACGCATTGCACATGGATCCCGGGCAACTGGACCCCCACCGACGGCTCGACGAGTACGGCCTCGACTCCCTGATGGCCGCTGAATTCCTGGTTGCCCTCCAGCAGCGTTACGGCATCGACATCCCGCCGCTGGAGCTGTTGCGCAGCCAGCAGACCGTCGCCGACATCGCCCGCCTCACCCACCAGCGCCTCGGGCTCGGTTGAGCCGCCTCAGATCACGGCCGCCGCCGGCACCGGCCGGGAGTGCAGCCGGTGCAGAAACTCGTGGGCCCCCGGGAGGGTCTCCAGCAGGATCCGCTGCTGTCGTCGGATCCGGGAGAACTCGGCGTCCGCCGTGCGACGGGCCGCCGGCCGGTGGGCGAGGGCGGCGGGCGGCGCGGCCCGACGGGGGGCGAGCGCCGCGAGCAGGGCGTCGTACGGAGCCTCGCCGCTGCCCGGGGACAGGCCCGCGCGATGGCCGACGAGGTATTCCTCCAGCGTGTCCGAGAGCGGCAGTTCGCGCTGGGCACGCCAGAACGGCGTGTCCGCGCGGGGCGCCGCGAAGTACAACAACTGCGCGAAGTCCCGGGCCCGGGCGTAACGGGCCTGTGCGGCGCGGTTGAAGCGGGCCGCCGGTGCCTCCGCGTCGTCCCGCGACGGGAAGTCGCGCACCAGCCGGTCCACCATGTGCAAAACGTCCGCCAGGCCCTCGTCGGCCAGAGGCTCCACGAACGACGCGGCCGGTCCCAGTGCGACGCAGTTCTTCACCCAGGCGCGGCGGCTGCGCCCGGTGCGGTGGGCGAGGTGCCGCACGGTGGCGTGGTCCGGGCGCAGGCCCCAGAGCGCGCAGAGCCGGTCGGCGGCCTCCTGTGGATCCGTCAGGTCGCGCGCGTGGACGAGCCCCGCCCCGAACCGTCCGGGGAGCGGCATCCGCCAGGCCCAGCCGTCGGGCATGGCCGTAGCCGTGGTGAAGGGGTCGATGCCGTGCGCGGCGTCGTCGTGGGGGACGGTGACGGTCACCGCGCTGTCGCACAGCAGCCGGTCCCGGGCGGCGAGGAACGGCTCCTCTAGGACCCCGGCCAGCAGAAGGCTCTCGGCCCCCGTGCAGTCGAGGAAGAGGTCACCGACGACGGAGACGCCCTCCACGGTGTGCAGGGCGGTCAGCATTCCGCGTTCGTCCCGTTCGGCGCGGAGGAGTTCGCCGCGGACGGACCGTACGCCGAACTCCCGCATCGCGGTCTTCCGCAGGTACTGCGTGAACATGCGGACGTCGACGTGCCAGCCGTACGGGACGGCCGTGCGGCCGTCCAGCCAGCGCGGTGACTTCCTCGCGTCCAGCAGCGGCGGCTCGCGGAAGCACGCGTAGTCGTACGGCTCGGTGGTCCTCCCACCGTGCCTGCGGTGCCGCCAGAAGTCCGACAGCGGGAGATCCGCGCACCGCGGCATGTCCGCGCAGGGGCGGTAGAAGTGGTCCACGCCGCCGTTGCCGGTGATCCGCACCGCGGTTTCGGCCGCGCCTTCGGTACGCCAATTGACATATCGCACGGCAATTTTGAAGGACGCACAGCAGGCTCGCATCCATTCCTCTTCCGGAACGCCGATGCGGTCGAAGAGTCCCCGCTGCAATTCGGACGCGACGGCGGCCGTCTGCCCGGTCGCCGATACCGCGGCGGCTCGCTGCGGCGTTTCGAGTACGGCGACGGAAAGCGTGCCGTGGAAGGCGGATGCGAGCCGGGCAGCGGCGACCCAGCCGGAGGCCGTTCCGCCCACGACAACGACGCGCCTGACGTGACTGTCCATACGGGACACGGTGGACGCTTTCTCTGTACGCGGCCTATAACCGGTCTGTATTCCTCTGGATCGCCGCCCGGAGACGGCACGGGGAATTCCCATACGAGTGCGGCCGAACCTGTTGGTGCGGGGCCTGAGCGGGACCCGACTCACTGACAGGAGCAGAAGTGTTGAATGATCAGACTTCCCCGTCCCAGGTCCAGCACCCTCTGGAGGTTCTCGCGGAAATCGAGTGGGCGGGAACGGTGAATCAGGAAGTGGCGCCGCTGTCGGAGCCCGAGAGTTCCTGGGCGGGAATGGCCACCTTCGGCCTGGACGAAGGGCACGCGGGCGGCTGCGGCTGACCTTGTGAGCGAGGCCCACGGGGCCGCCGGGCCGCAGACGAGGTCGGCCCGCTGCTTCGCCTCGTGGGCGGAGAAGCGAACGATGGAGCAGGGCACCGGGAACGGCCTGGTGGGCCGGCCGCAGGACGGCAGGCCCACCAGGCCGGGAACCCGAAGACGTCGGGGAGCGGTAAGAGGAGGAGTCGTTCAGGAGACGAGGTCGGGTACGCGTTGCTCCTGGGCGAACAGCCGGACCAGCGGCATGAAGCGGTACCGCAGCCACGCGTCACCGTCCGCCCCGCACACCTCCACAAGCCGTGCGTCGGCGAGCCGTTCCAGCAGTTCCTCCGCGTCGTCGGGGCCGGTGTCGAGCAGCGCCGCCGCGTCGGACGCGGTCAGCGCGCGCATTCCGGCCGCCGCGAGCGTGCCGAAGCCGTTCCGCGCGGCGGGGTCGAGCTGGGCAAGTGCCGCGCTCAGCCCGGTCCGTATGTCGAGGCTGCCGATGCGCAGTTCGTCGAGCCGGCGGCCGGCGGGTGCCAGCCGGTCCGCGAACCGGGCCGCTGACCAGTGCGGACGCGCCGCCAGCCGGGTCGCGGCGATCCGCAGGGCGAGGGGCAGCCGGTCGCAGAGCTCCGCGATGCGCGAGAGCGCGTCGGGCGCCGCCGGGTCCGGCCGTGGGGGGCCCGCGATCGTGGTGAGCAGCCCGAGGGCCTCCTCCGCCGGCATGGGCCCGAGCCGCACCAGCCGGGTGCCTTCCAGCGAGGCCAGGGGGGACCGGACCCCGGTGACGACGGTCCGGCTCTCTCCACCGCCCGGCAGCAGGGGCCGTACCTGGCTGTCGTCGTGGGCGTTGTCGAGGACGACGAGCGCGCGACGCCCGGCCAGCAGCGTCCGGTAGAGCTGGACGCGCTCGTCGAGGGTGGCGGGCACCTGGTCGGGAGTGGTGCCGAGGGCGCGCAGGAACCAGCCGAGCACCTCCGCCGGGTCGCGCGGTGCCCCGTTGTCGGTCCGCAGATCGGCGTAGAGCCCGCCGTGGGGGAAGTCGGCACGGCAGCGTTCGGCCGCCCACAGGGCGAGCGCGGACTTCCCTGTGCCGGGGGCGCCGGTGATCACGGCGTCCTGGTGCGCGCGCAGGGCGGTCAGTACCTCGTCGGTCTCGGCCTGCCGGCCGGTGAAGTCGCCGGGGGCGGCGGGCAGCATCGCGGGGACGAGCCCCTGCCAGCCTCCAGGGGCCACGGGCTCCGGGTGCGGGGCCCGGACAGCGGTCGCCGCCGGGGGCGCGGACGGGGCGGCCGGGGTGACCCGCTCGCGTTCCGGTGCCGGTGGCGGCGGCAGGGTCCCGGTCAGCACGTCCTGGTGGAGGGCGCGCAGCCCCGGTCCCGGGTCGATGCCGAGGTCGTCGGCGAGGACCCGGCGTCCGGCCTCGTACACGGCGAGCGCGTCGGCCTGGCGGCCGCAGCGGAACAGCGCGGTCATCAGCTGGCCGCGCAACCGCTCCCGTACCGGATGCAGGGTCACCTGCCGGGTCAGGGCGGGGACCAGGTCGTTGTGACGGCCGAGGGCGAGTGCGGCCTCGGTGTGGTTCTCCAGTGCCGACAGCCGGGCCTCTTCCATGCGGGGGCCCTCGGCCCGCGCGAGGTGTTCGGTGACGTCGGTGAGGGCCGGGCCCCACCACAGCGCGAGGGCTCGGCCGAGCCGGTCCTCGGCGTCGGCGTAGCGGGCCGCGAGGAGGTCGGCGCGGCCCGCGTCGGCGAGGGAGCGGAAGGCGTCCCAGTCGAAGCCCGCGTCACCGATGTCCATGCGGTAGCCGGCGCCGCGGCGCTGCAGGCCGTGCCGGGGACCGAGGCGGGTGCGCAGCCTCGACACGTAGGTGTAGAGCTGGTTGGTGCTGGTGGCCGGTGGGTCCCAGCCCCACAGCAGGGTGGTCAGCCGTTCGTCGGTGACGATCTGGCCGTGGGCGAGCAGCAGGGTCGCGAGCGCGGTGCGCTGCTTGCCGCCGTCGAGTGCGACCGGGTGGCCGTCCCGCTCGGCCGACACCGGGCCGAGGATCTTGAAGTCCATGAGGTCCTCCCCCGTTCGCGGGCCCGCTCCGATCCCCCGGGCCGTCTGCCGCGAAACGCTACGGAGGTGGGGTTCCACACCGGCATCGGCTCGGTTTCACGGCTGGGAAAGCGATACGAAAGAGCCTTGAAAAGAGGTTCGCCTAGCGTGGGCGGCAGTGCCGCGGGGAAACGCTCCACGGCACGGTCACGGGCGCGGTGGAAGGCAGTTCAAGTTTTCCTATGGTCGCGCCCGTCGGCCTGTTTGCGCGGAACCGGACGACATCCCGGACCAAAGGCAGGAGGAAGACATCAAACATCATCCGCAGGTAGCCGGGCAGGTGGAGGACCCGCTGGACTTCATGGACCGGGTCGCGGACATGTCGGCGGCCGATCAGGAACTCATGCTGCAGCAGTCCGGAATCCCTTGGTCGGATTTGCTGGTCGCCTACGCGGACCGCTTGACGGAACAGGTGGCGCGAGGACCGGAAAACACCGGCCAGGCACCGCAGTAGGACATCGTCCGGCATCGGTCCGGCGTGCTGGTTTCCCGGCTCCATCGGGTCGATGTCGGGTCGATTTCGTGGCGGCGAAACAGATTCGAAAGGGCGTGAAAAGCAGGCGTCCCTAATGTTCTCGGCATACCGCAGGAAGCGGGCCGCGAAGGCCCCGGACACGAGGTCCGGCAGCCCGGCCCCGAGACGTCCGGGAGGACACCATGAACCGCGCCAAGCGCACCGCCTACACCGCCGTCGCCCTCGCTCCGCTCAGCCGGCTGGCGGTCGGCGGGACCATGGTCCTGGCGGCGCTCGGTGTCTTCGGGGTGGCGGCGCAGGCCCAGGGCGACGACCCGTGGGTCAAGATCGACGCGGTGGCCGCGGCCGACGCCCGGACGCCGGTCGCGGCGTCGAGTGCGGCAGCGATGGATGACCCGTGGGTGTGACGCGGGCCGCGTTCACCTCCGCTGCGCGGCGGTGCCCTCAAACGCCGGACAGGCTTGATTCGGCTGAGCTCAGCCGCCAAGCCCGTCCGGCGATTGAGGACACAGCACAGCAGCCCGTCCGGCGTTTGAGGACACGCCCGCAGGGCGCTAGCGCTGGAAGAGCGCGAACAACTCCCGGGAGTCCGGCTCCTCGCCCCGGTCGAGCACCGTCCGCAGGCGGTTCGTCCGCTCCTGCCAGGGCACCGCTCCCACCTCGGTGAACTGCCGGGCAGCGTCGGCGAAGAGGCCGGCCGCCCCGGCCCGGTCGGACCGGAGGGCGAGCAGGCACCCCAGGGCGAGACCCGCCCTGCCTTCGAGGAACCGGTCCTGGACCTTGACGGCCGTCGCCAGCGCGTCGCGCAGGACGGCCTCGGCGTCCTCCCACTGCTCCCGGCACCACAGTGCCTCGCCCAGCGCGCGCAGCGCGTGGGCCTCACCGCGGCGGTCACCACTGGTCCGCACGAGTTCGAGGGCCCGTCGGCAGACGTCCTCGGCGCCCGCCCCGTCCCCTTGGTGGACGAGGGCTCCGGCGAGCCGGACCATGCCTTGTGCCTCGCCTCTCACACTTCCCAGTTCGCGGGTCCTGGCGATCGCCTCGTGCGAGAGCTCGACGCACGTGCGGGCGTCACCCCGCTCCAGTTCGATCTGCGCCATCAGGCCCAGCATGTGGGCCTCCGCGTAGGGGTCACCGGCGGTGCGGAACCCCGCCAGCGACTGGTGACCGAGCTCCCTGGCCCGTTCCAGATCACCGCGGTGCCGTTCGCACAGCGCCAGGTTCCGGAGCACCAGGGCGCACCCCTCGACCTGGTGCTGCTCCTCGAACAGGCGCAGCGCCAGGCCGAGCCGGGTGAAGGCCTCGTCGTACTTCCACTGGATGATCTCCAGGGTGCCGAGCGAGTGCAGCATCGCCGCCTCCCCCAGCCGGTCGCCGGCGCGGCGGACGGCGGCGAGGGCCCGCTCGCCGCAGTGCCGCCAGTCCTCCAGGTAGTTGCGGTTCTGGAAGAGGGTGACGCTGGTCATCGTGAGGTCCCAGGCGTACGCGGCTTCGCCGTCCTGGGCGGCCTGGTCGACGATCCTGGTGATCGGGACGCGTTCGCTCTCGAACCATTCCATGGGGTTCTCCAGCAGATGGCCCACCAGGTGGGCCGGGAGCCGGTGCGGCGGCGCCTGGCTGTGGACGAGGGTGTAGTCACCGCCGTAGAGCCGGTGGTGGGCCTCCACGGCCAGCGCCAGCCAGGCGCCGTAGGCCCGGCGGGTGGCCTCGCGGCGCTCGGCCGCGTCCTCCTCGGCCAGGGCGCATTCGTGGGCGAAGAGCCGCAGGAGGTTCTGGAAGCGGTAGCGGACCGGTCCGAGGGTGGCGCTGAGCGGCTCCAGCAGTTGGGCATCGACCAGTTGCTCGATGAGGTCCTCGGCGTCGAGCGGATCGATGTCGAGGAGGGCGGCGCCCGCCCAGGCGGCGAAGTCCGGTGCGTCGACCATGGCGAGCAGCCGGAACATCCGGGCGGCGTCGGGTGACAGATCGCGGTAGCTGAGCCGCAGCCCGGCCCGTACGCCGCGTTCGTCCAGGCTCAGTTCGTCGAGCCTGCGGTGCTGGTCCTCGAGCCGGGCGACCAGGGTCCGTACCGACCAGTGCGGTTTGGCGGCGAGCCGGGCGGCGGCGATGCGCAGGGCGAGCGGCAGCCGGTCGCACAGTTCACCGAGCCGGGCGGCGCCGACCGGGTCGGCGGCGATCCGGTCGTCCCCGGCGACCCTGGACAGCAGTGCGGTGGCCTCGTCCTGCTGGAGCGCGCCGAGCACCAGCGGTACGTAGACGTAGTCGCCGGCGAGGGCGCCGCCCATGGGGTCGCGGCTGGTGACGAGGACGCAGCAGCGGCCGTCGCCGGGCAGCAGCGGCCGGATCTGCTGGAAGGACCGGGCGTTGTCCAGCACGATCAGGACCCGGCGGCCCTGCAGGGCGCCGCGGAGGAGGGCTGTGCGCTCGTGCTGGTCGGCGGGGATCTGGGGGCCCTTGATACCGAGGGCCCGCAGCAGGTGGTCCAGGACGGCGCCGGGCCGGCGGGGTGCCTCCTCGTCGTATCCGCGCATGTCGGCGAAGAACAGGCCGTCGGGGAAGCGGCTCGCGACCTGGCGGGCCCAGTGGACGGCCAGGGCGGTTTTGCCGACCCCTCCGATGCCGGTGATGGAACCCACGGGCAGCACGTCGCCGCCCACGTGCTCCAGCAGCCGGTCGAGGACGGCGAGTTCCTTCTTGCGGCCGGTGAAGGAGGCGACGTCGGGCGGGAACTGTTCCGGGACGGCCGGCGGGGCGGCGGGGGCCTCGGTGGCCTGGTGCGGGTTGAGTTCAGGGAGGTCGTTGAGCACGGCCTCGTGGAGGTCCCGCAGGACCGGGCCGGGGGAGATGCCGAGTTCGTCGGCGAGGATGCGGTGTCCCTCGCGGTAGGTCTCCAGAGCCTCGGCGCGCCGGCCCGAGCGGTAGTGGGCCAGCATGAGGTGGGCGATGGACTGCTCGCGCAGCGGGTTCTCCCGGATGAACGCGCTGAGTTCGCCGATGAGGTCCTGGTGGCGGCCCAGCTCCAGCCGCAGCCCCACGAACTCCTCGTACACGTCGAGGCGCGTTTCGGTGAGCCGGGCGGCGTCCTTCTCGATGCGCTCGGCCGTGATGCCTTCCAGGGCCGGGCCGCGCCACATGGCCAGGGCTTCCTCGAAGCACGCGCTGGCTTCCTCCAGCCGGCCGCTGCGGGCGGCCTGGCGTCCCTGGGCGACCCGTTCCTCGAACTCGACGGCGTCGATGCGGTGTTCGCCGGATGCCAGCAGATATCCGGGGTGGCTGGTGACGAGCAGGTTCTCGGCGCCGGCCGCCTTGAAGGTCTTGCGCAGCGCGGAGACGCAGATGGCGATCTGATTGCGGGCGGTGGCCGGGGGGCGGCCGTCCCAGACGGCGTCGGCGAGCGTGTCGACGGAGACCACGTGGTTCGGGGTGAGCAACAGCAGCGACATGATCGTGCGTTGGCGGGCGCCTTGCAGGGCGACGGGGCGGCCGTCCACGCTGATGTCCAACGGCCCCAGGATTCGGAACACTACCTGAAGCACGCTGCCTCCTGACGTCGGCCGCGGCCGCGTTTGCGGGCGGCCGGGCTTGTGCTGTTTTTACGTGGGTGGCGGGGCCTCCCACCACCCGGGACGAAGGTGGCAGGAAGCTGCCGGGCTCAGCTCCGGGGCACCCGGGCCCCGGGCGGGCGGCCGCGGGCCCCGGCGCGCTGCCACCGGGCGGCGGCGGGCGCGCCCGCCGCGGCCGGCTGACGCTCCTGGCGCGCGGACAGCGCGAGGAGTACGGCGGTGACCGCCGCGAGCTCCTCCTGGGTGGGGTTTCCGCCGATGACCTTCAGCAGAGAGGGCCCCAGGGGGCCTCGCAGTGCGGTCGGTGCCTTCTCCTGTGACACAGGGCTGCTCCTTCTCGCTTCTCGCGTCGGGGGGGCGTACTCACCGCGGGGTTTGCGCAGCGGGATCCGGTATCGAGGCCCGGCTTTGGGGTCCGGCCTCGGGGGTGTCGCTCACATCGGGGGGTTGCCGTGTTTGCGGTCCGGCAGCGAGGCGTGCTTCGTGCGCAGCATGGCCAGCGAGCCGATCAGCAGGGAGCGGGTGTCGGCGGGGTCGATGACGTCGTCGACGAGGCCCCGCTCGGCCGCGTAGTAGGGGTGCATCAGCTCCGCCTTGTACTCCTTGACCATGCGGGCGCGCATCGCCTCCGGGTCGTCGGCCGCCGCGATCTGCCGCCGGAAGACGACATTCGCGGCGCCCTCGGCGCCCATCACTGCGATCTCGTTGGCGGGCCAGGCGAAGGAGAGGTCCGCGCCGATGGAGCGGGAGTCCATGACGATGTAGGCGCCGCCGTACGCCTTGCGCAGGATCAGGGAGATCCGCGGGACGGTGGCGTTGCAGTACGCGTAGAGCAGCTTGGCGCCGTGGCGGATGATGCCGCCGTGCTCCTGGTCGACACCGGGCAGGAAGCCGGGCACGTCGACGAGGGTCACGAGGGGGATGTTGAAGGCGTCGCAGAGCTGGACGAAGCGCGCGGCCTTCTCCGAGGAGTGGATGTCGAGGACACCGGCCAGCGACTGGGGCTGGTTGGCGACGATGCCCACCACCTCGCCGCCGATCCGGGCGAGGGTGCAGATGACGCTGGTGGCCCAGCGCTCGTGCACCTCCATGTGCTCTCCGTCGTCGACGATCTCGGTGATGACGTCGTGCATGTCGTAGGGCCGGGTCCCGTCCGCGGGGACCATCTCGCGCAGCGCCTCGCAGGTGCGGTCGGCCGGATCGTCGGTGGCCGAACCGGGTGGCATCTCGCGGTTGTTCTGCGGGAGGAGGGAGAGGAGGTAGCGGACCTCTTCGAGGCAGGTCTCCTCGTCGTCGTAGGCGAAGTGCGCGACGCCGGAGGTCTCGGCGTGCACATCGGCGCCACCGAGGCCGTTCTGGGTGATCTCCTCGCCCGTCACGGCCCGCACCACATCGGGACCGGTGATGAACATCTGCGAGGTCTCACGGACCATGAACACGAAGTCCGTCAGCGCCGGACTGTAGGCCGCACCACCCGCGCACGGGCCGAGCATCACACTGATCTGCGGGATGACACCCGACGCCTTCGTATTGCGCTGGAAGATCCCGCCGTACCCGGCCAGCGCCGAAACGCCCTCCTGGATACGCGCACCCGCACCGTCGTTCAACGACACCAGCGGAGCACCCGCCGAGATCGCCATGTCCATAATCTTATGAATCTTCGTCGCATGGGCCTCACCCAACGCACCACCGAAGATCCGGAAATCATGCGCGTACACAAAAACCGTACGCCCGTGCACCGTCCCCCACCCGGTGATCACACCATCGGTATAGGGCTTCTTCGCCTCCAGCCCGAAGCCGGTCGCCCGGTGCCGCCTCAGTTGCTCCACTTCCGTGAACGACCCCTCATCGAGGAGGAGTTCGATGCGTTCACGGGCGGTCAGCTTGCCCTTGGCGTGTTGTGCCTCGGTGGCTCGGGGTTCTCCCCGGACCGCCTCCGCACGGACGCGGGACAGCTCTCCGATCCCGTCCATGACGGTCGGGTGTGCGGCCTGCTGCGGCACGGCCGGCTCCTTTCTGCTGCGGACTCGGCGGTCAGCCGGTCCGGTCGGCCACGAAGTCGCAGAGGGCTTCGAGGGCGGTGCGCGCGGGTATCGACGGCAGCACCGAGAGCGCGGCACGGGCGCGGGCGAGACGGTCGCGCATGATGGCCTCGGCCTCGGCGAAGGCCGGTGAGCGGGGGAAGAGTCGCAGGGCGCGGTGGTGCGCCGCTGGGGTCTGGATGGGGCCGTCCGCGAGCAGGCCGCGCAGTTCGGCGCCCTGCGGGCTGCGGTCCGCGCGGGCGAGGATCACGGGCAGGCTCGGCACCCCGGCCAGCAGGTCCTTGCCCTGTTCCTTGCCGGTCTGGTCGGCCGGCCCGGAGAGGTCCAGCAGATCGTCGGCGATCTGGAAGGCGGCACCGAGGTAGGCGCCGTACGCGCCCAGGGCGTCGGCGTACGGTTCCGGGGCGCCCGCCTGCCGGGCGCCGATGCTCAGCGCCATGGTCAGCAGTGACGCGGTCTTGCCCGCGGCCACCTGGAAGTAGTGCTCGACGGGGTCCTGGCCGGTCGCGGGGCCGACCAGTTCGCGCACCTGCCCGTCGACGAGCCTGCTCGCCGTATCGGCGTTGAGGCGCACGGCCTCGGGGCCGAGGTCGGCGGCGAGGTAGGCGGCGCGGGCGAGCAGCCAGTCGCCGCCACGGACGGTCTGCCGGTTGCCCCAGCGGACGTTGGCGCTGGGCACGCCATGCCGGGTGCTCGCCTCGTCCATCACGTCGTCGTGGTAGAGCGAGGCGACATGCACCAGTTCCACGATGACCGCGGCCTGCGCGACCCCCTCCCGCCACGGTTCGCCGAACTCGCCGGCGAGCAGCACCAGCAGGGGCCTCATCCGCTTTCCGCCGGCCGCGGTGACGTGCCCGGTGAGCTCGGCGACCCGGGGGTCGACGGCGTCCGTCGCGGTGTCCTGCAGCCGCTTCTCGACCTCTTCCAGGGTGGCGCGCAGCCGTGCCTCGGCGGCCGGGTCGTCGAGGCGGAACCGGAACTTCGGGGCGCCGCGGCGGGCGGCCGCCCCGGCTTCGCGGCCCCGGCCGGTGACGACCGCGCGGACGGCGCGGACGGCATCGGAGGCTTGGGCGGCGCGGGCGGCGCGGGCGGTCCGGACGAACGACGTGCCGTTACGGGTCATCGGAAGTCCCCGGCCGCCGTGCGTATCGACGGATCGAACACAGCCTTCTCGGCCATGGCTGAACCCCTTTTGGGCAAGGAATGAGGAGAATCTGAGGCTTTTCGAGGATGTCCAATGCCCCTGGGCCGGAACAACAACGGTGACAGGTTGCTGCCATCGGACCGGTCTTGCGCTTTCACCGGTGTCCGTGCTGGGACGCGCGGGACAATGGCGGAGCAGACGGGGCGATATACGACGGAAGCCCCGGCAATGGAGGTTGCGGGGGCTTCACTGCGTTCGAGGCGACAGAGACCGACGGACCGTTCAGGCTTCCGGGCGGCAGCGGCGCCGGTAGTAGCCGTACGTCAGGGCGAGCAACAACGGTCCCCACAGGGTCAACAGGCCACTGACAATCATCGCCAGGGTGTCCCACCCCTCGGCATAGGGGAATCCGGTCGAGCCGCCGAGGTGGAGGGCGGTGAGCAACCAGTGCACCATCAAACCGACGAATGCGAGACCGCCGAGTGTCGCGGGGACGATGGCCACCATGGGCGGGATGCGCTTGCCCGCCAATCGGGGTACCCACTCGGGTACGACCTCTCCCCAGTGGCGGACCAGGCCGAAGCTGAGCAGTGCGAACGCCTCGGAGACCACGCTGAGTCCGATGACATAGGGGGCGTTCCAGACCGACGGCGGCGAGGGCTCCCCGCCCATGCCGTAGCCGAATCCGATGGGCAGCCGCCAGATGCATACCGGTAAGGCCACCAAGGGGATGAGGTGGGCCACGATCTCCGCCCAGCGCGGCACCGGGCGCTCGGTCGTCGGAGTCGACTTGGTCACTGTCTGACGCACCGTGTTGATTGCCATGCCCTCATTGTTTCCGGTGTTCGACGGGTCGGGATCATGCATCGGCACGACTCCGCTCCCCCATATGGCGGAGGCGCGTCGCCGGAACGTCCTCCGTACGCCCGACCGTTGTCCGCGGGGCCGGTCGACGGTCCGGGCCCCGCGTTCCCGTCACCGGGTCACCCGCCGCAGGATCTCCTCGGTGATCCGCTCCGGTGCCTGCTCCGGCTGCCAGTGTGTGACGCCCTCCAGAAGCACGAAGCGGTACGGGCCGGTGACATGCCGCGCCGTCCGGTCGACGGCGACCCGGCCGGCCGCCATGTCACCGTCGCTCGATATGTAGGTGGTCGGCACCGGGACCGGTCCGAGCCCCTCGTGCTCGGCGAGGAGACTGCCGGACCGGTACCAGTTCAAGGTCGCGTCCAGCACGCCGGGCCGGGTGTGCAGGTCGAGGTAGTGCTTCACCTGGTCGGGCTCGACCGTGTCGCCGAACAAGGACCGGAGCTGCGCCGCGTCGTCGGCCAGCATCCCGGCCGTGCTGTCCGGCGACACGAAGTAGGCGATGTACTGCGAGAGTTCCCGCTGTCGCGGATCATGGCGCAGCGCGTACCAGTACGCCTCCAGGTGCGGGAAGGACACGGCGGTCAGGGTCCGGACCCGCTCGGAGTGGCGCGCGGCCAGGTACCAGGCCACCACCGATCCCCAGTCGTGTCCCACCACATGGGCGGACTCGATACCGAGGGCGTCCAGGATGCCCATGGCATCACTCGCCAACAGTGGCAGCGCGTACGCGTCGGCACCCGCGGGCCGAGCGCCGTCCGAGTATCCGCGCTGGTCGGGCGCGATGGTCCGCAGGCCCGCCGCGTTGAGGGCCGGTACGACCCCGTCCCAGGCTCTTCGGCTCTGCGGGAAGCCGTGCAGGAGCAGAACCGGATCGCCGTCCTGTGGGCCCGTCACCTCGACGTCGAATACCAGATCACCAGCCGGAACCCGCATACCTATTCCTTTTCACCGTTCGTGCCGGAAGTCAGCGCATCGGCAATGGGATTCCCGGGACCCATCACCCTGGCGCGGCGGACACCGGCCGGCTCCCGCACCGAACCGCCGCGCCCTTGGGACCGTATCGAACGGGCCTCGTTCCGGCAGCGCGTGTGACAGCCAACTGCTGCCCCCATCAGGGCCTGGAGCTCCGGCCGCCGGATCCTGGCAGCTTGTTGCAGCCTCGGTTGCCGCCCCACCGGGGCAACTGTTGAGTGGCCACTGAAATGCGCCGATATGAATCTGGGCGCGGACACCCTGTGCGTATATGGAGTGGGAGTAATTCACGTGAATAGCCGTGGGGTCGAGGACATTCTTCCGCTGTCGCCGCTGCAGCAGGGCCTTTTGTTCCACGCGGTGTATGACGAGGGTTCTGCCGACATTTACGCCGTTCAGTTGGTGCTCGAAATCGAAGGTCCGCTGAATGCCGAGTCGATGCGTCTGGCCGCGGCGGCCCTGCTGCGTCGGCACGCCAACCTCCGGGCGGCGTTCCTGCACGAGAAGTTCGACGAGCCGGTGCAGCTGATCCCTCGCGAAGTGACCTTGCCCTGGGCCGAGACGGACCTCAGCGGGCTGCCCGTCGACGAGCGCGAGGCCGCGTGGGAGCGCTGGCTGGCCACGGATCGCGCCCGGCGTTTCGATCTCGCCAAGCCGCCGCTGATCCGGTTCACCCTCGTCACCATGGCGCCCGGCCGCTACCGACTGGTGGTCTCCAACCACCACATCCTCCTCGACGGCTGGTCGATGCCCGTCCTGCTGCGCGAGCTGTTCGAGCTCTACGGCACCGAGGGCGACGCGACGGCGCTGCCCCGGGTGACCCCGTATCGCGACTATCTCGCCTGGCTCGCCAAGCAGGACCGGGCGGCCGCCGAGGCCGCCTGGTCGCGGGCGTTCAGCGGGCTGGAGGAACCGAGCCTCATTGCCCCCGTCGACCGGGGCCGCGGCCACGGGCTTCCGGAGCGGGTGTCCGTCGACCTGTCCGCCTCCCTCACCGAGGCTCTCGCTGGGCAGGCCCGCTCGGCCGGCCGCACCCTCAATTCCCTTCTCCAGGCCGTCTGGGCCTCCGTGCTCGGACAACTCACGGGGCGTTCCGACGTCGTGCTCGGCACCGTGGTCTCCGGCCGGCCCCCGCACATCGCCGGCATCGAGTCGATGGTGGGGCTCTTCATCAACACCCTGCCCGTGCGCGTGACCCTCGACCCCGCCGAAACGTTCGGTGCCCTCGTCGACCGGCTCCAGGCCGAGCAGGCCGCCCTGACGCAGTACCACCACATGGGCCTGACCGATTTGCAGCAGCTGGCAGGGGTGGGCGACCTGTTCGACAGCTGCGTCGTGGTGGAGAACTACCCCGTCGACACCCGTGACTTGAAGCTGCCGGGCGACGGGGTCCGCATCACCGGATTCGACGGCCGCGACGCCACGCACTATTCGGCGGTGCTCACCGCGATCCCGGGCGATCGTCTGCATCTGCGGCTGGACTACCAGACGGATGTCTTCGACCGTGCCACCGCCGAGTCGGTCCTGAGCCGGGTCCTCCTGGTGCTGGAGCAGATCGCCGTGGGAGACACCACCCCGGTCGGGCGGCTGGAGCTGCTGTCGGCGCGGGAGCGCGAGCAGGTCCTCGTCGAGTGGAACCCCGAGGCGCGGACCGCGCCCGAGGCGACGCTTGTGGCGTTGTTCGAGGCCCAGGCCGCACGGACTCCGCAGGCCGTCGCGGTCACCGGCGAGGAGGCCGCCCTCTCCTACGCGGAACTGGACGCGGCCTCGAACCGGCTGGCGCGCCGGCTGATCGCGCGAGGTGTGGGTCCGGAGCAGCTGGTCGCCCTGGCGCTGCCCCGGACCGAGCAGATGATCGTCGCCCTGCTCGCCGTCCTCAAGGCCGGTGCCGGCTACCTCCCGGTCGACCCCGACTACCCGGCCGACCGCATCGCCTACATGCTCCAGGACGCACGTCCGGTGCTCGTGCTGTCCTCCAAGGCGGCCGCCTCGGTCCTCGACTCGCTGGACGCCGACTCCACATCACGTCTGGTGCTGGACGATCCGGCCGTGGCCCGCGAGCTGGCTGGGCTGTCGGGTGAACCGGTATCCGACGCGGAGCGGGCCACACCGCTCTCACCGTGGCACCCGGCATACGTCATCTATACCTCGGGCTCCACCGGCCGTCCCAAGGGGGTGGTGATCCCGCACCAGAACGTCACCCGCCTCTTCGCCTCGACCGACCACTGGTTCGGCTTCGGTGCCGACGACGTGTGGACCATGTTCCACTCGTACGCCTTCGACTTCTCGGTCTGGGAGATCTGGGGTCCGCTGCTGCACGGCGGTCGGCTCGTCGTGGTCCCGTACGCCACCAGCCGCTCTCCGCAGGAGTTCCGCGCGCTGCTCGCGGAGAACGGGGTGACGGTCCTCAACCAGACACCGTCGGCGTTCTACCGGCTCATCCAGGAGGAGCGCGAGAACCCGGACGCCGGTCCGCTGGCGCTGCGTACCGTGATCTTCGGCGGTGAGGCACTGGATCTGCGCCGCCTGGAGGACTGGTACCGGATCCACCCGGACGACGCCCCCGCCCTGGTCAACATGTACGGCATCACCGAGACCACCGTGCATGTCACCTACCGCGCGCTGGACCGGCAGAGCGCCTCGGCACTCGGCGGCAGCGTCATCGGCGAAGCCATCCCCGACCTCGGGGTGTACGTCCTGGACGCGGGGCTGCGCCCGGTGCCGCCCGGCGTCCCCGGCGAGCTCTACGTCACCGGTGCCGGCCTGGCACGTGGCTATCTGGGCCGGCCGGGGCTGTCGGCCGAACGCTTCGTCGCCTCCCCCTTCGGTGCGCCCGGCACCCGCATGTACCGCACCGGCGATGTCGTGCGCTGGACCGCCGACGGCGAGCTGGAGTACCACGGCCGCGCCGACGACCAGGTCAAGATCCGCGGCTTCCGTATCGAGCTGGGCGAGATCGAGGCCGCGCTGACCGGCTGCGAGCCGGTCGCGGACGCCACCGTGCTGGTGCGCGAGGACGCGCCCGGCGACCAGCGCCTGGTGGCCTACGTCGTGCCGGTCACCGGCCGGACCGTCGACACGGACCTGCTGCGCGAGCACGTGGCCGAGGTCCTGCCGGACTACATGGTCCCCGCCGCGTTCGTCACCCTCCCGGGCCTGCCGCTGACCGCGAACGGCAAGCTCGATCGCAAGGCCCTGCCCGCACCCGACTTCAACAACCGGGTCGGCGGCCGAGGTCCCCGCAACGCACTCGAGAAATCCCTCTGCGCGCTGTTCGCCGGCGTTCTCGGCCTGGAGCAGATCGGCATCGAGGACAGCTTCTTCAACCTCGGCGGCCACTCCCTGACCGCCACGCGTCTGGTCAGCCGCATCCGTGCGGAGCTCGAGGTCGAACTGTCGGTACGGAACCTCTTCCAGGCGCCGACCGTGGCGGGAATCGCCGCGCTGATCGGCTCGGCCGATGAGGCCCGCACGCCGCTTCGCGCCGTGGAACGCCCCGCCGAGATCCCCCTGTCGCCGTCCCAGAACCGGCTCTGGTTCCTCAACCGGCTGGAGGACGCGGGCGGCAATTACAACCTGCCCGTGGCACTGCGGATCGACGGGGCCCTGAACGTGGCGGCTCTGCAGCTCGCCTTCACCGACGTGATCTCACGCCATGAGAGTCTGCGCACCGTCTTCCCGGAGACGGACGGCATGCCGCGCCAGGAGATCGTGCCCGGACCCGACGTCCGGCTCGAGCTGCACACCACAGCGGTCGCCGAGGAGGACCTGGAGCGGGAACTCACCCGGGCGGCGTCGGCCCCCTTCGACCTCGCCACGCACATCCCGATCCGCGTACACCTCTTCCGGATCGCGCCCGAGGCGCACGTTCTGCTGATGACGCTGCATCACATCGCGGGCGACGGCTGGTCGATGACCCCGCTCGCCCGTGACCTGTCCGCCGCGTACGCCGCCCGCTGCGCGGGGACGGCTCCCGAGTGGCAGCCGCTTCCGGTGCAGTACGCCGACTACACCCTGTGGCAGCGGGAGGTGCTCGGCGACGAGGACGACCCGGACAGCGTGGTGGCGCGGCAGATCGCCTATTGGCGGGAGAACCTCGCGGACTGCCCCGAGGAACTGCCGCTGCCGACCGACCGGGCCCGGTCGGCCCGGCCGACCCGTAGCGGCGCCGACGTGCCCGTCAGGCTCGACGCCGCCACGCACCAGCGACTGCTCACGATCTCCCAGGAGAGCGGCAGCAGTCTCTTCATGACGCTCCAGGCCGGCGTGGCGGCGCTGCTGACCCGCTATGGCGCGGGCACGGATGTCCCGATCGGCTCCCCCATCGCGGGGCGGACCGACGCGGCACTGGACGACCTGGTCGGCTTCTTCGTCAACACGCTGGTGCTGCGGACCGACACGTCCGGCGACCCGTCGTTCCGCGAACTGCTGGACCGGGTCCGGGAGACCGACCTCGCCGCCTACGCGCATCAGGACCTCGCCTTCGAGCGGCTGGTGGAACTCCTCAACCCGTCCCGGTCGCTGGCCCGCCACCCCCTGTTCCAGGTCTTCCTGTCGCTGCACAACGACGCGCGGTCCACGCTGGACCTCAACGGCGTGCGCGCCACCGACCATGCGGTGCCGCTCCACGACGCCCGGTTCGACCTCATGTTCGAGCTTGTCGAGACCGTGGACGACCGGGGCGCCCCCGCCGGCGTCGAGGGCCGCTTGGAGTACGCACGGGACCTGTTCGACGAGGTCACGGCGCGGCGGCTGGCGGAGGGGCTGGTGCGACTGCTGAAGGCGGCCGCGGACGATCCCGACGTGTCGATCAACACGGTCGCGGTGCAGTCGGCGGCTGACCGTGAGCGGCTGCTCCAGGGGTGGAACGACACCACGCGTGAGATCGCGGCAGGCACCTTGCCGGAGATGTTCGAGGCGCAGGTCGCCCGGACGCCGGACGCCACTGCGGTCGTGTTCGAAGGCCGGTCCCTGTCGTACGCGGAGCTCAACGCGCGGTCGAACCGGCTGGCGCACGCGCTCATCGAGCGCGGCGTGCGCACCGGTGACTTCGTGGCGGTGGCCGCGCCCCGTTCGCTGGAGCTGGTGACCGCTCTCCACGCCGTCCTCAAGGCGGGCGCGGCGTACGTTCCGGTCGATCCCGACTACCCGGCCGAGCGGATCTCCTGCATCCTCGAGGACGCCCGTCCGGCCATGGTCCTGACCACCACCGCCGTCGCGGACCGCCTCCCGGGCGGCCGGGCGCGGACCGTGCTGCTGGACACCCCAGAGGGCGCGGCCACCGGTCTGCCGGACACGAACCCCACCCGTGACCTGCCGACGAACGCGCCGGCCTACGTCATCTTCACCTCCGGCTCCACCGGCCGGCCCAAGGGTGTCGTGGTCGGGCACGAGGGCATCCACAACCGCCTCGCCTGGGGACAGGGCACCTTCCCCCTCGACGCCACCGACCGGGTGCTGCAGAAGACCCCGTCCGGGTTCGACATCTCGGTGTGGGAGTTCTTCTGGCCCCTGCGCACCGGTGCCACCCTCGTCCTCGCCCGCCCCGAGGGGCACAAGGACCCGGCCTACCTGGCGGACCTCATCCAGGACGAGCGCATCACCACCGCCCACTTCGTGCCTTCCATGCTGCAGGCATTCCTCGCCGAACCGGCAGCCGGTGACTGCACCGGTCTGCGCCGGGTCATCTGCTCCGGCGAGGCCCTGCCCGCGGACACCGTCCAGCGCTTCCACCGGCTGCTTCCCGGCGTGGAGCTGCACAACCTCTACGGGCCCACCGAAGCCTCCGTCGAGGTCACCGCACACACCTGCGCACCCGGTGGGATCAGCGCGTCGGTGCCGATCGGCCGACCCGTCTGGAACACCCGCGCCTACGTCCTGGACGCGGCCCTGCGCCCGGCACCTATCGGTGTGCCCGGTGAGCTGTACCTCGCGGGTGTTCAGCTCGCCCACGGCTACACCGGCCGCCCCGGCCTCACCGCGGAACGCTTCACCGCCGACCCCTACAGCACCACCGGCGAGCGCATGTACCGCACCGGTGACATCGTCCGCTGGACGGCCGACGGTGTCCTGGAGTACCAGGGCCGGGCCGACGACCAGGTCAAACTCCGCGGCTTCCGCATCGAGCTCGGCGAGATCGAGAACGCCCTCACCACGCACGGGAGCGTTGCCCAGGCCACCGTCATCGTCCGCGACGAACGTCTGGTCGCCTACGTGGTCCCGGCCGGTGACGGCCTCGACACCGACACCCTGCGCGCCCACGTCGCCGGTGCCCTGCCCGAGTACATGGTCCCGGCCGCGTTCGTCACCCTCACCGAACTCCCCCTGACCGCCAACGGCAAGCTCGACCGCAAGGCCCTCCCCGCCCCCGGCCTCGTCCACACCACCGGCCGTGCCCCCCGCAACAGGACCGAGGAGAGGCTTTGCGCCCTCTTCGCGGACATCCTCGGCGTCGACACCGTCGGCATCGACGACAGCTTCTTCGAACTCGGCGGGCACTCCCTCCTGGCGACCCGCCTCATCAGCCGTATCCGGACCGCCTTCAGCGCGGAACTGGCGGTGCGTGCGGTCTTCGAGGAGCCCACGGTCGCGGGTCTGGCGCTGCGGCTCACCGGCGCGACCGGCGCCCGGCAGGCACTGACCGTGAGGGAACGCCCGGAAGAGATCCCGCTGTCCGCGGCGCAACGCCGTCTGTGGTTCATCAACCGTCTCGACGGCCCCAACGCGACCTACAACATGCCGCTTTCCGTCCGTCTGCTGGGGACAGTCGACACTGCCGCCCTGCAGGCCGCCCTGGCCGACGTGGTGACCCGCCACGAGAGCCTGCGCACCGTCTTTCCCGACACCGACGGACGACCGCGGCAGGACATCCGCTCCGCCGAACAGGCGGTACCCGAGCTGGCCGTCGTGGATGTGACGGCAGACACTCTCGATGAGCACGTCAATGCCGTCGCGCAGCAGGGCTTCGACCTCGCGCACGATCTGCCGCTGCGTGCCCGGCTGTTCCGCGTCGATGCCGAGGACCACGTGCTGCTGCTCGTCGTCCACCACATCGCGGGTGACGGCTGGTCCATGGCGCCGCTGTCCCGGGACCTGTCCACCGCCTATGCCGCACGCAGCACCGGTACGGCTCCCGACTGGCAGCCGCTGCCGGTCCAGTACGCCGACTACACCCTCTGGCAACAAGACGTACTCGGCGACGAGAAGGACCCGGGCAGTGCCCTCGCCGGTCAGGTGGACTACTGGCGCGACACGCTGTCCGGCATCCCCGAAGAGCTCTCGCTGCCCACCGACCGGCCGCGCCCCACCGTCGCCTCCAATCTGGGCCGGACTCTTCCCCTGCATCTGTCGCCGAAGATCCACCAGCAGGCCTTGAACATGGCGCACGCCCATGGCGCGAGCGTGTTCATGGTGGTGCAGGCCGCGGTCGCGGCCCTGCTGGGCAAGCTCGACGCCGGCGAGGACATCCCCATCGGCACCGTGATCGCCGGACGCACCGACGAAGCCCTCGACGACCTCGTCGGCTTCTTCATCAACACCCTCGTCCTGCGCACCGACCTCTCCGGCAACCCCACCTTCCGCGAACTCCTCGAACGCGTGAAGGAAACCGACCTCGCCGCCTACGCCAACCAGGACGTCCCCTTCGAGCGCCTGGTCGACGAACTCAACCCGGCCCGGTCCATGGCCCGGCACCCCCTCTTCCAGGTCATGCTCTCCTTCCAGAACAACGCCGCGGAGGAGGCCGAGATCCCCGGTGCGCGGATGATCCCGTACCACGTGGGACTGGGCAGCTCGCAATTCGACCTCTCCTTCGAGCTGGGTGAACGCTTCGACGACGACGGCGCTCCCGCGGGTATCGAGGGCGGCATCGAGTTCGCCACCGACCTCTTCGACCAGCCCGGCATCGAGGCACTGGCGCGCCGGCTGGAGCAGCTCATGGAGGACGTGCTGGACGCCCCGGACACACCGGTGGGATCCATCGACGTCCTGTCGGCACTCGAACGTGAGCACATGCTCACCGAGTGGAGCCCCGACGTACCGCCGGTCCCCGATATGACGCTGGTGGACATCTTCGAGACGCAGGCCCTGCGGACGCCGGACAAGGTGGCCCTCAACGCGGCGGGCACCACGCTCTCGTACGCGGAGCTGGACACACGCGCGAACCGCCTGGCCCGGTACTTGATCGCCCAGGGTGTGGGGCCGGAGCAGCTGGTGGCGCTGGTTCTGCCGCGCACCGAGCACATGGTCATCGCGCTGTTGGCCGTGCTGAAGGCCGGGGCCGGGTACCTTCCGGTGGACCCGGAGTATCCGACGGACCGGATCGCCTACCTGCTCCAGGACGCACGGCCCGTGCTCGCCCTGTCCACCGTCGAAACCGCTTCGGCACTCGACGCCGTGGAACCGCTGGGTGAGACCCGTCTGGTGCTGGACTCCCCCGCGATGGTGGACGCCCTGTCCCGGCAGTCCGGTGACGCCGTCACCGACGAGGACCGCGGGAGCGCGCTCTCGCCCTGG
This sequence comes from Streptomyces sp. NPDC033229, assembly GCF_055576875.1. NCBI lineage: Bacteria > Bacillati > Actinomycetota > Actinomycetes > Kitasatosporales > Streptomycetaceae > Streptomyces > Streptomyces sp. NPDC033229. Next base: position 411,538 of record NZ_JBVIQR010000001.1, on the reverse strand, counting down.
CACCCCGCCTACGTCATCTACACCTCCGGCTCGACCGGGCGGCCCAAGGGCGTCGTGATCCCCCACCGCAATGGCGTTCAGCTCTTCCGCAGCCATGAGGTCGGCCTGTTCGGACCGGAGGAGCGGGCTGCCGGAGGGCGCCGGCTGCGGGTCGGGCTGGTGAGTTCCTTCACCTTCGACGCGTCGGTGGACGATCTCATGTGGATGCTGGCCGGGCACGAGCTGCATGTCATCAGTGACGACGTGCGGCGGGACGCCGAGCAGCTGACCCGGTACGTCGCACAGGAACTCATCGACGTCCTCGTCATCACTCCCACGCATCTCCGGCATGTGCTGGCCGCCGGGTTGATGCGGAACACCGAGCACCGGCCCCGGGTGCTGCAGGTCGGCGGTGAGGCGACCGGCGAGGCTCTGTGGAAGGAGCTGCGGGCCCTGCCGGGTACCACCTCGTACAACCAGTACGGGCCCACCGAGACCACCGTGGACGCACTGCAGTCCCGGTTCGCCGACAGCCCGCGGCCACTGGTCGGACGTCCGCTGCGGCATACACGGGCGTACGTCGTGGACGCGCGGCTGCGGCTGTTGCCGCCGGGTGTGGCGGGCGAGCTCTACCTCGCGGGCCCGAGTCTGGCCCGCGGCTACCTGGGCCGCCCCGATCTGACCGCCGAGCGGTTCGTCGCCGACCCGTTCGGTGGTCCGGGAGAGCGGATGTACCGCTCGGGCGACGTGGTGCGCTGGACCACCGAGGGTCAGCTCGAGTACCTGGGGCGCGCGGACGACCAGGTCAAGATCCGCGGCTTCCGTATCGAACTCGGCGAGATCGACGCGGTGCTGGCCGATCACGAGGCCGTCGTGCACAGCACGGTCGTGGTCCGCGAGGACCGGCCCGGCAACAAGCGCCTGGTCGCCTATTTCGTCCCGGCGGACGAGACCCCGGACATCGACGCGCTGCGCGAGCACATGGCCGCCGCCCTGCCCGAGTACATGGTCCCGGGAGCCTTCGTCCCCGTGGACGCCATTCCCCTGACCGCCAACGGCAAGCTCGATCACAAGGCCCTGCCCGCCCCCGACTTCAACGCCCAGGTCAGCGACAGCGGACCGCGCAACTCTCGCGAAGAGATCCTGTGCGGCCTCTTCGCCGACGTCCTCGACCTCGAAAGGGTCGGCGTCGCCGACAGCTTCTTCGAGCTCGGCGGCGACAGCATCGTCTCCATCCAGCTCGTCAGCCGGGCCCGCGCCGCGGGACTCCTACTCTCTCCCAAGGACGTTTTCCAGCACCGCACCGTGGAGGCCCTGGCGGCCATCGCACAGACCACCGGCGACGACGAGGGACGAGCACCGCACGACCCCGACGCCGGGATCGGCGACGTGCCCGCGACACCGATCATCCACTGGCTCGCCGGGACCGGTGGTCCCATCAACGGCTTCAACCAGGCCATGGCCGTCCAGACGCCGGGCAGCGCGACCCTGGAGACGCTGACCGCGGCCCTCCAGGCGATCCTCGACCACCACGACGTCCTACGCCTGCGGACCACCCGCCCCCAGAACTCCCCCTGGTCCCTCACCATCCGACCGCAGGGGGCGATCGACGCCGACGACATCCTCCGCCGCGTCGACACCGCCCACACCCACGGCGACGACCGGCGCGCCCTCATGGCCGACGAGACCCGTTCGGCACAGGGCGCGCTCGACCCCGACGCCGGCGTCATGCTGCAGGCCGTCTGGTTCGACGCCGGGCCCCACGAGCCCGGCCGCCTCCTCCTCATGGCCCACCACCTCGTCGTCGACGGCGTCTCCTGGCGCATCCTCCTCCCCGACCTCGCCACGGCCTACGCCGCGGCCGAGGCAGGAGAGCGGCCCCGGCTCGAAGCGGTCACCACCTCGTTCCGCACCTGGGCCGAGGGACTGGTGGCGGCGGCCACCTCCGAGGCCCGTACCGCCGAGCTGGACATCTGGACCTCCATGCTCCAGGTGGACGACCCGCACCTGGGCAACCACCCGCTCGCCCCGGAGCGTGACACCGCGGCCACCGCGCGGACCCTGTCCGTCAGCCTCCCCGCCCGGACAACCGACCCCCTGCTCCGGACCGTTCCCGCCGCGTTCCACGCGGGTGTCAACGACGTGCTCCTGACCGGCTTCGCACTCGCCGTCACCGACTGGAAACGCCGCCGCGGCCTCAACACCACCGGCACCCTCATCGACCTCGAAGGCCACGGCCGCGAAGAACTCGTCCCCGGCGCCGACATCTCCCGCACCATCGGCTGGTTCACCAGCCTCTTCCCCGTCAACCTCGACCCCGGCATCACCGACACCGACTGGCCCGACATCTGGACCGGCGGCCCCACCCTCGGCAACGCCATCAAAACCATCAAGGAACAACTCCGCGCCCTCCCCGACAACGGCGCCGGATACGGCCTCCTCCGCCACCTCAACCCCCGAACCGCCACCACCCTCGCCACCCTCCCCACCCCACAAATCAGCTTCAACTACCTCGGACGCTTCGATTTCGCGGACGCCGACGGCGCGAAGGCCGCGGACTGGGAGCTGTGCTCGGACGTGGCGACCGGCAATGGCCAGGACCCCGAGGGGCTGCTGAGCCACGCTCTGTCCGTGGACGCGGTGACGCTGGACAGCCCCGAAGGCGGTTCGCTCGTCGCCAACTGGACGTGGCCGGACGCCCTGTTCGACGAGGGCGAGGTGCGCGACCTGGCCGAGACCTGGTTCCGCGCCCTGGAGGCCATCGCCGCTCATGCCGAGGACTCCGGTGCCGGTGGCCACACCCCGTCCGACTTCCCTCTCGTGAAGCTGACGCAGGGCGACGTCGACGATCTGGTGGTTCGGCAACCGGACCTGGCGGACGTGCTGCCGCTGGCTCCGTTGCAGCAGGGCCTGCTCTTCCACGCCCTGTACGACAACCAGGACTCCGACATCTACACCGCTCAGACGTCCTTCGTGCTCCAGGGCCGCCTCGACACCGAGGCGATGAAGCAGGCCGTCGCCGGTCTGCTGGAGCGGCACGCCAACCTGCGGGCCGGTTTCCACCCGCTCAAGAGCGGTGAACCGGTCCAGGTGATCCACCGCCAGGTGGAGCTGCCGTGGACCGAGGTGGACCTCAGCGTCCTGCCCGAGGAGGAGCGCGAGCCGGCGCTGATTCTGCTCAGCGACGAAGAGCGCCTTCGTCGCTTCGATCTCACCGCCGCCCCGCTCATCCGGTTCACCCTGATCACCATGGGCGCGGACCGCTACCAGCTGCTCATCACCAACCATCACATCCTGCTGGACGGCTGGTCGACCCCGATCCTGACCAACGAACTGTTCACGCTGTACGCCGCGGGCCGCGACCACGCCGAGCTGCCCCGGGTGACGCCCTACCGCGACTACCTGGCCTGGCTCACCGAGCAGGACCGAACGGAGGCCGAGGCCGTCTGGGCGCGCGAGTTCGCGGGCCTGGAGGAGCCGACGCTGCTGACCGGTTCGACGAAGCGCCAGGAGTCCGCACTGCCGGACGGGTTGATGGTCGCGATGTCCGAGGAGGCCACGGCAAGACTCCTCACTCGGGCCCGCCGGATCGGCGTGACGGCCAACACGGTGGTGCAGGCGGCCTGGGCGATGCTGCTCGGGCACCTGACGGGACGAGACGATGTGGTGTTCGGCGCCACGGTCTCGGGCCGCCCGACAGAGATACCGGGTATCGAGTCCATGGTGGGCCTGTTCATCAACACCCTTCCGGTACGGATTCGTCTGAACTCCGCGGAGACCCTGAGCGATCTGCTGGTCCGAGTCCAGGAACAGCAGACCGGATTGCTGCCCTATCACCACACCAGGCTGAGCGATGTGCAGCGGATGGCCGGTCACAGCGAGCTGTTCGACACTCTCGTCGTCTACGAGAACTACCCGGACGCCGGACAGCCGCAAGAGGACGACGGCAACCGGGTGCGCGTTCTCTCCAGCATCGGCCGGGACGCCACCCACTACCCCATCAGCCTCGTCGCCGCGCAGACCAGCACCCAGTTGATGCTGCGCCTGGACTACCGCCCCGACGTCTTCACCTCGGACGACGTGGCGGCCATGGGTGAGCGACTGCGTCGGCTGCTGATCGCGCTGACCGATGAGAGCGACCTGCCTGCCGGCCGGGCGACGCCCATGCCCGAGGCGGAGCGGAACCTCGTGGTGTCGTCGTGGAACGCCACCACACGTGAGATGTCCGCGGGGTCGTTGCCGGATGTGTTCGAGGCGCAGGTGGGGCGGACGCCGGACGCGACGGCTGTGGTGTTCGAGGGTGAGTCGCTGTCGTATGCGGAGCTGGATGCGCGGGCGAACCGGTTGGCGCATGAGCTGGTGGCCCGTGGGGTTCGGGTTGGTGACTTCGTCGCCGTGGCCGCTCCGAGGTCGCTGGAACTCATCGTCGCGCTGTATGCGGTGGTGAAGGCGGGTGCGGCGTATGTGCCGGTGGACCCGGACTACCCGGCCGAGCGCATCGGCTGGATCCTCGAGGACGCCAAGCCGGCGTTGCTGCTGACGACGACGGCTGTTGCGGACCGACTGCCGGACAGGGGTGTCCCGGTGCTGCTGCTGGACTCCCCCGCGGGTGTGGCTGCGGAGCACCCGGACACGGCCCCCGTGCGGGTGTTGCCGGAGAACGCGGCGGCGTATGTCATCTTCACATCGGGTTCGACCGGGCGCCCGAAGGGTGTCGTGGTCGGACACGAAGGCATTCACAACCGGCTGGAGTGGATGCAGGACACCTACCAGCTCGATGCGAGCGACCGGGTGTTGCAGAAGACCCCGTCGGGGTTCGACGTATCGGTGTGGGAGTTCTTCTGGGCCCTGCGCACCGGCGCCACCCTGGTCCTCGCCCGCCCGGAGGGGCACAAGGACCCCGCCTACATGGCACGCCTGATCCAGGACGAGAACATCACCACCGTCCACTTCGTACCGTCGATGCTGCAGGCGTTCCTGGCCGACCCGGCAGCCGGTGAGTGCACTGGTCTGCGGCGGGTGATCTGCTCGGGTGAGGCCCTGCCCGCCGACGCGGTCCAGCGCTTCCATGCCCTTCTGCCGGGTGTGGAGCTGCACAACCTCTACGGGCCCACCGAGGCCTCCGTAGACGTCACCGCGCATGCCTGCACGCCGGACGCGGACAGCGCTTCGGTGCCGATCGGCCGCCCGATCTGGAACACCCGCACCTACGTCCTGGACGCGGCCCTGCGCCCGGCACCCATCGGTGTCCCCGGCGAGCTCTACCTCGCGGGTGTTCAGCTCGCTCACGGCTACACCGGCCGCCCCGGCCTCACCTCCGAACGCTTCACCGCCGACCCCTACAGCACCACCGGCGAACGCATGTACCGCACCGGCGACATCGCCCGCTGGACTGCGGACGGGGTCCTCGAATACCAGGGCCGCGCCGACGACCAGGTCAAGCTCCGCGGCTTCCGCATCGAACTCGGCGAAATCGAGCACACCCTCACCACCCACGACACCGTCGCCCAAGCCACCGTCATCGTCCGCGAGGACCAGCCCGGCACCAAGCGCCTCGTTGCCTACATCGTCCCCGCCCATGGCGAGACGGCGGACACGCAGGCAATACGCGAACACCTCACCGCGCAACTGCCCGAATACATGGTCCCTGCTGCCATCCTCACGCTCGACGACCTCCCTCTGACCGCGAACGGCAAGCTCGACCGCAAGGCCCTGCCCGCACCCGACTTCACCACCCAGGCCACCGGACGCGCACCTCGCAACGAGATCGAACGGACCCTCTGCGCTCTCTTCGCCGACGTCCTCGGCCTCGACACCATCGGCATCGACGACAGCTTCTTCAACCTCGGCGGCGACAGCATCGTCTCCATCCAGCTCGTCAGCCGCGCCCGCACCGCAGGGCTGCTCCTCACACCCAAGGACATCTTCCAGCACCGCACCGTCGAAGCCCTCGCGGGTGTCGCGCGGGCTGTCGACGCCACCGCCGGGACACTCCCCCACGACCCCGACGCGGGTATCGGTGACCTGCCGGCGACGCCGATCATCCACTGGCTCGCCGAGACCGGCGGCTCCATCGACGGCTTCCACCAGGCCATGGTCGTCCAGGCCCCGGCCACAGCGACCCTGGAAGCCCTCACCACCACCCTTCAGACGCTCCTCGACCACCACGACGTCCTGCGCCTGCGGACCACCCGAACCGACGACGGCGCACCCTGGGCCCTCACCATCCGGCCCAAGGGCTCCGTCGACGCCCGGGACATCCTGCGTCGCGTCGACACCACCGGCATCCACGGGGACGCGCTACGCACGCTGATGGCCGAAGAGACCCGGCCCGCGCAGAAGGCACTCGACCCCGACAACGGCGTCATGTTCCAAGCCGTATGGTTCGACGCCGGTCAGGGCTCCACCGGCCGACTGCTGCTCATGGCCCACCATCTCGTCGTCGACGGTGTCTCCTGGCGCATCCTGCTGCCCGACCTCGCCACCTCGTACGACGCGGCCGTCGCGGGCCGCGCGGCGGACTTCGGGCCGGCCGGGACGTCGTTCCGCGCCTGGGCGCAGGGACTGGTGGAGGCCGCCTCCTCCGAGGCCCGGTCCGCCGAACTGGACCTCTGGACCTCGATCCTGGAGGACGCGGATCCGCGACTCGGAGGCCGCCCGCTCGATCCCGGGCGCGACATCGCGGCCACCGCCCGCACGCTGGCCGTCAGCCTCCCGCCGCATATCACCGATCCCCTGCTCACCACCGTGCCGGCCGCGTTCCACGCCGGTGTCAACGACGTGCTGCTCTCCGGCTTCGCGCTCGCTGTCGCCGACTGGCGCAACCGTCGCGGGCAGCACGCCGGGCGCACCCTGGTGGATCTCGAGGGGCACGGTCGCGAGGAGCTCGTACGGGGGGCGGATATCTCCAGGACCGTCGGCTGGTTCACCAGTCTCTTCCCCGTCAGCCTCGACCCCGGTGTGGCCGAGGCCGAGTGGCCGGAGATCTGGGCGGGCGGCCCCGCGGTGGGCAACGCCATCAAGGCGGTCAAGGAACAACTGCGCGCCCTGCCGGACAACGGCGCCGGATACGGGCTGCTGCGCTACCTCAACGAGAAGACCGCGCCCGTCCTCGCCGCCCTCCCCACCCCGCAGATCAGCTTCAACTACCTCGGCCGGTTCGACCTCGCCGAGCAGGAGAACGCATCGGGTACGGCGTCCGCCTGGTCACCCGCGCCGGAGGCCGACAGCGGTGTGAGCGGCGGCAGCGACGACGACATGCGGCTCGGCTACGCGTTCGTGCTGAGCGCCGCGACGGTCGACGGGCCGGACGGGCCTTCACTGATGGCCGACTGGACGTGGCCCGGGGAGCTGTTCGACGAGGCCGAGGTCCGGGACCTGGCGGACACCTGGTTCCGCGCCCTCGCGGCCATCGCCGGCCACGCCGAAGGGCCGGGAGCGGGCGGCCACACACCCTCCGACCTGTCTCTCGGCGGGTTGTCGCAGGACGAAATCGACGAGTTCGAAGACGAGCTCGGGCTCTGAGCAGGAATCACGAGATGACGAAGGAAAACGCGATGAAGAAGTCAGGGCTCGAAGACGTCCTCCCGCTGTCGCCGATGCAGCAGGGTCTGCTGTTCCATTCGATGTACGACGACGAGGGCGCCTCCGACGTCTACACGATCCAGCTCAGTCTCACCATCGAGGGCAAGCTGGACCCGGAGACGCTTCGACACGCCGCCGCGGGTGTGCTCCGCCGACACGCCAATCTGAGGGCCGGCTTCCGGTCCCGCAAGAGCGGCGAGCCGGTCCAGGTGATCCCCCGCGAGGTGGAGCTGCCGTGGATCGATGTCGATCTCAGCGCCCTGCCCGACGCGGAGCGCGAGCGGGAGCTGGCCCGGCTGATCGCCGATGACCGTGCCCGCCGCTTCGACCTGGCCCGCCCCCCGCTCGTACGGTTCTCTCTCATCACCCTGGGGCCCGACCGCTACCGGTTCCTGATCACCCACCATCACATCCTGCTCGACGGCTGGTCCTTCACGCACGTGCTGGGTGAGCTGTTCGCGCTGTACGACACGAAGGGCGACGACTCGGCCCTGTCCCGGGTGACGCCCTACCGCGAGTACCTCGCCTGGCTGGACCGTCAGGACCGTCCGGCCGCCCAGGCGGCCTGGCGGCGATCGCTGGAAGGGCTCGCGGAACCCTCCTTGATCGCTTCCGCCGGCCGGCCGGCGTCGAACCGGCGCGGGCTGCACAAAGTACAGCTGTCCGCCCGGCAGACGGCGGAGCTCAACCAGGCCGCCAGGCGGGCGGGCGTGACGGTCAACACCGTGGTACAGGCCTCCTGGGCCATGGTGCTGAGCCAGCTCACGGGACGCGGCGACGTGGTGTTCGGCGCCACGGTCTCGGGTCGTCCGGCGGACATCCCGGGCATCGAGTCCATGGTCGGGCTGTTCATCAACACGTTGCCGGTGCGGGTCGCGCTCGACCCCGCCGAGAGCCTGAACGATCTGCTGACCCGACTGCAGCACGAGCAGTCCGAGCTCATGCAGCACCAGCATCTGGGCCTGAACGAGGTACAGCGGCTGGGCGGACACAGCGAACTGTTCGACACGATCGTCGTCTTCGAGAACTACCCGGTCGACGAGCAGAGCCTCCAGAAGTCGTCGGGCGCCCTGGGCATCGTCGCCAGCGAGACCGCCGACGAGACGCACTACCCGCTCACGATCGCCGTTCTCGTCGGCGACACCATGGAATTCCAGCTGGCCTATCAGCCGGACGTCCTCGAGCCGGCGCTGGCGGAGGCTGTCGCCGACAGCCTGGTGCGCCTGCTGACCACGGTCGACGAGGACGCCGATCGGGCCGTGGGGCTGCGTCAGCTGCTGACGCCGGAGGACACCGGACGTCTGCTCACCGCCGGCAAGGGTGCCGAGCTGGCGCTGCCGCGCGAGCAGACGCTGCACGACGCGCTGGAGCTGCAAGCCGCCCGCATCCCGGACGAGATCGCGCTGGTGTGCGGCGGGGAGCGGCTGACCTTCGCGGAGCTCAACGGCCGTGCCAACAAACTGGCCCGGCTGCTCGTCGAGCAGGGTGCGGGCCCGGACCGGCTCGTCGCCCTGGCACTGCCCCGCTCCGCGGACCTGGTCGTGGCGCTGTTCGCGGCGATCAAGTCCGGGGCCGGGTATCTGCCGCTGGACCCGGAGTACCCGGCCGAGCGGATGGCCTACCTCTTCGAGGACGCCTCCCCGGCGAGCGTGATCACCCTGGCCGGGATCGCGAAGGGACTGCCGGACGCGGTCGCCGACGTGCCCCGGATCGCCCTGGACGACCCCGAGGTGGAGCGGCGCCTCGCCGCCCTGCCCGACCGGGACCTGACCCAGTCCGAGCGCCGCGCCCCGGTGACGGCCGACAGCCTCGCATACGTGATCTACACCTCGGGTTCGACGGGCCGGCCCAAGGGCGTCATGGTCTCGCACCACAACGCCATGAGCCTCTTCTGCAGCCTGCAGGCGGATCTCTTCCGGCGAGGCCCGCAGGCTGTCGGCGGACGACGCCTGAAGGCCGCGCTCACCGCCGCGTTCACCTTCGACGCCTCGGTCGACGGAATGATGTGGATGCTGGACGGTCACGAGCTGCACGTCATAGGTGACGAGGTGCGGCGCGACCCCGAGCTGATGATCCGCTATGTCCGCGAGGAGTTGCTCGACTTCGTCTACTTCACACCGATCGCCATGGAGCAGCTCCTGGCTGCCGGGCTGATGCGGACCACCGGGCACCGTCCTCACATGCTGCAGTGCGGCGCCGAGGCCATAAGCGAGGCGCTGTGGCAGGAGATGCGCTCCATGCCCGACGTCATCGGGCACAACTTCTACGGGCCCACCGAGACCACCGTGGTGGCGATGTGCTGCCCGTTCGACAAGAGTCCGGTCCCCTCGATCGGCAAGCCGCTGGGGAACGTCCGGGCCTACGTTCTGGACGCACAGCTGCGCGTGCTGCCGCCCGGCGTGGCCGGCGAGCTCTACATCGCGGGGCCGTCCGTCACCCGCGGCTATCTGGGACGGCCGGCCCTGACCGCCGAGCGTTTCGTGGCCGACCCGTTCGGCGGCCCGGGCGAGCGGATGTACCGCACGGGTGACGTGGTGCGCCGGAACGCGGGCGGCCTGGTCGAATACCTGGGGCGCTCGGACGACCAGGTGAAGATCCGCGGCTTCCGTATCGAGCTGGGCGAGATCGGCGCGGTCCTGACGGATCACGAGTCGGTCGCACACGGTGTGGTGGTGGTCCGCGAGGACCGGCCCGGCAACAAGCGCCTGGTCGCCTATGTCGTCCCGGCGGCGGGCGGGGTCGCGGACCCCGACACCCTGCGCGAACACGTCGCGGGCCTGCTGCCGGACTACATGGTGCCGTCGGCGTTCGTGACCCTCGACGCGCTGCCGACGACCGTCAACGGAAAGCTGGACCGCAAGGCCCTGCCCGCCCCCGACCTGAACGGGCAGGTCTCCGGCCGCGGCCCGCGCAACTCGCGTGAGGAGGCCCTCTGCGCACTGTTCGCTGAGGTTCTCGGCCTGCAGCAGGTCGGCATCGACGACAGCTTCTTCGAGCTCGGTGGCGACAGCATCGTCTCCATCCAGCTCGTCAGCCGGGCCCGCCGCGCCGGGCTGGTGTTCACGCCGCGCGATGTCTTCCAGCAGCGGACCGTGGAGGCACTGGCGGCGACCATCCAGGACACCGACGGGACGGCAGACGCCGGACGGGTGACCTCGGACAGCGGCACCGGCACGGTACCGCTGACGCCGATCATCCACCATCTGCGGGAGACCGGCGGCCCTGTCGACGGCTTCAACCAGGCCATGGTGATGCAGGTGCCGGGGGACTACGACCTCGATGCCCTGACCAAGGCGCTGCAGGCCGTGCTGGACCACCACGACGCCCTGCGGCTGCGGCTGTCGCGGCCCGCGGGCGGCACCTGGGCGCTGGAGGTCACCCCGCCGGGTTCCGTTCACGCGCGGGACCTCGTGCACCGGATCGACGCGGCCACGACCCGGCTGGGCGAGGCGGCCCAGGCGGCCCAGGAGCGGCTGGCCCCGGAAGCGGGGGTCATGCTCCAGGCGGTGTGGCACGACGCCGGCCCGGACTCCCCGGGGCAGCTGGTGCTGATGGCACATCACCTCGTCGTGGACGGGGTGTCCTGGCGGATCCTGCTGCCGGATCTCTCCGCGGCCTACGAGGCGGTCGTCACCGGCCGCGAGCCGGACCTGGATCCGGTGGGTACCTCCTTCCGCACGTGGGCCGAGGGACTGGTGGCGGCAGCCACCTCCGAGGCCCGTACCGCCGAGCTGGACATCTGGACCTCCATGCTCCAGGTCGAGGACCCCCTGCTCGGCGCCCGCCCGCTGGACCCGCGGCGCGATGTGGTGGCGACGTCCGGGAGTCTGTCCGTCTCGCTGCCCGCCGATGTCACCGGGCCGCTGCTGGCGCGGGTGCCCGCCGCGTTCCACGCGGGTGTCAACGACGTGCTCCTGACCGGCTTCGCACTCGCCGTCACCGACTGGAAACGCCGCCGCGGCCTCAACACCACCGGCACCCTCATCGACCTCGAAGGCCACGGCCGCGAAGAACTCGTCCCCGGCGCCGACATCTCCCGCACCATCGGCTGGTTCACCAGCCTCTTCCCCGTCAACCTCGACCCCGGCATCACCGACACCGACTGGCCCGACATCTGGACCGGCGGCCCCACCCTCGGCAACGCCATCAAAACCATCAAGGAACAACTCCGCGCCCTCCCCGACAACGGCGCCGGATACGGCCTCCTCCGCCACCTCAACCCCCGAACCGCCACCACCCTCGCCACCCTCCCCACCCCACAAATCAGCTTCAACTACCTCGGACGGCTCGGTGGTTCGGCAGCCGACGAGGCCGGTGGGGACGAGGCGGACCTCGGTGGCGGTGCCGATCCGCAGATGCCTGCCACCCACGCCCTGGAGCTCAACTCGATAGCCCGGGAGACCCCCGAAGGCCCGTCCCTGGTGGCCACGTGGGCGTGGCCGCGGGAGCTGTTCGGCGAGGACGAGGTGCGGGATCTTGCGGAGACCTGGTTCCGTGCCCTGCGCGCCATCGTCACCCACGCCGAAGGTCCGGCCGCCGGGGGCCACACGCCCTCCGACCTGTCCCTGGTCAGGCTGGCGCAGAGCGAGATCGACGCGCTGGAGACCCGGCAGCCGCAGCTGGCGGACGTGCTGCCGCTGGCCCCGCTGCAGGAGGGTCTGCTCTTCCACGCGCTGTACGACCAGCAGGGCTATGACGTCTATACCGTCCAGTTCTGCTACGAGATCGAGGGCGATCTGGACAGCGCCGCGCTCCGGGCGTCCGTGACCACCCTGCTCAAGCGCCACGCCAATCTGCGGGCGGGCTTCCACACCCTGGACAACGGCGAGACCGTGCAGGTGATCCCGTCCGAGGTGACGGTGCCGTGGTCCGAGCTCGACCTCAGCGACTTGTCACCGGCCCGCCGCGAGGCCGAACTCGCCCGCCACCTGGACGAGGACCGCAACCGCCGCTTCGACCTGAGCGCTCCCCCGCTGATGCGGTTCGCCCTGGCCAAGCTCGGACCCGGCCGGCATGTCTTCACGATCACCAATCACCACATCCTGCTGGACGGGTGGTCGTTCCCGGTCCTCCTGGGTGAGCTGTTCGAGCTGTACAACCGTAAGGGCGACGACTCCGGCCTGCCCCGTGTCACTCCGTACCGCGACTACTTGGTCTGGTTGGCCCGGCAGGACCGCCCTGCGGCCAAGGCCGCATGGGCCCGGGCACTCGGTGGTCTCGAGGAGCCGACCTTGCTGGCACCGGTGGACCCCACACGCAAGCCCGTCGTGCCGGAGCGCGTCTCCGAGGAGTTGCCCGCGGAGTTCGCGGCGGCGCTGCGCGACCGGGCCCGGGAACACGGTGTCACCCTGAACACCCTGATGAGGCTGGCCTGGGCCATCACGCTGGGGCAGCTGACCGGCCGGGACGACGTGGTGTTCGGCACCACGGTGTCCGGCCGTCCCGCGGAGATCCCGGGCATCGAGTCCATGGTGGGCCTGTTCATCAACACCCTGCCGGTACGGGTCGAGCTCGACCCCACGGCGACCGTGGGCAGTCTGCTGACCCGGCTCCAGGACCGGCAGTCCGAGCTCATGCCACACGAGCACGTGGGTCTCACCGACCTTCGGGAGGTGACCGGGCTGGGCGAACTGTTCGACACGATCATGGTGTACGAGAACTACCCCGTCGACGAGGACGCGCTCGCGCAGTCGCTGGGCGATCTCTCCGTCATGGGCACCGAGCCCCTCGACGCCACCCACTATCCGATCGGCCTCACCGTGATCCCCCTCGGTGAACGGCTCCTGGTGCGAGCCGACTACCGGGGTGACGTGTTCGACCGTGCGGCGGCCGAGCGGATCGTCGGCCACCTGCTGCGGGTGGCGGCGGCGATGACGGACCCGTCACTGGTCGTCGGCGAACTGGACCCGCTCTCCGAGCAGGAGCGCCGACAGCAGCTCGTCGAGTGGAACGACACGGCGCACGAGGTGCCCGCGGCGACATTGCCGGAGCTCTTCGAGGCCCAGGCCGCCGCGACACCCGACGCCGACGCCGTGGTCGTCGACGACGCCCGCTTGTCGTACGCGGAACTGAACGAACGGGCGAACCGGCTGGCCCGTCGGCTGCTCACCCACGGGGTCGGCCCGGAGAGCTACGTGGGAGTGGCGCTGTCCCGGACCGTGGACCTCCCGGTGGCCCTTCTCGCGGTCAGCAAGGCCGGCGCCGCCTATGTGCCGGTCGATCCGGACTACCCCGCCGACCGCATCGCGTACATCCTCTCGAACACCGGGCCCGTCTGTGTGCTCGCCGACTCCGACACGCTGCCGAAGCTGCCCGTGGACGCCGCTTCCCTGGTGGTCGTCGACGACGCGGCCGTGCGGGACGCGGTGGCGACCTTGCCGGGCACGAACCTGACCGACGAGGACCGGGCGGCGCCCCTCTCGCCGGCCCACCCGGTGTATGTCATCTACACGTCGGGATCGACCGGCCGCCCCAAGGGCGTGGTGGTCGAGCACCGGTCGCTCAACCTCTACCTCGCGTGGACCCGCGCCCGCTTCCCGGCGGTTTCCGGCCGTGCCCTGGTCCACTCCCCCGTCTCCTTCGACCTGACCGTCACCGGTCTGCTCGGCACCCTCACCGCGGGCGGCTGCGTCCATCTGACCGCGCTGGACGAGGACGCCGCCCGGGAGGACTTCGAGCGGCCCGGCTTCGTCAAGGCGACCCCCTCCCACCTCGGCCTGCTCATGGCGCTGCCGGAGCGGTTCTCTCCCTCCGGGGAGCTCGTGCTGGGCGGCGAGGCGTTGCTGGGCGAGGTGCTGGACGAGTGGCGCCGCCACCACCCCGGTGTCACCGTCATCAACGAATACGGTCCTACCGAGGCCACCGTCGGGTGCACCGAGTACCGCGTCGAGCCCGGCGACAGCGCCCCTGCGGGCGCCGTGCCCATGGGACGCCCGATCTGGAACACCCAGCTGTACGTCCTGGACGCCCGGCTGCGCCCCGTCCCCGTGGGTGTCGGGGGCGAGCTCTACATCGGCGGCGACCTGCTGGCCCGTGGCTATCTGGGCCGCCCCGACCTCACCGCGGGTCGCTTCGTCGCCAACCCCTTCGGCGGCGCGGGCGGGCGCATGTACCGCACGGGTGACATCGTCAAGTGGCGTGCCGACGGGCAGTTGGAGTTCGTCAGCCGCGTCGACGACCAGGTGAAGGTGCGGGGCTTCAGGATCGAGCTGGGGGAGATCGAGGCCGCCGCGGCCTCGCACCCGGCCGTCGGCCAGGTGCTGGTCGTGGTCCGCGAGGACCGGCCGGGCGACAAGCGCATCGTGGCCTACGTCGTCCCGGGCGAGGGCGCCGACGGGCCGGACACGACCGAGCTGCGGCGTCACATGACGAGCGCGCTGCCGGAGTACATGGTGCCCTCCGCGTACGTGGTGCTGGAGTCCTTCCCGCTGACGCCCAACGGCAAGGTGGACCGCAAGGCGCTGCCCGCGCCCGACTTCGGCGGGCGGATCTCCGCCCGCGGCCCGCGCGACGCCCGGGAAGAGACCTTGTGTGCGCTGTTCGCCGAGGTCCTGGGCCTTGAGCGCATCGGTATCGACGACAGCTTCTTCGAGCTCGGTGGTCACTCGCTCCTGGCGACCCGGCTGGTCAGCCGTGTGCGGTCGGCCTTCGCCATCGAACTCGGGGTCCGCGCGGTCTTCGAGGAGCCCACGGTCGCGGGTCTGGCCGGCCGGCTGGACTCGGCCGGCGCCTCGCGTCAGGCCCTGAGCGTCATGGAGCGGCCGGCGGAGATCCCGCTGTCGTTCGCGCAGCGACGTCTGTGGTTCCTCAACCGTTTCGAGGGGCCGAACGCGACGTACAACATCCCGCTGTGCACCCGCATGCTGGGGACGCTGGACCTCGACGCCCTCGAGGCGGCGCTGGGCGACGTGGTGGCCCGGCACGAGAGCCTGCGCACGGTGTTCCCCGACACCGAGAGCCGGCCCCGGCAGCAGATCCTGCCGGTCGCCCGAGCCCTGCCACGTCTGTCGGTGACGGATGTGACCTCCGACGACGTGAACCGGGAAGTGAGCGCGGCGGCACAGCGGGGATTCGACCTCGCCCACGAGATCCCCTTGCGCGCACATGTTTTCCGGCTCTCCGCCGATGACCACGTGCTGTTGATCGTTATGCATCACATCGCCGGCGACGGCTGGTCGCTGGCCCCCCTGTCGCGGGACCTGTCCACCGCGTACGCCGCGCGTTGCGCCGGTGCGGCTCCCGACTGGCGGCCGCTGCCGGTCCAGTACGCCGACTACACCCTCTGGCAGCGTCAGGTGCTGGGGGACGAGAGCGACCCCGACAGTGCGATGGCGGCGCAGTTGGACTACTGGCGGACGGCGCTGGCAGGCATCCCGGAGGAGCTTCCGCTGCCGATGGACCGGCCGCGCCCCGCCGTGGCCGACTATCACGGCAGGACGGTTCCCCTGCGGTTCCCGCCCCGCGTCCACCAGCAGGTGCTGGACCTGTCGCACGCCTGCGGGTCGAGCGTGTTCATGGTGGTGCAGGCCGCGGTCGCGGCCCTGCTGGGCAAGCTCGGCGCCGGCGAGGACATCCCCATCGGCACCGTCATCGCCGGACGCACCGACGAAGCCCTCGACGACCTCGTCGGCTTCTTCATCAACACCCTCGTCCTGCGCACCGACCTCTCCGGCAACCCCACCTTCCGCGAACTCCTCGAACGCGTGAAGGAAACCGACCTCGCCGCCTACGCCAACCAGGACGTCCCCTTCGAGCGCCTGGTGGAAGAGATCAACCCGGCCCGGTCCATGGCCCGGCACCCGCTCTTCCAGGTCATGCTCTCCTTCCAGAACAACGCGGCCGAGAACACGGAGATCCCCGGTGCGCGGATGCTCCCGCATCCGGTGGGCATGGACGTCGCGAAGTTCGACCTGTCCTTCCATCTCGGTGAAAGCTTCGGCCCGAACGGCTCGCCGGCGGGTATCGAGGGCGGCATCGAGTTCGCCACCGATCTCTTCGACCCGTCCACGATCGAGAAGCTGGCGGTACGGCTGGAGCAGCTACTCGACGCGGTAACCGTCGACCCCGAGCGGGCGATCAGCACCATCGACGTGCTCACCGAACGGGAGCGGCAGCAGGTCCTCCGCGACTGGAACGACACCGAGCACGCCATCGAGCCGGTGACCCTCCCCGCGCTCTTCGAGACACAGGCAGCGCTCACGCCCGCGGCGACCGCCGTGGAGTCCGCCGGCCTGTCCCTCGACTACGCGGAACTCAACGCCCGGGCCAACCAGTTCGCGCATGCCCTCATCGCGAGGGGCGTGGGGCCCGAGCAGGTGGTGGCCCTCGCGCTGCCGCGCTCGGTGGATATCGCCGTCGCCCAGCTGGCCGTGGTCAAGGCCGGCGCCGCGTTCCTCCCGGTGGACCCGGACTATCCGGCCGACCGCATCAGCTACATCCTCGACGACTCCGCGCCCGCTCTGCTGGTGACGGACTCCGAGCACGCCGCCCGGCTGCCCCGGCACAGCGTGCCGCAGGTCCTGCTCGACACCGTCGATCTGTCCGCTCAGCGGCGGGACAACCCGGGTGTCCCGCTGTCCGTGGCGCACCCGGCCTACCTCATCTACACATCCGGCTCCACCGGCCGGCCCAAGGGCGTCGTGGTCACGCACCACGGTCTGGCGAGCTTCGCCGCGGTGGAGGTGGAACGGTTCGATGTGACCGCGGACAGCCGGGTGCTGCAGTACGCGTCGCCCAGCTTCGACGCCTCGGTGCTGGAGCTGTGCATGACGTACGCGGCGGGCGCCACGCTCGTGGTGCCGCCGCCGGGGCCGCTGGCCGGTGATGTGCTGGCCGAGGTCCTGCTCGGGCGCGGGGTGACGCACGCGCTGATTCCGCCCGCGGCGCTGGCGTCGGTGCCCTCCGGTGACTTCCCCGCCTTCCGTTCCCTGGTGGTCGGTGGTGACGCGACGTCGGCGGAACTGGTCGACCGCTGGGCCCCGGGCCGCCGGATGGTCAACGCCTACGGTCCGACCGAGTCGACCGTCGCCGCGACCATCAGCGACCCGCTGACGGCCGGGACGGGCACGCCGGCCATCGGCCGCCCCGTGCACAACTCCCGGGTGTACGTGCTGGATTCGGGGTTGCACCCGGTCCCGGCCGGCGTCGCGGGCGAGCTGTATGTCACCGGCGCCGGGCTGGCCCGTGGTTATCTGGGCCGGGCGGCTCTCACCTCCGAGCGATTCGTCGCCTGCCCCTTCGGCGGGCCGGGCGAGCGGATGTACCGCACCGGTGACATCGCCCGCTGGACCACCGACGGTCAGCTCTCCTACCTGGGGCGCGCGGACAACCAGGTGAAGGTCCGCGGCTTCCGTATCGAGCTGGGCGAGATCGAGTCCGCTCTGGTCTCCCATGACCAGGTCGCCCAGGTCGCGGTGGTCGTACGCGAGGAGAAGCCGGGTGAGCCCGCGCTCGTCGCGTATGTCGTACCGGAGGCCGGGGCCGAGGCCGGCCAGGCCGAGCTGCGCCGGCACGTGGCGGCCTCGCTGCCCTCCTACATGGTGCCGTCCGCCTTCGTCCGGCTCGACGCCCTTCCGGTGACGCCCAACGGCAAGCTGGACCGCAAGGCGCTGCCCGCCCCGGACCTCGGGGAGATGGCGGGGTCCCGCGGGCCGCGCACTCCGCAGGAGGAGATGCTCTGCGGCCTGTTCGCGGAGGTGCTCGGCCTGGAGCGGGTCGGTATCGACGGCAACTTCTTCGAGCTGGGCGGCGACAGCATCGTCTCCCTCCAGCTCATCAGCCGGATCCGCTCGGTCCTCGGCATCAAGGTCAGCAACCGGGCGGTCTTCGAGACGCCGACGGTCGCGGAGCTCGTCGAGAGCCTCGGTGCGGACTCCGGTCGGGACGGCTTCGAGGTGCTGCTGCCGCTGCGCACCGGCGGGGACAAGCCGCCGCTGTTCACCTTCCACGCCACCGGCGGACTCGCCTGGGGCTACGGGGAGTTCCTCAAGCAGATCCGGTCCGATTACCCCGTCTACGGACTGCAGGCACGCGGCTTCAAGCCGGGTGAGCCGCTCGCGGAGAACATGCGGGAGATGGCCGCGGACTACATCGAGCAGATACGTACGGTCCAGCCGCACGGCCCGTACCACCTGCTGGGCTGGTCGTTGGGGGCGCTGACCGCTCAGGAGGTCGCCACCCAGCTCCAGGAGCAGGGCGAGGAGATCGGTCTACTGGTCAACCTCGACCAGGGCCCGTTCGAGGAGTACTTGAGCGGTGGGCAGCCGGAGTACACCGAACAGATCGTCTTCCGGGCGCTGCTGCTCGTCGCCGGATTCGACACCGATGAGATCGGGGAGGACGTCGTACTCGAATACGCCCAGGTCATGGAGATGGTCAGCAGCCGGGACAGTGCGCTCGGGAACCTCGAACCGCATCACATCGACGCGTTCGCCCGGGTCATGGAGAACAACTACCGGGTGGTGACGGCTCATCGGCCCAGGGAGTTCAAGGGCGACATGATGGCCGTCGTATCGCTGGCCGAGCGCGGGGACGAGGCGGTGCCGGGCATGATCGAACGCTGGCGTCCCCACGTGACCGGCAGGATCGAGACCCACCCGGTCACCGCACCCCACCACGATCTGTTGTCGCCCGGGCCCGCGGCGGAGATCGGTCGCCTGGTCCACGACAAGCTCAGGTCTCTCGGCTGATCCGCCCCTCGGGGCCTGTCCGCCCATTACGGGCGGGCAGGCCCCTGGCCGTGACAGCTTGCTGCCTGTTCCCTTGTGGCGGCCCGCGGGCCGCCCCTTTGATGAGGCGAGAGCGCACGGAGGGACAGCCGCACCCGGACGGGACGCTTCGAGACCGTTCCACGCGTGCATGACGTGCTTGATCAGTGATCGACTTGGGAGTGAGTAGGCATGGAAACAGCGATCTCTGCGGAGGGGCTCCGCAAGAGGTACGCGGAGCATGACGTGCTGAGCGGCATCGATCTGACGGTGTCGGCGGGCGAGGTCCTGGGACTGCTCGGCCCGAACGGCGCGGGTAAGACCACCATCGTGCGCATCCTGGCCACGCTGCTGCCGTTCGACAGCGGGAAGGTCACCATCGCCGGATTCGACCTCTCCAAGGACAAGCGCGAGATCCGCCGGCGCATCGGTCTGACCGGACAGTACGCGGCGGTGGACGCCATCCTCACCGGCCGGGAGAATCTCCGGCTGATCGGCGTGCTCCTCGGTCTGGGACGGCGCAAGGCACAGCTCCGGGCCGATGAACTGCTGGAAGAGTTCGATCTGACGGCTGCCGCGAACCGGCCTGCCAAGTCCTACTCGGGTGGCATGCGGCGCCGGCTCGACCTCGCCGCGAGCCTGGTCACCACGCCCACGGTCCTCTTCCTCGACGAGCCGACGACCGGCCTGGACGTGACCAGCAGGATGCTGCTGTGGCGCATGGTCCGCGAACAGGTGGACAACGGGGTGTCCGTGCTGCTGACCACTCAGTATCTGGAGGAAGCCGACCAGCTCGCGGATCGCATCGTCGTCCTCGACAAGGGCGGGCTCATCGCGGAGGGTACTCCGGAAGAGCTCAAACGGAAGGTCGGCGGCGAGCGCCTGGAGGTGTCCGTGGCCACGCAGGAGGAGCTGCCCGCCGTGGCCCTGGCCATCGCCACCGCCACCACCGAGTCCCCGTCGGTGGACGAGAAGGCGAAGCTCGTGTCGATCCCGCTGGTCGGCGGTATGGAAACGCTCGCCTCGGTCACCGCCGAGCTGAAGGCCGCGGCAGTCGAGCCCGTTGACTTCGCGATCCGCCGCTCCTCCATGGACGACGTCTTCCTCGCACTCACCGGACAGACCGCATCGGCAGAGGCGGCCACGCCGGCCGGCGGACGGACCGCGGAGCGGCAGACACCACAGGGAGAAGCGGCATGACCGAGACCATCACCCACTCCTGCGCACTCATCGGCCGGCATATACGTCACCTGACGCGCACGCCGGAGCAGCTCTTGAGCGTCACGTTGATGCCGGTGGTCTTCGTCCTGGTCTTCGGCTACCTCTTCGGCAGCGCGATGAAGGTCCCGGGCGGCCAGTCGTACCAGGACTACATCATGGCCGGTATCTTCAGCCAGGTCGTACTGGGCAACATGGTGCTGAGCGCACTCGGCGTCATCAGCGATCTCGACAACGGGCTGATGGACCGCTTCCGTTCGCTGCCGATGTCCCGTGCCGCCGTGCTGATCGGTCGCACCACCAATGACCTGATCCTGACGGTCTGGAGCTTCGTCCTGATGTCCGGCATCGGATATCTCATCGGCTGGCGGGTGCACGAGGGCGTGCTCTCGATGCTCGGCGGCTTCGGCCTGATGCTCCTCCTGGGATTCGCCGCCTCGTGGGTCGGCGCCCTGATGGGCCTGACCCTGCGCAGCGCCGAGGCGGTGAACGCTCTCGGCTCCGTGGTCGTGATGCCCTTGTCGTTCCTCTCCAACGCGTTCATCCCGCTCGACGGGTTGCCCCGATGGATGCAGGCGATCGCCGAGTGGAATCCGGTGAGTTCCGTCATCCTCGCCTGCCGGAAGCTGTTCGGGAACGCGCCGCCCATTTCGGCCGACGCCGCGTTCCCCATGCAGCACCCCGTGCCCATGGCCGCGGTTCTCTCACTGACGCTGCTGGCCGCGGCGATCCCGCTGACCATCCGCGCCTATGAGCGGGCGGCCACCAAGCAGTAACTCCGCGCTGCGCGAAGAGCCGGGCCGCCCCCAGGAATGGGGGCGGCCCGGCTCTTCGTGTGCCCTCGCCCAGGGCCGGAAAACTTTGGCGGCAGCTTGTTGCAGAAAGGCTGGAAACCGCTGTCCGGTCAGGACAGACTCCCATTCCGACTCGACCCGACAATCAGATACGGTGGGTAATGGAAACGAATGTCGTAAGACCACAGGGGTCTCGGCTGGGTTCCCTCACGGGGGTACGGTTCCCGGCCATTTTTCTGGTGTTCCTGAACCATATCCATATCGGACTCGCCTTTGCCTCGCAGAGCGCCTCCGAAACGTACTACAAGTATTTCGGCTGGATCGGCCAGGCCGGACTGTCGCTCTTCTTCCTCATCAGCGGTTTCCTTCTCGTCTGGACCGCCCGTGAGAACGAATCACCGCTGCTCTTCTGGCGGCGGCGGCTCGTCAGGATCGTTCCCATGCACTGGGTGACATTCGGCCTGTCCATGTGGATCTTCGCTTCCCCGGTGGTCAGCGGCACGGCGGCCGTTCTCAACTTCCTGATGCTCTCGTCCTGGTCCCCGGACCCCGAGATCTTCGGCAGCATGAACGCGCCGAGCTGGTCCCTGACCCTGCTGCTCTTCTTCTACCTGCTGTTTCCCGCCCTCCAGTGGGCGGCGAAGCGAATCCCGGCCAAGTACCTGTGGTGGTGCGCCGGCGCGGTGGTCGCCGCGATTGTTTCGGTCACCGTCGTGGTGCGGGCCGTGGTGACCGCCGACCCCCTGGTCATGGCGCAGGCGCCGGCCTCCTCCGTGGAAGCCTTCTACGCCATTCAGATCTTCCCCGTGACGCGTCTGCTGGAATTCGTCCTGGGAATCCTCATGGCCCATATCGTCCTGTCCGGCCGGTGGATCAAGTCCGCCCGGCCCCTGCTGCTGACGGCGCTGCTCGCGGTCGGCTACGTCGTGGCGTTCAACTCCCCGAGGGAATACCGGCTCGTCGCCGTGATGATCGTTCCGGTGGCGCTGTTCGTCGCCGGGCTCGGCGCGTCGGACATCGCGGGAAGGAAGTCCCTTCTCGCCAGTCGACCGATGCAGTGGCTGGGCGACATCAGCTTCGCGTTCTTCCTCGTGCACTGGCCCGTGATCATGTTCTTCATCAAGACCTTCGGAGAGACGCGGGTCTACTCGGTTCCGGAGTTCATCGGGGCCGCGGCCCTCGACCTCGCGGTCAGCCTCGTCCTTGCCTGGCTGCTCACCATCGGGCTGGAACGGCCGCTCGTCCGTCTGCTGTCGGGCGGGAAGAAGGCCGGCCCGCACCCGGTCGCCGCTCCCTCGCCCGTGAGTGCCGCTCCGGTGCCTGTCTCCTCGTCCGCGGCCGACTGAGGCACTTCCGGTTGCTCCTCGAGTCCCACGCGGGGGCCACTGAGGCGCCTGTTTGCCGACCATCCGGTCGTCAGGCAGGCGCCTCAGTCGTGTGCGGCCACCCGTTCACCGCCCGTTCAGCTCCACCCGGTGCCGCGTCGAAACGACGAAGGAGCCGGGGCGGTGGCTCATCGCCACCGCCCCGGCTCCTTCGGGCCCGGGCCTAATCCGCGGGTCCGGGGTTCAGGCCGTCTGCGTCAGAATCCCCATTCCTCCGACAGCAGGTCCAGGTCCTTCTGGCTGAGGTTCACCAGCGGGAGGTCGGAGGGGGTGAACCCGCCGGCGTCCGGTGCTTCCGCGTGCGTGACGAGTGCGCCGAGTGCCCGGAACCACTTCTCCGCGAGTTCACGGACGGTGTCCTCCGTGAACAGCTCCCGAGGCCAGGACCAGGTGGCCATGAGCCGCGGCCCGTCGGGCTGGTCCTGCGTGACCGCGTTCAGCTCCAGGGCGTGGCCGAACGGCATGGCCGGGTCGTGTCCGTCACCCAGGTCGGCGTCCGACCGTACGGCCCAGTCCGCCACAGCGCCGCCCTGGGCGCCGTCGGTCATGTCGATGCGCCCCAGGTAGTTGAAGCTGATCTGCGGCGACGGCAGGGCGGACAGGGTGGCCGAGGTGTCCGGGCGGAGGTGGCGCAACAGCCCGTACCCGATGCCGTTGTCCGGTATCGCGCGCAGCTGCTCCTTGATCTCCTTCAGGGCCCGGCCCAGCGCGGGGCCGCCCGACCAGACCTCGGGCCACTCGCTGTCATCGAGCCGCGGGTCCAGCCGTACCGGGTACATGCTGGTGAACCAGCCCACGGTCCGGGAGATGTCGAGTCCGTCCGCGATCTCCTCGCGCCCGTGCCCCTCCAGATCGAGCACCACGGACCCGGCTCCGGCGGTGCGGTCCCGCCGCCAGTCGGCGACCGCGAGGGTGAAGGCCGTCAGGAGCACGTCGTTGATGCCCGCGTGGTAGATGGCCGGCAGCCGGGTCAGCAACGGCTCGGTCTCCTCGGCGGACAGGGTGAGCGTGAGCCGGCCCGACACCGCGGCGGTGTCCCGCCCGGGGTCCAGCGCGCGGGCGCCCAGCGGCGGCTCGGGCGCGCCCAGCATCTCGGTCCACAGCGGGAGTTCCGCCATCCGACGCGGCTCCTGGGACTCCTCGGCCAAGTACCGGGCCCAGCTCCGGAAGGAGGTGCCCACCGAGCCCAGGTCGGCCTCGCGCCCCTCGACCGCCGCCCGGTACAGCTCGGGCAGTTCCGGGAGCATGATGCGCCAGGAGATGCCGTCGACCACCAGGTGATGGACGGTCAGAAGCAGCTGTCCCGGAGCGTCGGGTCCCGCGTCGAACCACACGGCCTGCAGCATCACCCCGATCTCCGGGTCCAGCCGCCGCTGGGCGGCCCGGGCCTCCTCGGCGATGTCGGCACCGAACGCGTCGGTCCAGCGGAAGATCTCCTCCGCCCGGATGCTGCCGGGCGGCCGTACCTCCAGCTCCCAGTCACCACCGGCCGGCCGGGCCAGGCGGGAACGCAGTACGTCGTGCCGGTTCAGCAGCGCTCCCAGCGCGCCGGCCAGTGCCTTCGCGTCGCATCCGGGCGGAGTCTGTACCAGCATGGCCTGGTGGAAGCCGTCGACCGGCCCGCCGAGCTCCCGCAGCCAATGCATGATGGGGGTCAGCGGGACCGGGCCGAGGCCAGCTTCCCGCGGCTCCTGCGTCGACCCGGCGACCTCCTCGGCGACCTCCGCGAGCGCGGCGGGCGTCTGGTGGTCGAAGATGTCCCGGGTGCGGAGCAGCAGACCGGCCCGGTGGGCGCGGCTGACCAGCTGGATCGAGATGATGCTGTCGCCGCCCAGCTCGAAGAAGTTGTCGTCGATACCGACACGTTCGAGGCCCAGCAGATCGGCGAAGAGCGCACAGAGCGCACGTTCCCGAGCGTTGCGGGCGTCACGGCCGGTGGCCTGCTCGCCGAAGTCGGGTGCGGGCAGGGCCTTGCGGTCCAGCTTGCCGTTCGCGGTGAGCGGCAGCGAGTCGAGAGTCACGAACGCGGCCGGGACCATGTACTCCGGCAGCCGGTCCACCAGGTACCGGCGCAATGCCTCCTGGTCGATGCCCTCGTCCGCCGGCACGACGTACGCCACCAGTCGTTTGACACCCGGCCGGTCCTGACGGACGACGACGGCGCTGTACGCGACCAAGTCGTGACCGGCGAGTGCCGCCTCGATCTCGCCGAGTTCGATACGGAAGCCGCGCAGCTTGACCTGGTTGTCCGCCCGGCCGAGAAACTGGATCTGTCCGTCCGCGGTCCAGCGGGCCACGTCGCCGGTGCGGTACATCCGCTCCCCCGGCACGCCGTGCGGGGAGGCCACGAAGCGGTCGGCGGTCAGCCCCGGCCGGCCCAGATAGCCCCGGGCCAGACCGGTGCCCGCGATGTACAGCTCCCCCGGCACGCCGGGCGGCACCAACCGCAGATCACGGTCGAGGAGATGAACCCGCATGGAGTCCAGTGGCCGCCCGATCGGGACCGACGACGGAAGTTCCGTGTCCGGCCCGATCCTGAAGCAGGCGGCGAAAGTGGTGGTCTCGGTCGGACCGTAGCCGTCCACCACGACCAGCCCCGGGCACGCCTCACGCACGCGGCGCACCGCATCGGCCAGGACGACGTCACCGCCGGTCCACACCTCGCGCACACCGTTCAGGCAGCCGGGGTCGTCCTCGGCGAAGAGGTGGAACAGTGCGGCGGTCAGCCAGATCGCGGACACGCCGTGGCGTGCGATGACACCGCGGAGCAGTGCGGCCGACAGGTCGCCGGGCGGGGCGATCACGGCCCGGCCGCCGGCCAGCAGCGGTACCCACACCTCGTAGGTGGATGCGTCGAACGCCTGCGGCGAGTGCACCAGCACCGCCTCGTGGCCCGTGGCGAAACGGCCGTCGCCGGCCAGGGCGACGACGTCCCCGTGCGTGACCAGCACGCCCTTCGGCTTGCCGGTCGACCCGGAGGTGTACATCACATACGCGCCGGAGTCCGGGGTCAGGGCACCACCACGCTCGGCATCGGTGATGTCACCGTCGGGCAGTGCGGCCAGTTCCGCCGCCAGGCCCGGCTCGTCCCACACCAGCATCCGCCCGTCGTCCGCCATCAGCGGTTCCAACGTGCCGGACTGCTCCGCCGTGGTCAGCAGCAGCCGGGGCCGCGCGTCCCGCAGCATGTGGGCGATGCGGTCGGCCGGGTAGCCCGGATCGACCGGAAGATACCCGGCCCCGGCCTTCAGCACCGCGAGCAGCGCCACGATCACCTGCTCGGAGCGCGGCAACGCCAGCACCACCAGATGCTCCGGCTCCACTCCCCGCGCGATGAGATGACGCGCCAGCCGGTTCGACCGCGCGTTGAGCTCCGCATACGTCAGTGAGCCCGACTCCGACACCACCGCGACCGCGTCGGGGGTACGGGCGGCCTGGGCCTCGAACAGCTCCGGCAGCGTCGCGGCGGAAGGCTCGTACCCGGTGGGGTTCCACTCGGTCAGGATCCGCTCGCGCTCGCCCGGTGCCAGCAGGTCGAACCTTGCCGGCACCAGGTCCGGTTCGGCGGCCACCGCCGTCAGCAGCCGCTCCAGCCGCCTGGCCAGCTGCTCGACCGTGGCACGGTCGAAGAGGTCGGTGGCGAATTCGAGGCCGCCCTCGATGCCCGCGGGCGAGCCGTCGGCGGAGAAGACCTCACCGAGCTGGAAGGACAGGTCGAACTTCGCGGTGTCGATGTCCACCGGCAGCGGAGCCGCCGACACATCACCCAACCGCATCGTGGGGGCCGGGGTGTTCTGCATCGACAGCATGATCTGGAAGAGCGGGTGCCGGGCCAGGGAACGGACGGGGTTGAGGTCGTCGACCAACCGCTCGAACGGCACGTCCTGGTGGGCGTACGCGGCCAGGTCCGTGTCCCGGACGCGCTCGACGAGCTCACGGAAGGTGGGGCGGCCGCTGAGGTCGGTGCGCAGGACGAGGGTGTTGACGAAGAAGCCGACGAGGTCGTCGAGTGCTTCGTCGGTGCGCCCCGCGATGGCACTGCCGATCGGCACGTCCTCCACGCCGCCGAGCTTGCCCAGCAGTGCCGCGATCGCGGCCTGCATCACCATGAAGACGGTGGCACCCGACTCACGGGCCACGTCGGCCAGGTTCCGATGCAGCTCGGGGCCGAAGCGGAGCGGCACGGTCTCGCCGTGGTAGCTCATCCGGGCGGGCCGCGGGCGGTCGACGGGGAGCGGCAGCTCCTCCGGCAGATCGGCGAGCGCCGAGCGCCAGAAGTCGAGCTGGGCGGCGATGGGGCTGTCCGGGTCGTTCTCGTCGCCGAGTACGTCGCGCTGCCAGAGGGTGTAGTCGGCGTACTGGACCGGCAGCGGCTGCCAGTCGGGGGCCGAGCCGGTGCTGCGCGCGGCGTACGCGGTGGACAGGTCACGGGACAGCGGCGCATTGGACCAGCCGTCACTGGCGATGTGGTGGACGACGAGCAGCAGGACGGAGTCGGTGGGGCTCAGCACGAACAACTGGGCGCGCAGAGGCGGTTCGACCGACAGGTCGTAGTCGACGGAAGCGGCACGCGAGAGCGCCACGTCGAGATCGCTCGCGTCGACGGCTGTGACCGTCAGCTCCGGAACGGCCTGCTCGGGGGCGAGGATCAGCTGCCGCGGCTGCCCGTCGGTGTCGGGGAAGACGGTCCGCAGACTCTCGTGCCGCGCCACGACATCGGCCAGGGCCGCACGCAGCGCCCCCTTGTCCACCGCACCGGACAGCCGGAGAGAGAGACCGGTGTTGTAGTTACCGCCGGCGTCCTCCATGCGGTTGATGAACCACAGCCGCTGCTGCGCGGGCGACAGCGGGATGTGCTCCGGCCGCTCCCGAGCGGTCAGCGCCGACCGCGCACCGGAGGCACCGGCGAGCCGCGACGCCAGCGCCGAGACGGTGGGGGCCTCGAAGATGGTGCGGACGTCGACCTCTACGTCGAGTTCGGTGCGGATGCGGCTGATGAGCCGGGTGGCGAGGAGGGAGTGGCCGCCGAGGTTGAAGAAGCTGTCGTCGATACCGATGGTGTCGAGGCCGAGGACGTCGGCGAAGAGGGTGCAGAGGGTCTCTTCCCGGGTGTTGCGGGGAGCGCGGCTGCTCGCCTGTGCGGTGAAGTCGGGGTCGGGCAGGGCCTTGCGGTCGAGCTTGCCGTTGGCGGTCAGGGGGAGTTCGGCGAGGGTGACGAAGGCGGACGGGACCATGTACTCGGGCAGGACACCCGCGACGTGGGTGCGCAGGGTGTCGGTGTCCACGCTCTCGGCAGCCGGGACCACGTAGGCGACGAGGCGGTCGTCGCGGACGATGACGGTGGCCTGGCCGACCGTGTCGTGTGACGTCAGCGTGTTCTCGATCTCGCCGAGTTCGATGCGGAAGCCACGGAGTTTGACCTGGTCATCCGCCCGGCCCTGGTACTCCAGCACCCCGTCGGTGGTCCAGCGGGCGATGTCGCCGGTGCGGTACATGCGTTCGCCGGTGGTGCTGTAGGGGTCGGCGATGAAGCGTTCGGCTGTCAGGCCGGGGCGGCCGGTGTAGCCGTGAGCGAGCTGAACACCCGCGAGGTACAGCTCGCCGGGGACGCCGATGGGCGCGGGGCGCAGGGCGGCGTCCAGGACGTAGGTGCGGGTGTTCCAGATGGGCCGGCCGATCGGCACCGACGCGGTCGGGGAGCCGGGGCTGGTGGCGTGGGCGGTCACATCGACCGAGGCCTCGGTGGGCCCGTAGAGGTTGTGCAGCTCCACACCCGGAAGCAGCTGGTGGAAGCGGGTCACCGCGTCGGCAGGCAGTGCCTCGCCCGAGCAGATCACCCGGCGCAGGTTGGTGCACTCACCGGCGGCGGGGTCGGCGAGGAACGCCTGGAGCATGGAGGGCACGAAGTGGACGGTGGTGATGTTCTCGTCCTGGATCAGGCGTGCCATGTAGGCGGGGTCCTTGTGCCCCTCCGGACGCGCCAGCACCAGCGTGGCACCGGTGCGCAGGGCCCAGAAGAACTCCCACACCGACACATCGAACCCCGACGGCGTCTTCTGCAACACCCGGTCGCTCGCGTCCAGCCCGTAGGTGTCCTGCATCCACTCCAAGCGGTTGTGAATGCCCTCGTGCCCGACCACGACGCCCTTCGGACGCCCGGTCGAACCCGACGTGAAGATGACATACGCCGCCGCGTTCTCCGGCAGCACACGCTCGGGGGCGGTGTCGGGGTGTTCCGCAGCCACACCCGCGGGTGTGTCGAGCAGCAGCACCGGCACATCACCCTCGGGCAGCCGGCCGGCGACAGCGGTCGTGGTCAGGACCAGTGCAGGCTTGGCGTCCTCAAGGATCCATCCGATGCGCTCGGCCGGGTAGTCCGGGTCCACCGGCACATACGCCGCACCCGCCTTCACCACCGCATACAGCGCGACCATCAACTCCAGCGACCGAGGTGCGGCCACCGCGACGAAGTCACCACTGGCCACCCCACGGGCCACCAGCTCATGCGCCAACCGGTTCGCCCGCGCATCCAACTCCGCATACGACAACGACTCGTCCTCGAACACCACCGCCGTGGCATCCGGCGTCCGCGCGACCTGCGCCTCGAACACCCCCGGCAACGACCCCGCCGCCACCTCACGACCCGTCGCGTTCCAACCCTCCACGACCAGAGCACGCTCAGCCCCGGACTGCACCTCCACCGCACCGATCGACACACCAGGATCAGCCGCGACCGCCTCCAGCAGCCCCACCAACCCCTCAGCCAACCGCCGCGCCGAACCCTCATCGAACAGATCTCGCGCGAACTCCAAACGGCCGCCGATACCGGAGGCCGAACCGTCCGGGGCGTTCTCCTCGACCAGCCGGAAGAACAGGTCAAACCTGGCGCTACCGGTGTCCATCAGCTCGGAGTCCGCGTTCAGCCCGGCCAGCTCCAGCCGTGCTGTGTCGCCGCTCTGTACGTCGAGGGCGGTCTGGAACAGGGGGTGACGGGCCAGCGAGCGGGTCGGGTTGAGGGCCTCCACGAGGCGCTCGAAGGCCAGGTCCTGGTGGGCGTAGGCCGCGAGGTCCGTCTCCCGGACCCGGCCCAGCAGCTCGCGGAACGTCGGATCGCCCGAGGTGTCCGTGCGCAGCACCAGCGTATTGACGAAGAACCCGACCAGGTCGTCCAGCGCCGCGTCCGTACGACCCGCGATCAGTGAACCGATGGGGACGTCCGTGCCCGCCCCGAAACGGGTCAGCAGCGCGGCCACGCCCGCCTGCGCGAGCATGAACATGCTGGCGCCGTTCTCGGCGGCCAGTGCCCTGAGCTTCTCGTGTGTGTGCGGGGAGAGCCGGAACGCGACGCGTCCGCCCTCGTACGTCGCCGTGGCCGGCCGCTGCCGGTCGGTGGGCAGGGGGATCTCCTCGGGGAGCCCGGCGAGCGTTTCGCTCCAGTAGCGCAGTTGTCCGGCGAGCTCGCTGTCCCGGTCGTCGGCGTCGCCGAGCACCTCGCGCTGCCAGAGCACGTAGTCGGCGTACTGCACGGGCAGCGGCTGCCACCCCGGCATCTCGCCCGCTCGGCGTGCGGCGTAGGCGGTGGACAGGTCCCGGGTGAAGGGGGTGACCGACCAGCCGTCGCATGCGATGTGGTGGACGACCAGTTGGAGGACGTGCTCGTCCTCGGCGAGGGTCAGCAGCCGGGCGCGGACGGGGATCTCCGTGCCGAGGTCGAAGCCGTGCCGTGCCATCTCGGCGAGGGCGGTGGGCAGCGTGGCCGGGGTGACCGGCTCCACGGGCAGGGCCACGGTCGCGGCGCCGGGTGCGAGGATCAGCTGGCGTGCCTCACCGGCGAACTCGGGGTAGACCGTGCGCAGGCTCTCGTGGCGGGCCACCACGTCGTTGAGTGCCGCGTGCAGCGCCGGGACGTCCGGCCGGCCGTGCAGGCGGATGGCCACGGCCTCGTTGTAGACCGCGTCCTGACGGCCGAGCTGGTTGAGGAACCACAGCCGGTTCTGGGCGGCCGACAGCGGGATGATCTCCGGGCGTGCGGCGGCGGTCAGCGGCTGCCGGGCGCCTCGGGCCCCGCCGAGCTGCTCGGCGACGCCGGCCACGGTGGGGGCCTCGAAGACGCGGCGGAGGGGGAGTTCGGCCTGGAAGAGGGCGCGCACCCGGCTGACGATCTTGGTGATCTGGAGGGAGCGTCCGCCGAGCAGGAAGAAGTTGTCGTCGACGCCGATGTGGTCGACGCCGAGCACCTCGGCGGCGATCCGGCAGAGGATCTCCTCCTGCGGGGTGCGCGGGCGGCCTGTGACCGCCGCTTCGGCGGAGGCGGGGGCCGTGTCGGTTGCTTCGTCGGCGGCGGCGGAGGTCGCGGCGATCGCCCGCCGGTGGGTGCTGCGTGCCGCCTCGGGGGCGGCGAGGTCCTCGACGCGCCGGTCCGGGCCCGCCGTGGCGAGCTGCCGCAGGAACGCCAGGAAGCCATCCTGGTACGTGGTGAGTTCGTCCTCGCCGTAGAGCTCGGCGTTGGCGTCGCAGTCGATCTGCAGCCCGGGCTCGGTCGTGCGGTCGTAGATGAGGAACGACAGGTCGTCGACCGGGCCGGTGGCCAGGGTGCGCGGGCGGGAGCGGTGCTCGCCGAACGACAGCTTGTGGTCGAAGAGCATGAGGTTGACGTGCGGGCCGGTCAGCCGTCGCTCGTCGGCGAGCATGCCGAGATCCTGGCGGATGTCCTCGTAGGGGTAGCGCTGGTGGCGGGTGGCTCCGCGCAGTTCGCCCGAGACCTGGGCCAGCAGTTCGGCGACGGTCATGCCGGGGGTGAAGGTGATCCGCAGCGGCAGGACGTTGGAGACCATGGACGGCACGCTGAGGGCCGTACGGCCCAGCCGGTTGGACACCGGGAGCCCGAGGATCACCTCGTCCTCGCCGGTCAGCCGCTGGAGGTAGGCCGCGACCGCGCCGAACAGCACCGGGGGCCAGGAGACCCCGGCCGCGCGGCCGAGGCCGCGCAGGTCGTCGGTGTCCTGCTGGGGCAGGTGCGCGGTGCGGTGGATGAGCCTCTCGACGGTGCCCGGGTGGCGCCCGGACAGTCCGGCCGGCTCGGGCGCGTCGGCCATGTGCTCCGACCAGTACGCCCGGTCCTTCGCGCCGCGCTCGGAGCCGCGGTACGCGGTGTGTTCGGCGATCAGGTCGGCGAGCGGCGCGAAGGGGTTGTCGCCGACGGGCCGGCCTTCGACGAGTGCCGAGTAGATCTCCGGTACGCGCTGTGCGATGACGACGACGGTGTATCCGTCGGCCAGCAGGTGGTGGTAGCGGTAGAACCAGAAGTAGCGTTCGTCGGCGACCTTGAGCAGGGCGAACCGGAACAGGGGGTCGCTCATCGGGTCGACCGGGCGGTCGAGTTCGGCGGCCATCCAGGCGCGGGCCGCGGCCCGGGGGTCGCTCTCGGCGGTGAAGTCCAGCCGGTCCGGCGACCAGGTGAAGTCCGCCGTGGGCAGGACCCGCTGGAGGGGCTCGCCGTCGACGAGCTCGAAGCGGACGCGCAGGGTGTCGGCTTCCTCGACGACGCGGCGCAGGGCCCGCTCCAGCAGTTCCACGTCCACGGGCCCGTCGATGTCGAGGTACTCGCCGAGGTGGAAGATGGTGTTCTGCGGGTTCAGCTGCTGTGCGTACCAGATGCCGGCCTGGGCGGCGGTCAGCGGCAGCGGGGCGCCCTGGTGTTCGGACACGACTAATTACCTCCAGCGGAGT
Source organism: Streptomyces sp. NPDC033229 (assembly GCF_055576875.1). NCBI lineage: Bacteria > Bacillati > Actinomycetota > Actinomycetes > Kitasatosporales > Streptomycetaceae > Streptomyces > Streptomyces sp. NPDC033229. The sequence goes on along the minus strand of NZ_JBVIQR010000001.1, from coordinate 379,144 downwards.
CGATGCCGCCCCGGAGTGTCCAAGGGCGCTCGTGAATACCTGCTGCCTCGTCGTCGGTGGACGGGCTCAGCCCTTGCCGCCGCCGACGAACGAAATGAACTGCGCCGCCACGGAGTTGCGGTAGAAGTCCTGGGTGGCGACGCGGGGCAGTCCGCGGTCGCGCATCTCCCGCAGGAGCCGGATGACCAGCAGGGAGTTCCCGCCCAGTTCGAAGAAGTTGTCGCCGGGCCCGACGTCGGTGCCCAGCACCTGGCTCCACAGGGCGAGGATGTCGGCGGCGAGCGGGTCCTCGGGGGCGGGGGGCCGTGCGGCGTCGGCGGGTGGGGCGGCGGGAGTCTCCCGGGTGGTGGTGGGTTCGGGGAGCGCGGCGGTGTCGACCTTGCCGTTGATGGTCAGCGGGATGGCCGCGACCGGGGTGAGGGTCGCCGGCATCATGTAGTCCGGCAGCACACCGCTCGCGTGGCCGAGCAGATCGGCCGTCTCGATCCCGGCCCCGCTCAGCGCGACGTACGCGTCGATGCGGGCCGTGGCGGTGTCGCCCGGTGTCTCCTGGCGGAGCACGACCGCCGCGCCGGTGACCTCCGGGTGGCTGAGCAGGACGTTGCGGATCTCGTCGAGTTCGATGCGGTGTCCACGGACCTTGACCTGGTTGTCCAGGCGGCCGAGGTGGTCGAGCCGGCCGTCGGGGCGCAGCCGGCCGCGGTCGCCGCTGCGGTAGACGCGGCCGCCGCCGTAGGGGTCCTCGATGAACCGCTCGGACGTCAACTCCGGCTGGTGCAGGTAGCCCTGTGCCACTCCGGCGCCGCCGACGTAGATCTCGCCGGGGGCCCCGGGGGGCAGCACCCGGCCCTGCGGGTCGCGGACCGACACGGACCAGCCGGGCATGGCACGGCCCACGGACCGGCCCTTGACGGCGACGTCGGCGGGGGTCACGGTCTGCTCGGTGACGTGGACGGTGGTCTCGGTGATGCCGAACATGTTGGACAGGCGGACGCGCGTGTGGGAGTGCCGGGCGAACCACGGGGTCAGCATGCCGACGTCCAGCGGTTCGCCGCCGAAGACGACGAGGCGCAGGGCGAGGGGGGACCGCAGCCGGCTGTCGGCTTCGATGAGCTGCGCGAAGGCGGACGGGGTCTGGTTGAGGACGGTGACGCCGCGGTCGACGAGCAGTTCGTAGAAGAGTTCGGTGTCGCGGGTCACCCAGTAGGGCACCACGACGAGCCGGCCGCCGGTCAGCAGGCAGCCCCAGATCTCCCAGACGGAGAAGTCGAAGGCACTGGAGTGGAAGAACGTCCACACGTCGGTGTCGCCGAGGGCGAAGTCCTCTTGGGTGGCGGCGATCAGCGCGGCGACGTTGCGGTGCGGGACCGCGACGCCCTTGGGGCGGCCGGTGGATCCCGAGGTGTAGATGACGTACGCGGCGGCCGCGCCGTTCTCGGTGAGCGGGGGCAGCTCGTCAAAGGTGCGCGCGGCGAGCGCGATCAGGTCGGCGGGGGCGGCCACGCGGACGTCGTCGATCGTGGGGAAGGTGTCGGCGGAGCCGATGACGATACGGGTGCCCGCGTTGCCGACGGTGTAGCGCAGCCGCTCCTCCGGGTAGCGGATGTCCATGGGCACGTACACGCAGCCCGCCTTGAGCACACCGAGCAGCGTCACGATGAGTTCGGCGGTGCGGTCCAGGGCCACGCCGACGATGTCGCCGGGGGTGGCGCCGAGCACCCGCAGGCCCCGGGCGAGGCGGTCCGCGCGCTCGTCGAGCTGGGCGTAGCTGAGGGTGGTGTCGCCGTCGACGACGGCGACGGCGTCCGGCTGCCGACGGGCGGTGTCCTCGAAGAGGCCGTGGATGGTGCGGTGCGAGGTGTCCGGACCGACGGCGGGCGTCGCCCCGGACGCGACGATCTCCAGGGCGTCGGCCCGGCTCATCAGATCGATGTCGGCGAGGGTGCGGTCCTGGTCGGCGGTCAGCTGATCGGCGACGTGGGCGACGTGGGCCGCGAAGCCTCGGGCGATCTCGGGGGCGACGTCGCCCTCGTCGTAGGCGAGGACGCCGTCCGTCGTGCCGTCGGCGGCCCGCCGCCAGTGCAGGACGAGGGGCAGCGCGGGGGCGAGGAACGGCCGGTGGTCGGACCCCGGGTGCAGCTCGCCGAAGACCACGCCCACGGCCGGTACGGGGCCGGGCGCGGTGGCCTCGTCGCCGTCGGTGGCGGCCCACTCGGCCACGTACGCGTCGGCCGTCAGCGTCTCGTCGGGGGCGACGGAGCGAACGAGGGGCCCGGTGTGGGCGCTCGTCGCGTCGAAGACGGCGACCGCGGTGCTCTCCCCCGCGGAATAGCGCGCGAGGACCAGGCCGACGGCCGCGAGCAGGGTCGCGTCGGACGGCTCCGGCTCCTTGAGCTCCACCGCCACCGTGCCGGACAGGCCGGCGCGCGACGGATCGCCGAGGCCCCACTCCGCGTCGGGGCGCGCACCGGCGGGGTACGTCGGCTGCCCGCCGAAGGCCGCGACGCGCGGCTCGGGGCCGGTGCCCTCCAGCAGGTACGCGGCCAGTCGCCGCAGTCCCTCCTCGCCGAGGGCTGCCCGCCGGGCGACGAGCACGAGGTCGGCCGGCCCGTCGGTGTAGCGCAGCAGCACCGCGCGGACCGGGGGGCCGGAGGGGGACAACGGGCGTCCGGCCTCGGCTTCCCGGCGGGCCAGGGCGAGCGGGGTGTCGGAGGCGGCGGGCACGGGCTCGTGCCAGAGGTGGACGCCTGCCACGGTCGCCGGTGCGACCGGGCCGCGGGCCCGGACGGTCAGGCTGTGGCAGGACCTTGCCTGGGCGGCCGGCAGTCGGCCCGGGCCGACGGGGACGGCCACGCGGTAACGGACGGCTGTCGCCATGTGCGCAACTCCTGCGGAACGAGGTGATCGAGGGCGGGGAATCGGGTGGAACGGCAAAAGAGCCGGCTCAACGTGCGGTGAAACCGCCGTCGACCGTGATCGTGCTGCCGGTCACCTGGCGCGAGTCGTCGCCGGCCAGCCAGAGGGCGGCGCCCGCGATGTCTTCGGGCTCGATGAGCCTGTTCATCGGCTGGGCCTGGACGAAGATCTGCTCGTGCTCCTCGACGGCGACGTCGAGGGAGCGGGCGATCTCGGCGAGCATGCGGCCCTCGACGAGCGGGTCGTCGCGGACGGAGCCGGGGCACAGGGCGTTGACGCGCACCCGGTGCGGCGCGTAGTCGAGTGCCGCCGCCTTGGTGAGGCCGATCAGGCCGTGCTTGGCCGCCACGTAGCCGGCGAAGTGGCGGTAACCGACGAGGCCCGCGGTCGAGGCGACGTTGATGACGCTGCCTTCGTTGCGGGCGACCATGTGGGCGCTGACCGCCTTCGTCATGCGCCACGCGCCGGACAGATCGGTGTCGATCATCAGGTCCCACTCGTCGTCGGTGATCTCGTGGACCGCCTTGCCCGAGGGGGCCGCGATGCCCGCGCCGTTGACCAGTACCTGCACCGAGCCGAACCGGTCGAGGGCCTGCCCGATCGCCGCCTCGCACTCCGCGGACCTGCGCACGTCGGCGGTCACCGTGAGGACGGCGGCACCGTGGGCGCGGCAGAGGTCCGCGGTGTGCTCCAACTGGCCGCCGGACCCGAGGGGGTAGGGCACGCCGTCGAGGTCCTGCCCGATGTCCAGCAGGACGAGGTCTGCGCCTTCCTCGGCGAACCGGGCGGCGCAGGCCCGGCCGAGGCCGCGGGCCGCGCCCGTGATGACGGCGGTCTTGCCTTGCAGCTGCATGGTGCGGCCTCTCTCAGCCAAGGGTCCGGGTGACGGCCGCCAGCAGCGGCGCCGGGTCGTCGGCCAGGTACATGTGACTGCCGGGGATCTCCACCAGCTCGAAGTCCGCGGCGGTCGCCGCCCGCCACTCGTCGGCCTGCTCGCGGGTGACCAGCTCGTCGTCGGTACCGCGCAGCGAGGTGACGGGGATGTGCAGCGGGTCCTTGGAGACGGGCTTGTAGTCCTCGTGCATCTCGACGTCGGCACGCAGCAGCGGCAGCAGCAGCTCCCGCATGTCGGGGTCCTCCAGCGCCTCGTGCTTGTAACCGGCGAACGACTCGACCTGGGCGAGGAAGCCGGCGTCGTCCAGGCCGGTGGCCCGGTCGCTGCGCCCGCTCCAGGGGCCGGGTGATCCGCTGACGAAGAGGTGGCAGGGGCGGCCGGAACCGGCCCCGTCGAGGTTGCGTGCGATCTCGTAGGCGAGCACGGCGCCGAGGCTGTGGCCGAACAGGGCGATACGGCCGTAGCGTCCGGCGATCTCGGCGACCTGCTCGGCGAGCCGCTCACCGGCCACCACGGCGTCCCGGAACGGCTCGTCGATGAAGAGTTCCTCGCGGCCGGGAAGTTGGAGCGGGACGACGGCCGGGCCGCCGGCCGGCAGGTCCTTCAGGTCCTTCCAGGCTCGGTAGAACCCCGCGCCGCCGCCCGCGAAGGGCAGGCAGATCAATGCGCAATCCGCCGGGGCCGCGGCGCCGTCGGCAAAGGGACCGGCAAAGGTATTGGTCGCCATCGTCAATGTCTTCCTTTTCCGGCGAAAGTACGAAGGAGGCTGCGGGCAGACCTGGGCCCGACCCGTGCCATCCTGCGGTCGGCCGGTATTTGCGGCAATCGGCCCTGCAACAAGCTGCCATCGGCGGCGGCGACCGGCACCGGACCCCATGGCAGCTTGTTGCAGGGGAACTTGAGGGGATTGCCGGGCGCCGGTCATGGTGAGGAAGACGATGCCCCCAGGCGCTGGTGCGGACTTCAGCCCACCGTAGGAATGCCTTCGGGAAATACCTGCGGGGCCCGAGCAGATTTCGGCAGGTCGCCGGCCGGCCCGGCCGGTGTATCGGCGACCGCGCGCCTCTCTTGGAAACCGGCCACATTGAATTCCTGACAAGGAGCATCATGACCGCGCATGACGTCGAGTACCTAGAGCTCTACGCAAGCGACCAGAAGACCACCGCCGACTATTTCGTCTCGTCGTTCGGTTTCACCGAGGCGGCCCGCGCCTCGGCGGACGGCAAGGACTCGGTGCTGCTGCGCCAGGGCGGTGTCCAGTTGGTGATCGCCTCGGGTCCGGCGACGGAGGACTTCCTCGCCGAGCACGGCGACGGCATCGCCGACATCGCGTTCGCCTGCGAGGACGCCGACGCCGCCCGGGCCGGGGCGCTCGCGGCCGGGGGCCGGTCGTACGACGACGGTGGTTCGGGAACGCCGGTGGTCTCCGGGTTCGGCGCGGTCCGCCACACCCTGGTCGAGCGCCCGGCGGGCACCGCGCCGGGGCTGCCCGGCGACCGGCCCTGGGTCGTGGGCGCGACGCCCGCCGCGGCCACCGGCCCCGGGGCGCCGGTGCTCCGCGCGCTCGACCACATCGCGGTGTGCCTCGACGCCGGTACGCTCCACGACGTCGTCCGCTACTACCTCGACGGCTTTCGATTCGACCAGTTCTACAGCGAGTACGTCGCCGTCGGCGAGCAGGCGATGGATTCGATCGTGGTGCGCAGCCCGTCCGGCGGCATCACCTTCACCATCATCGAGCCGGACGTCACGAAGAAGCCGGGACAGATCGACGAATTTCTGAAGCGGAACGGTGGCGGCGGTGCGCAGCACCTCGCTTTCCTCGTCGATGAGATCGTGCCCGCGGTGCTGGAATTCCAGCACCGGGGTGTGGAGTTCCTGCAGACGCCCGACACCTATTACGACGTGCTCGCGGACCGCATCCCGCGGCTCGAGGCGGAGATCGCGGACCTGCGCAAGACGAACGTCCTCGCCGACCGGGACGAGTGGGGATATCTGCTGCAGCTCTTCACCCGCTCCCCCTTCGAGCGGCGCACCCTGTTCTTCGAGCTGATTCAGCGGCAGGGCGCGCAGGGCTTCGGCAGCTCCAACATCCGCGCGCTGTACGAGGCCGTGGAGCGCGCGCGGTCGGTCGCCCCGTGACCGCCGTCGATCCCGCGATCGCGGCCAAGGAAGCACTGACCCTCGCCGACTGCGCCGAGCTGGCCCGTACCCGCCTGGACGCCGCGCACTGGGACTTCGTCGAGGGCGGTGCGGGCGAGGAGCGGACACTCGCCGCCAACTTGCGGGCGTTCGACCGGGTGCGGCTGCGCACCCGGGTGCTGTCGGGGGTGGCCGAAGCGGTCACCTCCACCCTGATCCTGGGCCGCCGCTGGGCTGCCCCGGTGGGCGTGGCCCCCATGGCGTATCACACGCTGGTTCACCCCGAGGGCGAGATCGCCACCGTGCGGGCGGCGGGCTCGGCCGGACTGCCGGTCGTCGTGAGCAGCTTCGCCGGGCGGACCTTCGAGGAGCTGGCGGCCGTCGCGACCTCGCCGCTGTGGCTTCAGGTGTACTGCTTCCGGGACCGTGACACGACCCGTCGGCTCATCGAGCGTGCGCGGGACGCGGGCTTCGAGGCCCTGGTCCTCACCGTCGACACTCCCAGGCTGGGCCGGCGGCTGCGCGACCTGCGCAATGACTTCCGGCTGCCCGAGGGCGTGGCCCCCGCCAACCTTCCCTCGCACGGCGTGGACTACTCCTCCCCCACGGACCACGGGCGTACGGAGCTGGATCCCGCCCTGGACTGGTCCGTCGTGGCCTGGCTCCGGTCGGTCAGCCCGCTGCCCGTCCTCCTCAAGGGCATCATGTCGGCCGAGGACGCGGCCCGTGCGGTGGCCGCGGGCGTGGACGGCATCGTTGTCTCCAACCACGGCGGGCGCCAACTGGACGGCGGGGCGGGAACGCTGGACGTCCTCCCCGGGATCACCGCGGCGGTCGCGGGCCGCTGCCCGGTGCTCGTCGACGGCGGGATCCGGCGGGGCACGGACGTCCTGGCGGCGCTCGCCCTGGGCGCCGACGCGGTGCTGCTGGGCCGGCCGGTACTGCACGGCCTGGCCGTCGAGGGCCAGGAGGGCGTCTCGCGCGTGCTCGGCATCGTCGTCGACGAACTGGCCGACGCGATGGTGCTCACCGGCACCCCGTCGACCGGTGCGGCCGGCCCCTCGCTGCTGGAGACGGGCGACGCGGCCCCACCCGCCCGCCCGGAGCCCGCGGCACCGGCACGGCCCGCGGCGCCCTCGTCCGACCTGCGGAAGGAGGAACTGCACCGCAGCGTCGGCGACCCCGTGCTGGACACCATGAACTTCCTCAACGAGATCACCGGGCGGTTTCCCGAGGCGGTGTCCTTCGCTCCCGGCCGCCCCTACGAGGGGTTCTTCGACACCGAGGACATCTTCACGCACATCCGCCGCTACCTCGACCACCAGGCCGAGCGCGGCCTCTCCCCCGAGGCCATCCGCACCTCCGTGTATCAGTACGGTCCCACCGCCGGGCTGATCCGGGAGCTGATCGCCGACTCGCTCCGCAAGGACGAGGGCATCGATGTCGCGCCCGAGTCGATCGTGGTCACGGTCGGCTGCCAGGAGGCCATGCTGCTCGCGCTGCGCGCCCTGTTCGCGAGCCCGCGGGACGTCCTGCTGGTCGCGAGCCCCTGCTACGTGGGGATCACCGGGGCGGCCCGACTGCTGGACATCCCGCTGACGGAGGTCGAGGAGCGCGACGGCGGCATCTCCTGCGCCGACCTGGAGGCCGCCGTACAGGCCGAACTGGCCCGTGGCAGGCGGCCGCGCGCCTTCTACGTGGTGCCCGACCACTCGAACCCGTCGGGTAACACCCTTTCGCTGCGGGCCCGTGCCGAGCTGCTGGAGCTGGCGGCCCGCCACGATCTCGTCATCCTGGAGGACAGCCCGTACCGGTTGGTCAGCGCCGGGGAGCAGCTGCCCACCCTCAAGTCGATGGACCGCGAGCGGCGGGTCGTGCACCTCGGCTCGTACTCCAAGACGGTCTTCCCCGGCGCCCGCATCGGCTTCGTCATCGCGGACCAGCGGGTCGAGGACGCCTCGGGGGCGACCAGCCTGCTCGCGGACGAACTCGCCAAGATCAAGAGCATGGTGACGGTGAACACCCCGCCCCTGAGCCAGGCGGCCGTCGCGGGGATGCTGCTGGCGTCGGACGGCCGTATCTCCCAGCTCAACGCCGCTCCCGCCGCGCACTACGGGGACGTCCTCCGGGTGACGCTGGAGCAGCTCGCCCGCCACTTCCCCGAGGCTCGCCGGGACGGGTCGGGGGTGAGCTGGAACGAGCCCAGCGGCGGTTTCTTCCTCACCATCCGGGTGCCGTTCACCGTCGACAACGCCGCTCTGCTGCGCTCCGCCCAGGAACACGGCGTCATCTGGACGCCCATGTCGTACTTCTATCCGGACGGCGGCGGGGAGCACACGATCCGGCTCTCCTTCAGCTACCTCTCGCCCGCGGACATCGAGGAGGGCGTCGCACGGCTGGCGCGCTTCATCGAGGCGGAGACACGGCGGTGGCGGTCGGAGGATCCGCGATGAGGACCGCCACGGTCATCGGAACCGGCCTGATCGGCACGTCCGTCGCGCTCGCCCTGACCCGGCGCGGGGTGACGGTGCACCTGGACGACGCGGACACCACCGCCGCCAGGACCGCGGAGGCCATGGGCGCGGGTTCGCTGCGGGCACCGGAGGGGCCGGTGGACCTCGCGGTGCTGGCCGTCCCGCCGGCGCACATCGGCACGGTGCTGGCGCGTGCCCAGCGGGCCGAGACCGCCCGGGCCTACACCGACGTCGCCAGTGTGAAGGCCCGGCCGCACCGGGAGATCCAGGCCGCCGGTGCCGATTCGTCGGGCTATATCGGCGGCCACCCGCTCGCCGGCGGGGAGCGCTCCGGTCCGCTGGCGGCCCGCGCCGACCTGTTCGAGGGCCGGTTGTGGGTACTGACCCCCTCCGAACGCACCGGCCGTGATGTCCTCAACCGGGCGCTGGAACTCGTGTCGCTGTGCGGCGGGGTGCCGGTCGTCATGGACACCGGCGCGCACGACCGCGCGGTCGCCCTCACCTCGCACGCCCCGCACCTGGTCTCCTCCCTCATGGCGGCCCGGCTGGAGCACGCGGCGGAGGACAGCGTCCGGGTCTCCGGGCAGGGGCTGCGGGACGTCACCCGGATCGCCGCGGGGGACCCCGGGCTCTGGCGGGACATCCTCGACGCCAACGCCGACGCGGTCGCGGACGTCCTCGACGCGTACGCCGCCGACCTCGACGAGGCCGTCCGTGCGCTGCGCGCTCTGGGCAGCCCGGATGCGGAAGTACGCGGCCGGGCCGAGGCCGGGCTGGAGGACTTGCTGCTGCGCGGCAACCGCGGCCATGCGCGCGTGGCGGCCAAGCCGGGCGCGCCGAGGGCCGACTTCGCGGCCGTCCCGGTGGTCATTCCCGACGAACCCGGCGCGCTGGCACGGCTGTTCGCGGCCGTCGGCGAGACCGGGGTCAACATCGAGGACGTCCGCATCGAGCACGCGCCGGAACAGCCGCGCGGGTTCGTCGAACTCCTGGTGGACCGGAACGCGGCCCCCGACCTCTCCCGGCTGCTGAGCGTGGGCGGCTGGAACGTGACGGCCGACGACACCCTGACCGTCAATCTTCGCTGAGCGAACCGAAGGAAAGCTATGTCTTCAACACGTCCTGGCAGTGCGCCGGAAAGGCACCGTGTGGTGCTCACCGGATTCGGCGTGGTGTCCAGCATCGGTATCGGTGCCGCCGAATTCACCGAGAGCCTCAAGGCGGGCCGCAGTGGTGCGAAGCCCATCTCGATATTCGACGTCGAGGGCTTCGCGCACAGCAACGGCTGTGAGGTCTCCTCGTTCGATCCCGAGCAGTGGGTGCACAACACCCCCATTTCCTCTCTCGGCCGCGCGAGCCGCTTCGCGGTCGGCGCGGCCCGGATGGCCCTCCAGGACGCCGGCCTGGAGCCCGCGCAGCTCGCCGACCGGCGCGGGCTGATCTCGCTGGGCACCACCGACGGCGAGTCCTACGAGCTCGACCAGCTGGTGGCCGTCGAACTCGCCGACGGGCCCGAGCGGATGGACCCCGAGGTCGTCCGCCGGGTGTCCCCCGTGCGGCTGTCGACGGCCATCGCCCAGGAGCTCGGGCTGACGAACGTGGAGGCGCAGACCATCGCGACGGCCTGCTCGGCGGGCAACTACGCGATCGGGTACGGCTTCGACGCGGTGAGTTCCGGCGAGGCGGAGTTCGCGCTGTGCGGCGGCGCCGACGCGATGTGCCGCAAGACCTTCACCGGCTTCTACCGGCTGGGCACCATCGCGCCGGAGTGCTGCCAGCCCTTCGACATCAACCGCAAGGGCATCCTCACCGGCGAGGGCGCGGGCGTCCTGGTCCTGGAGCGCCTGGACTCGGCGCTGGCGCGCGGCGCCACGATCTACGCCGAGGTGCTCGGCTACGGACTCAACTGCGACGCGTACCACCAGGTCGCCCCGAACGGCGCCAGCGTCGCGAGCTGCATGGACATCGCGCTGAAGAACGCCGGCGTGAAGCCCGAGGAGGTCGATCTGATCTCCGCGCACGGCACGGGCACCAAGGCCAACGACATCACCGAGGCGCGCGCCATCCGGGACGTCTTCGGCACCGCCCCGCCGCGCACGATCTCGCTGAAGTCGATGCTCGGCCACACGATGGGCGCCGCGAGCGCGCTCGGCGCGATCGCCAGCGGGCTCGCCATCGCCCACGGCTTCATCCCGCCGACCATCAACCACACCGAGACCGACCCCGAGTGCGAGATCGACTGCGTGCCGAACCACGCCGTCGAGGCGGACCTGCGGATCGTGCAGAACAACGGTCTGGCGTTCGGCGGCAACAACGCGATCGTCATCCTCGGCAAATACGAGGAAGGCCAGGAGAGCCGGGAGAACGCGGCATGAGTTTTCCGATCACCGGGGTCGGTGCGGTGGCGAGCATCGGGGACACCCCCGATGAGATCTTCGCCGGGCTGTGCGCGGGCGTCAGCGGGCTCGCCCCGCTGCGCGGCTTCGACCGGGAAAAGTTCAAGGCACAGCAGCTCTTCGAGATCGACGACCGGTCCGGTGAGGGCGACGAACCCGGCCGGGCCACCCGCTTCCTCGTCGAGGCCGTGCGGCAGGCCGCGGCGGACGCCGGGCTCGGCGAGGACCTCAGCGGCGTGCCGGTCCTGGTCGGCACGGGCCTTCGGGAGCTGCGGTCGCTGGAGCTGTGGTGGCGCGACGGCATCCCCTTCGACGCCGCGGACCTGGACTTCGGCCCCGCGCTGCGGGAGCGGTTCGGGGCGCTGGACACCCATACGTTCGCCGGCGCCTGCTCGGCCTCGCTGTACGCGCTGGCCCTGGGCTGGGACCTGCTGGAGCAGGGCGAGACCGACACGGTCATCGTGGCCGGCTGCGACGCGGTGACCGAGTCGATGTTCGGCCAGGCCGACCGGGTGCAGTTCGACCCGCCGCCCACCGTGCGCCCGTTCGACCGGGACCGGCAGGGCACCATCCTCGGCGAGGGCGCGGTCGCGGTCGTGCTGCGCCGGGAGGCGGCCCCGGGCCGTCCGGTGCGCGGCTGGCTGCGGTCGGTAGCCGTCAACTGCGACGCCGTGCACCCCACGGCGCCGGACCGAGAGGGCATCACGGCGTCCATCCGGCAGGCCCACGAGGCGGCGAAGGCCACCCCGGGCGATATCGATCTGGTGCTGCTGCACGCCACCGGGACCCCCGTCAACGACCTCATGGAGGCCAAGGTGACCGCCGAGGTCTTCGCCGGCGCGCGGCCCGCCCTGACCGGCATCAAGTCGCAGATCGGCCACACGTCCGGCTCGGCCGGACTGATGAGCCTGCTGGTGGCCCTGTCCGCCATCACGTCGGGGCGGATACCGCCGATCGCCAGCCTGGCCGACCCGCTGCCGGAGGCCGAGGGGCTGCGACTGGTCACCGACACCCCGCTGGCAGAGCCGGTGGGGGTCGCCCAGGTCAACGCTTTCGGGTTCGGCGGCGTCAACGCCGTGGCGATCGTGGCGGGTGCGGCATGAGCGTCGCGATCACCGGTGTGGGGCTGCTGCTGCCCGGACTCACCGACCCCCAGGGGCTGCTCGGGCCCCCCGTGCCCGGCGGGGACCCCGTCGACCCCGCCGCCCTGATCGGCAAGAAGGGGCTGCGCTACAAGGACCGGGCCACGCAGATCGGGCTGTGCCTGGCGTCGGCCGCGCTGACCGACGCGGGGCTGCTGGACGACGGCGGGCTCACCGTCCCCCGCGAGCGGGTCGGCATCGTCGTCAGCACCAACCTCGGCAACGCCGACACGGTCTGCCGGGCGGTCGCGACCATCGCGAAGGAGGGCACCACCGGGCTCAGCCCGATGGACACCCCGAACGCCTCCAGCAACATCACCGCCTCGGAGACCGCGATCCGCTTCGATCTGCGCGGCCCGAACCTGACGGTGTGCAACGGCGCCACCTCCGGTCTGGACGCGGTCCGCTGGGCGGCCCTGACCGTCCGGTCCGGGCGCGCCGACCACATGCTCGTCCTGGGCGTGGAGCCCGACAACGACGTGACGCGGACGCTCGTCGGCGGGCCCGTCGTGGACGGCGGCGCGGCCGTGGTCCTCGGGCGGGCCGCCGACAGCACCCGGGCCAAGGTCACGCTCGGTCCGGCGGTCCGTGCCACCTCGCTCGCCGCCTGCGCGGAGGAGCTCACGCGCACGGCCCCCGGGGGCGCCGGGTGGCTCACCGACGACCCGGCGCTCGTACCGGTCGGCGCGGAACACTTCGCTCTGCACGGCTGGGGCGAGTGCTCCGGCGCGCTGGGCGTCCTGCAGTGCGCGGCGGCCGCCGGCTGGGCCGCCACGGGCCGCACCGAGCCGGTGTACGCACTGCTCGGCGGTGCCGGTGCGCCCTCCGCCGGGCTCGTCCTCACCCCCCGCGGGCCGTCCTCATGAGACAGGTCGTGCTGCTGCACGGGCTCGGCAACAACGGTGCCATCTGGTCGCGCACCCACGAGCACTTTCCTGCCGATGTGCGGGTGCACGCCCCCGATCTGCCCTGGCGCAGCGACGGGATCGACGCCTGGCGCTTCGAGACCGACTCGGCGGGCCGGCTCGCGGAGATCCTTTCCGCCGTGCCCGGCGGCCCGGATCTGGTGGTCGCCCACTCGTTCACCGCGCTGCCCCTGCTGGAGCTGCTCGCCCGCCGTGCGCTGGCGGGCGAGCGGCCCGGGATGGCGGGGGTGGTCGTGGTGACGCCGTTCTACCGGCGGGATCCGGGCGACTTCCACTGGAACATGATCGCGCCGCTGCTGGACAGCTTCCCCGAGACCATGTCGGAGGCCATCCGGCTGCAGGCCGGGGACCGGCCCGTGCAGCCGGACCTGCGGGCCGACATGGCGCGCAGGCTCTGCGAGTGGATCGGCCCCTACGGGTGGCTGCGGTTCTTCGACGCCTATCTCAACTCGCCGCGGCTGCGGCTGGATCTGATCACCGTGCCCGCTCTGGTGATCGGCGCGGAGCAGGACGTCACCGCGCCCGTCGCCGAGGCCCGGCAGCTGGCCGCGGACCTGCCCGCGGGCGAGGCGCTGATCTGGCCCGAGGGCGGCCACTTCCCGATGCTCGACCGGCCGCGCGCCTTCGTCGAGGCGGTGCACGCGTTCCTCGACCGCGTACCGGCCCGGCTCAGCCCGGCCGCCTGAACACGAACCCGAAGAAATCACCGAGAAAACCGAACCGACCATGACCGAACTGAAGGAGTCAGCGATGAGCCCGGTGCTCGATCCCGCTGTGGCGGCGCTGCTGGACAACCCGACCACGACCCGGCTGCGCCCCGTCTTCGAGGGCAACAACATCAGCTTCGCGATCGGCTTCAAGCACATCAACTACGTCGCGGAAGCGGCCGTCCTGAGCCACTTCCGCGCGGCGGGGCTGTCCGTCGGCTCGATGTACAAGCGCTTCGGCCTGGGCTTCGAGGTCGTGGAGCTGCGCTCCCGGCTCGGTGCGCTGCTGGACGTCGACGACGAGGTGGAGGCGGAGGTCACCCCGGCGACGAAGGACGGCGCCACCGAGTTCACCTTCAAGGTCGCGCAGTTCGTCGAGCGGGACGGGGAGCGCCTGAAGTGCGCCACGTCCACGGTGCGGGTGGCGCTGCGGATCGACGACCACATCGCCGCTTCCGAGGCCTACCCGGCAGGTCTGGAGCGGTTCGCCGTGCGCACCCTGGGCACCGGGGACCGGCTGGAGCTGGCCGCGACCCCGAGCCCGTACGGGAGTCTGGTCGAGGGCCGCGGCACCGTCGGTTCGGACCCGGTGCTCGACGAGCTGATCGGTGAGGACAACGCCTTCGGCTGGCGCTGGCGGATGCCCTACTTCTACTGCCACTTCAACGACCGGGTGCAGATGTCGGGCTTCCTGCGGGTGATGGAGGAGGTCGAGGACCTCTTCCTCGCCTCCCGGGGCCTCGCCATCAAGGAGGTTCTGGACACCCGGAACTGGATCCCGGTCGTCACCCAGTCGGAGCTGCGGCTGCTCGACGAGACGCTGATGGAGGAGGAGCTCTACACCGTCTACACCATCGAGAACGTCTTCAAGAGCCTTCTCTACACCGCGCGGATGGACTGCTACGTCATCCGTGACGGCGAGCTGGTGCGGACCGTGACCGGCACCATCACCCACGGCTATCTCACCGAGCACGCCCCCAACGAGTGGTCGATGGCGACGTTCGACGAGGCGACGGTCTCCGCGCTGAGCACCCCGAAGCGGGTGGACGCATGAGCGCCGTGACCACGTCCCGGCCGGTGATCTCGGCATGGTCGGCCGTCTCCCCGTACGGCATCGGCGCCCGCGCCCTGACCGAGGGGCTGCGGGAGGGGCGGGCGACGTCCGCGCCGGTGGACACCGAGCGCTGGCGGGTGCCGGCGGGTGACGCCCATCTGGTGCCGGGCTTCGAGGTCCGCGAGGTGCTGGGGAAGAAGGGCACCCGTTCCATGGACCGGGTGACCGGGCTCGCGGTGACCACCGTGGGCGCCCTGCTGGAGCAGCCGCAGGCCGACCGGGACCGGGAGACCGGGGACCGGGCCGCGCTGGTGCTGGGCACCACGACGGGCAGCGTCGCCAGCATGATGGACTTCACCCGCAGCTCTCTGGTGGGGGCGCGGCCGTTCGACGTCGACCCGGCGCAGATGCCGAACGCGGTGATGAACTGCGCGGCGGGCCAGTGCGCGATCTGGTACGGCATGCGTGGGCCCAACACCACCCTCGCGGGCGGCCGGACGGCCAGCCTGTCGGCGGTGAACTACGCGACGCGGCTGCTGTCGTCCGGGCGGGCCGAGTCGGTGCTGTGCGGCGCGGCGGAGGAGTTCTCCTCGGCCCGCTACTGGCTGGAGCGGCACAGCAGGGAGTCCGGTGGAGAGGATCCGGCGCTCGGCGAGGGCTGCGCGATGCTGCTGATCCAGCCCGCCGACGCGTGCAGCCCGGAGCGTCCCGCGCTCGCCGAGATCCTGGCGGTCGAGTCGCGGGTGGCGTTCGGGGACGATCTGCGGGTGACGCTGGAGGCCTGTGTACGGTCCGCTCTCGCCGCGTCCGGCGGCGCGGCCGAGGAGGTGTGGGCGGCCAGTCACAGCGAGGCCCCCGGCGCGGCCGGTGTGGTGGAGCGCGAGGTGCTGGCCTCCGTCGTGGGCGACCGGGCCCTGGAGCGGGTGCCGGGCGTGGGCACGCTCGGCGATGTCTCGGCCGCCTCCGGCGCGTTCCAGATCGCGATGCTGCTGGCCACCGCCGACGGTGACGCCGAGGCGGCCGGCCGGCTCGCGGTGGCGACCTCCGTCGACCGGGACGGCTCGCTGTCCTGCGCGGTGCTGCGGCTGGCGGCGTCATGACCGCCACCCTGACCCGGGACTCCGGCATCAGCCCGGTGGCCGGACGGGTGTCCGTCGTCTCCCCCCGGGGGGGCGACGGGAGCGCGGCGACACGGTTCACCGTCTCCCCCGACGAGCCGGTGTTCGCCGGCCACTACCCGGACTTCCCGATCTTCCCCGGGGTGTGCGTGGTCGACTGCGCGCACCGCGGCGCGCTGGCCACGGCCCCGGAGCCGGTCGAGCTGGTGGCCGTGGAGTCGGCCCGGTTCACCGGGCCGGCGTTCCCCGGCGACGTCCTGGACTTCGCGCTGAAGTGGCGCCGGAAGGACGGCGACTGGCGGCTGTCGGCCACCGCCACCACCGAGCGCGGCGCCGCCGCGTCCGTCCGGCTGCGGTACCGCGCCGCGGGCAGTGCCCCGCAGCCGCCGGACGCCGGCGCTGGTGCTCCTCCCGTGGCCACCCGGGCGGGCGGGGAAGCGGAGCTGCCCGAGGTGGCGAGCCTGCTGCCGCACCGGTATCCGATGCTGCTGGTCGACCGGATCACCGCACTTGTCCCGGGCGAGCGGATCACCGTGGTCAAGACCGTCACGCACAACGAGCCCTGGTACGCGGGGCTCGCCCCCGGCCAGGACCTCGCCTACCCGGCCTCGCTGCTGGTGGAGTCCTGGGGCCAGGCCGCCGGGCTGCTCGCCTCGGCGGCCGCGCCGGACGCCCGCAGCCAGGTGATGCTGTTCGGCTCCGTGTCGCAGGCGGTCTTCCACCGCCCTGTACTCCCCGGCGACGTGGTGGAACACCGCATCACACTGTCCCGGTCGCTCGGCGACTCGGTGATCTTCGAGGGCGAGAGCCGCAGCGGCGCGGGCCCGGTGATGTCCGTCGGGCAGATGGTGATGGCCTTCCGCCCCGGCGATCACCTACGGCCGGCCTGACCCTCCGACGAGCGAACCCCGGTCGAGAAGGAAGACATGACGCAACAGCCGAAACTCTCCAAGTACTGGATGCTCACCGATGACTTCACCCAGAACCCGTATCCGGTTCTGGAGCGGGTCCGTACGGAGCAGCCGGTCTGCAAACTCTCCATCCCCGGAGCGGGCCATGCCTGGGTGGTGACCCGGCACGAGGACGCCAAGGCCGCTCTCGCCGATCCGCGGCTCAGCCGCGACATCCACACCCACTACAAGCTGCTTTCCAAGCTGACCGGGACCGCGCTCACGCCTCCGCCGGAGCACGCCAACCATCTGGCGAACCTGGAACCGCCGCGGCACACACCGCTGCGCAAGGCCATCAGCTCGGCCTTCACTCCGCGCCGGGCGGACGCCCTGCGCCCGCACATCGAGGCGGTCGCGGACGAGCTCCTGGACCAGCTGGCCGGGAAGGCGGGCGCCGATCTCATCGCCGACTACGCCGATCCGCTGCCGGTGATCGTCATCGCCACGCTGATGGGTGTGCCGGCCACCGCCTGGCCGGACTTCCTGCGCTGGTCGACGGAGTTGCGGGCGACCGACCCGACCGACCCCGCCGCGGACCGCACGGTGAAGGAGCTGTCCGCCTATATGTCGGCGCTCATCGCGGAGAAGGAGCGGGAGCCGGGCGACGACTTGATCTCCGCCCTCCTCCAGGCGGAGCCCGACCGCCGGTTGTCCGGTACGGAGATCCTCTCCACCAGCTTCGCGCTGATGACGGGCGGCAACGACACCACCGCCAGCCTGATCGGCGGAGTGCTGCGCACGCTCCTCACCCACCCGGCGGAGCGCGCCGAGCTGCTGGCGGCACCCGGCCGGTGGATGGCGGAGATGGACGAGCTGATCCGCTACGTCAGCCCCATCGCCAATACGCTCCAGCGGGTCACCCTGGAGCCGGTGGAGATCGGCGGGGTCACCATTCCCGCCGACGAGATCGTGATCATTTCCGCTATGTCGACCAACCGGGACCGGTGCCCGTTCCCGGAACGCCCCGACGAGCTGGACCTCAAGCGCCCCAAGCCCGCCCACCTCAGCTTCGGCCACGGCATCCACTACTGCTCGGGCGCGCATCTGGCCAAGCTGATGACGGAGGTGGCGGCGCGCCGCTTCTTCGAGCGGTTCCCGGACGCCCGGCCGGCCGTGGATCCCTCCGAACTGCGCTATGTGCAGAACATGGTGGTGCGCCCGCTGGAGTCCCTGCCCGTGGTGTGGTGACGCCGAACACCTCCGCGACACCTCGCGCCCCCGGTCCGGATGCGGCCGGGGGCGCGAGGTCGTGTCCGACGGGGCGTAGAGACGCACCACCGCTGTGCCCAAACCAGCCCGTCCGGCGTTTGAGGACACAGCACAGCAGCCCGTCCGGCGCTTGAGGACGCGCCCGCAGGGCGCTCGCCGGCGCAGGGGGCACAGCGGTCGGCAGTCGAAGGCCCGCCGGTCAGGCGAGAGGCGGCAACGACGGACCCGCAGCCGAAGATCCGCCGGACAGGCCGTAGGCCTCGCGCTCAGCGTTGGGCCCGGAAGATGGCGAAGACGATCCGCAGGCACAGCACACCGCTGATGACCAGCAGGTGGTAGCCGAGCATCTCGAAGAGCCGGATCGACCGGGTGACCATCGGCCCGCCGGTGGTGTGGAGCAGGATCACCGCCATCAGACCGAGGGTCGCCGCGAGACAGGTGAGCAGGATCTCGTGGACGAGCGCACGGAAGTAGCGGCGGTCACGGCTGTCGGCGAACAGCCGTACGTTGACCGCGAGCCGCCCGGCCTCCAGCGCGCTGGTGACCCGGTCCAGCCGGCGTGGCAGCCGGCGCAGCACGGAGAGCGCGGAGTACAGCTCGTTCTGGGTCGCGGACCCGGCGGACGCGTAACCGGTCTGGCCCGTGAACTGCCGCACGGCCCAGCCGCGTGACTCCGCCACGATGTCGAAGCCCGGTGACAGCCGGGCCAGGGTGCCCTCCAGGGTCGCCAGCGCCCGGAAGACCGCGGCCACCTCGGGCGGGATGCCCAGGCCGTGCTGGGACACGACCCGGAACAGATCCACGAAGACCTTGACGTCCGGTACGGCGCCGGGCGTGAAGTGGCGGGCCATGAAGCGGCCCAGTGACCGCTCCAGGCCTTGTTCGTCGATTTCCTCCGGCCGGGTCACCAGGTCCAGCAGGGCATCGCACAGGGCCGCCGAGTCGGCGTGGTCCACCGCCATGAGGAAGCGCCGCAGTGCGGTCCGCACCTGGCCGTCGAGTCGGCCGACGGAGCCGAAGTCGACCAGGCCCACCCGGCCGTCGTCGAGCAGCAGGATGTTGCCGGGGTGCGGGTCCGCGTGGAAGGTGCCGTCGGAGAGTATCTGGGTCAGCAGATTGCCGAGCAGTGCCCGCGCCAGGTCGGCCTGAGCGGCCGGCGAGGCGTCGGCGAGGGCGTCGTCGGCACTGATGGGCTTGCCGGGCAACTCCTCGAGCACCAGGACCAGTTCGCCGCTCAGTTCCTCATGGGTGTCCGGGATGACCACCGAGGTGTCGGCCTTGCGCTGTTCCCACGCGGCCCGGACGGTGGTCAGGTTCCGTGCCTCGATCCGGAAGTCGAGCTCTTCCCGTACGGACGCCGAGAACCCTTCGGCCAGCTCGATCACGCCCAGGGTGCGGGCCCAGTGCGCGCGGGTCTCCAGCAGTCGCGCGATCCGTCGGATGATGTCCAGGTCCCGCTCGACACCGGGCCGCACGCCGGGGCGCTGGACCTTGACCACGACCCGCTCCCCGGAGTGGAGCCGGGCCAGGTGGACCTGCGCGATGGAGGCCGCGGCCAACGGCTCGGGGTCGTACGAGGCGAACACCTCCTCCGGCGGCCTCCCGAACTCGGCGTGCAGCTGCTGGGCTATGCGCTCCGCGGGCTCCGGCGGCACCTGGTAGTGCAGCCGGCTCAGCTCGCTGATGAAGGCGGGCGGCAGCAGGTCGTGGCGGGTCGCCAGCACCTGGCCGAGCTTGACGAAGGTCGGGCCGCCCTCTTCCAGCGCCAGCCGCAGCGGCCTGGCCAGCAGGGCGGTGGCACGGCCGGCGCCCGCGGCCTCACTGCCGCCGCGGTCGATGCCCCGCCCGCGCAAATACGGTCGCAGCCCGTGCCGCACCACAATGCCGCTGATCTGCGCGTATCTACGGGCCCTGGCGACACGGGAGCGCAGCGCGCGCAACCACCCGACGGCCGGTCCGGCCGCGTCGCTGGGAAAGACCATGTCCGTCACGGCCAGGAATCCCATGCCGAGCAGCAGGGCGCAGCCCATCTGTACGCCCATCAGCAGCCCGCCGCGCTCCGGCGTCCGGATGACGGTGCTGAACACCAGGACTCCGCCGAAGGTGACGGCTCCGGTCAGGAAGGTGCGGATGACTCCCACCCGCACCCCGAGCAGCCGCCGCGCCAGCACCGGGAAGACGATCAGGAACAGCGCGAAACTGGCCGCCGCGAGGACGACGGTCGCTATCGTCATGCATATTCCTCAATGGATGCGGATGGTGTTCTTGAATTCTTCTGAATTCTTCTAACAGCCCGCTGGAACCAGGAACAAGACGGGTAGCAGCAAGCTGCCAAAAACGGTGCGGGGCCCGGCGTCGTCGGGGGTTTCGACGCGGGGCCCCGCAGCTTGGGGGTGGACGATCAGCCCATGGCCCGGGCGAGGCTCTTCGGGCGCATGTCGGTCCAGTTCTGCTCGACGTACTCCAGGCAGGCGGCGCGCGTGTCCTGGCCGAAGACGGTCGTCCAGCCGGCCGGGATCTCGGCGAAGGCGGGCCACAGGGAGTGCTGGTTCTCGTCGTTGACCAGAACGAAGTAGCTGGCGTTGTCGTCCTCGAAGGGGTTGCTCATGATTCGGTTCCTTCCGTGCGGGTCGTAGAGGTGGTTGCGGCGACGGCCCGGGCGGCACGGACCGTCTCGACAAAGGCGGGGAGCCGGTCGATTCCCCAGAACTTGTCGCGTCGGTGGATGAAGAAAGGCACGCCGAACACCCCGTCCCGCTCCATCTCGCGGAGGATGTCGAGACCGCGTGCCCGCAGCCGCTCGTCGTCCACCGCGTTCGCCACCCGGTCCGGGTCCAGGCCCAGCTCCTCGGCGACGGCGGCGATGACCTTGCGGTCCGCGATGTCGAGGCCCAGCTCCCAGCGGGCCCTGCTGACCGCCGCGATGTAGTCGCGGCCTCGGCCCTCGTCCTCCGCCACCAGATAACCGAGGTGGGAGACCGCCCAGTTGGGGTCCTTGTCGATGGGCCAGGCGACCTGCAGACCCCGTTCGGTGCTCAGCCGCTTGACGTCCTGGAGGATGTAGAAGTGCTTCTCCTTGGACATGGGGACGTACGGAAGCTGGACGCCCTCCTGTTCGAGCAGCCGGTTGCTGACCTCGTCCGGCTCCCAGTACGGACGCCATTCGATGGCGTCCGCGACATCCGGGTACCGTTCGGTGAGGTCACGGAACGCGAGCCATGAGTACGGGCTGCGCAGTGAGAAATACCAGCGGGGTGGCTTGATGGCCATCGAATGCCTCCTGGAATACCGGGCCCGGTGCATCCGGTGTGTCCGGGCGTAGCTAGATGGTGATGCCGCCGTCGATCTGCAGGACCGACCCGGTGACATAGCCGGCCCGGTCGGAGGCGAGATATCCGACGAGGTCGGCGACCTCTTCGGCGGTTCCCAGCCGGCCGAGCGGCACCTGCTCCAGTGCCTTGTCCTTGACGGCGCCGGTGAGCACGGAGGTCATGTCCGTGTCGATGAAGCCCGGTGCCACCACATTGACGCGGATGCCGTACCGGCCCACTTCCTTGGCGAGGGCCCGCGAGAATCCGATGATCCCCGCCTTGGAGGCGGAGTAATTCGTCTGGGTCGCGTTCCCGTACACCCCGGCCACGGAGGAGAGATTGACGATCGCTCCCGACTTCCGCTTCATCATCGAGAACACCACGGCACGGCACAGGTTGTAGACGCCGTCGAGATTGACGTCCAGCACCTGGTGCCACTGGTCCTCGGTCATCATCACCAGCGGGTTGTCCCGGGTGATGCCCGCCGCCGTCACCGCCACGTCGACGGGTCCGAGCAGGTCCTCGGTCTCGGCGACCAGGGCCTTGACCGCCTCGCCGTCCGTCACATCGGCCTTGCGGGCCAGGACGCGGACACCGATCTCGGTGACCTGCTTCTCCAGCTCGCGGGCGGCCTCGTCATTGGACTGGTAGCAGAAGGCGACATCGAAGCCGTCCTGCGCCAGTCGCAGCACCGTCGCCCGCCCGATGCCACGCGAACCGCCCGTGACAAGGGCGACCCGGGTGTCCTTGCTCGTCATTGCTCTCCCTCAACCTTTGCGCCGGCCGCACCGGCCTGTGCTGCCCGTGGCGGCGGTGATGCCCTGGCGAGAATCAGCAGGGCATCGACCGACCCCCGCTACCAGCCGGCGGACTCCGCGACGACCTCGTAGACACCCTTGAGATGGACCATGCGGGACAGTTCCGACTGGTCGATGACGATGCCGAACTGCTTCTCCAGCGCGGCCAGGATCTCGATGGCCCGCAGCGAGTCCGCGCCGTGGTCCTCCTTGAAGAGGCTGGTCTCGGTGACCTCGTCCTCCTCGAGCTCGAGAATGTCGCAGATGATTTCGCTGATCTTGGCCAGGCGCTCTTCGTACGTACCGCTCACGACGGATTCAGCCCTTTCGGTATGCCGATTCATTTCAGCCACAATGACGAAACTCGGTCGGACACATTTCTAGGAGCCGCGGCCGACCACCGGCAAGCCGGGTTTCAGCAAGCTGCCACTCACCGCCGCCCCAGCAGCGGCGGAGCCCGGCGGCGGGGCTTTGACCGGCCGTGCTGTCAACAAGCGGACACCCTTCACGCGCGTGGCCTCCGCTGCCCCTGCCCGGTGGGAACCTGATGCCTATTCGTGGGGCGGAGCGCGGGCTTCCGTGTCGGTCTTCCCCATCGAGCACATACCGCTGGCCGGAGTCGGAAGTCCGGACAGTGGCGAAGCCTTTTCCTTTAAGGAGCCCCATGTTCGGACGAGTCGGACGGTTCTGTGTCAACCGCCCGTGGCTGACCATCGTGGCTTGGATTGTCGCGGCGATAGCGCTCAGTGCGCTCGCGCCTTCACTCAAGCCCACCGATGACCAAGCCGACTTCCTGCCTTCGCACTATCAATCGGTGCAGGCGGCGAAGCTGCAGGAGAAGGCCTTCCCGCAGCGGGACCAGCCGGCGGCCATCATCGTCTTCCAGCGGTCCGACGGCGGAAAGCTGACGGCTTCCGACAAGGAGGCCGTGGGCAAGGTCGCGAGGAATCTGCAGGACCGGAAGTACAGCAAGATCAAGCAGGTGCTGGCGAACCCCGCTGCGGTTTCGGCGGACGGCACGATCGCCCTGGCGAACGTCCTCGCCGACACGAAGAACGTCTACGACGAAGACGTGGTCGACGCGGTCAAGCAGATGCGGGCGGACGCCAAGTCCCCGCTGGGCGGCACCGCGCTGAAGATGGGCATCACCGGCTCGGCGGCCACGGCCCTCGACACCCGGGAGTCGTCCGGTGACACCGACGCCATGATCATGATGGCCACCCTGGTCCTGATCATCGTGCTGCTGGGTGTCATCTTCCGCAGTCCCCTCATCGCGTTCCTGCCGGTGCTCACGATCCTCGTGGTCTTCACCGTGGCCAACGGCCTCATCGCGACGGCCAGCGAGCTGGGCGGCCTCAAGGCGGACCAGAGCGTCTCGGCCCTGCTGATCGTCGTCCTCTTCGGTGTCGGCACCGACTACATCCTGTTCCTGCTGTTCCGGTACCGGGAGGCGCTGCGGGCGGGTGAGCAGCCCAAGAACGCGCTGGTCAACGCCGTGAGTTCGGTGGGCGAGACCGTCGCCTCGGCGGCCGGAGCGGTCATCGTGGCGTTCCTGGCCCTGCTGCTGTCGACGATGGGCAGCATGCGGTCCCTCGGCCCGTCCCTGGCGATCGCGGTCGCGGTGACCCTGGTGGCCGCCCTCACGCTCGTCCCCGCCGTCTTCTCCCTGCTGGGCACGAAGGCCTTCTGGCCGTCCAAGTCGTGGCAGAAGCAGCCGAGGAACACCACTGCCAACCGCATCGGCTCGCTGGTCAGCCGGCGTCCGGCGGCCGTGGCCGTGGTGTCGGCGGGTGTCCTGGCGGTGCTCGCGGTCGGTGTCTTCGGCTTCAAGGCCGAGTTCGACTCGGAGAGTTCGCTGCCCAAGGACCTGGAGTCGGTCCAGGCCATGGAGGTGCTGCAGAAGGGCTTCGCCGCGGGCGGCGCCGACCCGACGCTGGTGTACCTGGAGGCGAAGGACGGCGGCAAGCTGGACAAGCCCGAGCTGAAGGCGTTCCACGACGCGCTCGCGGGTGTGCCGGGGGTGGGCCAGGTCTCCGAGGCCGTGCCCAGCCCCAAGGGTGACGTCGCGCAGTTCAGTGTGGTGCTGAAGTACCGGCCCGCCGAGGACAAGGCGATCTCCCTGGTCTCGGGCCCGCTCCGCGACGCGGTCGACAAGGCGGCGCCGGAGGGCAGCAAGGCCCTCGTGGGCGGCACGACCGCCGTGCTGGCGGACATCGAGACCGCGGTCAACCACGACTACAAGGTGGTCTTCCCGGTCGCGGGCATCGCCATCATGGTCATCCTCGGTCTGCTGCTGCGCAGCGTCGTGGCCCCGCTCTATCTGATGGTGTCGGTGGGCCTGGGCTTCGCCGCGACGCTGGGCTCCACGGTGTGGCTGTTCCAGGGGGCGCAGGGTGAGAAGGGGCTGCTGTTCATGCTCCCGGTCATCGTGTACCTCTTCGTGGTGGCGATCGGCACCGACTACAACATCCTGATGGTGGCCCGGCTGCGCGAGGAGATCCGCAAGGGCACCGCGCCCCGGGAGGCCGTCCGGCTCGCCGTCGCCCAGTCCGTGCCGACCATCAGCGCGGCGGCGATCATTCTCGCCGGTACGTTCGGTGTGCTGATGCTCGCCGACAACAGCATGCTCCAGCAGATGGGCTTCGCGGTGTCGTTCGGCATCCTGCTGACCGCGTTCATCATGGCGCTGCTGCTGGTGCCGACGCTGACGACCCTGCTGGGGGAGAAGGCGTGGTGGCCCGGGCACCAGGCGCCGGACGCCGCGGCGCCGACGGACACGTTCCGGGAGCCCGGGGACCGTGCGGTCTCCGGATCCGCCTCCAGGTGACGTCCCTCGTCACCCTGGTGTGACGACGGCCGGCGGCCGGCACGACCGGGATTCCCGGTGGTGCCGGCCGTCGGCCTTTTCGCCCGGCAGCGGGCAGCACGGAGCCCCGACGGCATGGTTGCCGCCGGGGCTCGTGCGGTCGCGGTCAGGGCCGTACGGACTCCAGTCGCGCACGGATGTCGGTGATGAGTTCCGTCCGCCGGTCGATCAGATAGAAGTGGTCCCCGGGCAGTACCGCCATGTCGAATCCCCCGGGGGCGAGGTCGGACCAGCCGGAGACGGACACGGGGTCCACATCGGGATCGCTGTCGCCGACGTAGGCGACGACGGGACACGGCAGCGGAACCCCGGGCCTGGCCGGGTAGTCGGCGACGATCCGGAAGTCCGTCCGGATGGCGGGGAGTACGAGCTCACGCAGGTCGGGGTCCGCCAGCAGGGCGGCATCGGTGCCACCGAGCCGGCCGACCTCGGCGACGATGCTGTCGTCGTCGTCGAGATCGGTCGTGCGGGGGGTGAGCAGGTGCGGCGGCTTGCGGCCGGACACCAGCAGGACGGCCGGCGCCACCCCGTACCGCTCGCGCAGCCGCAGGGTCAGCTCGTATCCGATGGAGGCACCCATGCTGTGGCCGAAGAGGGCCAACGGCGTGTCGGTGTACGGCCCGAGCTCCTCGGCGAGCGCATCGGCCATCCCCTCCATGGTGGTGACGAACGGATCGGCGATGCGCTCCTGGCGCCCGGGGTAGCGGGCGACCATCACCTCCACGTCGTCCTCGAAGGCGCGCCCCCAGGGGTGGAAGAAGCTCGCGGAGCCCCCGGCGTGCGGGAGGCAGAGCAGGCGCAGCCGGGGCTGCGCCTGCGTGGTGAACCGGCGCAGCCAGGTGCTTCGGATGTCTACTGCCATGGTGCTTCGGGTCTCCTCGCTCGGGGTGGGGTCAGCCCAGCACGTCTGGGCTGTTGACGGACACCACCGGGGTGTCCGGGGAGATCCGGCGGACCAGCCCGGCCAGGGTCTTGCCCGGGCCCAGCTCGATCAGCCGGCGGCAGCCCAGCCGGTCGACGAGGGTGCGTACGCTCTCCTCCCACAGCACGGGGGAGGTCAGCTGCCGGGCGCCGAGCGCGGGCCAGTCGCCCATGCCGGCGTACGGCTCGGCGTCGACGTTGGCGACCACCGGTAGCTGGGCGGGGGCGAACAGGGTGTTCTTGAGCGCCCTGGACAGGACGTCCGCGGCGGGCTCCATGAGCGGGCTGTGGAAGGCGCCGCCGACCTGCAGCCGGATCATCTTGGCGCCGATGGAGGGCGCCGCCTCGGCGGCACGTTCGACGCCTTCGACGGTGCCGGAGACCACGGTCTGGCCGGGGGCGTTGATGTTGGCCACCCACACCTCGGCTCCCGACTCACGCAGCCCGTCGACGAGTTGACGCACGTCGGGCAGGGGCGCGGCCACGAGGACTCCCATGGTGCCCGCGCGCTGCCGTGCCGCCTCCCGCATGGCGCGGCCGCGTGCGGCGACCAGCGCCGCGGCCTCGCGGACGGTCAGGACACCGGCCGCGGTCAGCGCGGTGTACTCGCCGAGGCTGTGTCCCGCGCAGGCGACCACGGTGCCGTCGATCGCACCGCGGCGCACCGCCTCGGCGTGGGTCATCACGGAGACGGTGAAGACGGCGAGTTGGGCGAGATCCGTTCTGCGCAGATCCTCGTCGGAGGTGCGCAGCAGGATTTCGGACAGGTCCTCGCCCGTTGCCTCGGATACCTCGGCGGTGACGCACCAGGAAGCGGTCTCCCGCCAGGGTTCACCCATCCCTTGGCGCTGAGTTCCCTGTCCGGGAAATACCAGGGCGATCGGCATCGGATTCATCGAATCACCTTACGAACAGAGGTCATGGGACGGCATGGAGCCCGGAAGCCGCATTAGCGGCTCCGGGCCCATGCGACGACGGCTCACGAAGGGGTAGGGCCGTCGGACAAGAGGCATTCCCTGTGGGGTGAAATGCCTTCCTCACATCCCATGGAACTGTGCGTACGGGGGCCTCGGCAACGACCCGTTCAGGAAGCTGCCACATAGCCGGCCGATGCCGGCCGTCCGGCCCCGGGGCCCGAGGGGCCGGTCGTCCAGGACGGTGGCAGCAGCCTCAGCTCCGCTGCCCGGACGCCTGCCTGGAAGCGGGAGCGGGCGCCCAGCAGGGTCATGATCTCGGCCACGTAGCGCCGGTAGGTACGGACCGAGACGGTCAGCTCCCTGGCGGCCACCTCGTCGGTCACGCCGGCGCGCAGCGCGCCCAGGATCTGCCGGGCGAGGTCGGCCCGTGACTGGTCGCCGAAGAAGATGCGGTCGTTCACCGGCACCGCTCCCCGCCACACGCCCTCGACCAGGGTGTGCAGCGCGTGGAGGATCTCCGGCGCCTGGACCACCGAGGCCCTGCGGCCGAGCGCGGACTCGGCGACCACCAGGCCACGGGAGCCGTCAACGATCAGCGCCTGGATCGGCGGCAGTCCGGCCACCCTGATCGACACCGGACGGTCGCGTCCGGCCTGTTCGCGGACGAAGTACTCGTCCAGCAGGGCGGGTGAGCTGAGCAGCCGCACCCGGACGGCGTCGGAGGCGTCGGAGAGCAGATCGCGTTCGGCCTCCCGCGGGTGGCCCTCATGTCCGACGCTGCGGCCGTGGATGATGTCCACGCTCTCCACGGCCCCGTTGATCAGCTCCTGGGCGGTGTCGAGGATCTCGCGGTACCCGCCGTCGACCGTGTCGATCAGCCGGCTGCCGGTCAGCTGGCTGCGGTGCTGGCTGACGGCCGTCTCGATCAGCGCACGGATCTCCCGGAGCGCGTGCTCCAGGTCGCCTTCGCCGGCTGCCCGGGCGCTCATCGGCCCGCCCCGCTCGCCGGATGTCTTCGGTCTCCGCGTCTCGCGCCGAGTCGGCTTCTGTTCAGTGGCATGTGTCCGCCTCTCCCCCGTAGTTGACCGGCCTGTGGTCCGAGTGTGCCCGCTCGGTTCATCGCGCCGTTCTTCGCCTAGACGGTCCTGTCCGGCAGCAGCCCCAGTTCCACGGCGCGTACACCCGCCTGGAAACGTGAGGTCGCGTCGAGTTCACGCATGATTTCCGCGACGTGCCGGCGGTAGGTGCGCAGCGAGACGCCCACCTCACCCGCCGCCTCCTCGTCGGTGTAGCCGGCGCGGAGCTTCTCGAGGATCCTGCGTGCCATGTCGGTGCGCAGTCGCGTGCCCAGCCCGAGGTGCACGGAAAGCGGGCGGGCGCCGGACCAGGCACCGGCGAAAAGAAGTTCAAGTGCGCGGACGGCGGCGGGGTCCTTCACGATCGCGGCGTGCCCATCGGGGACGGCGGCCTTGGAGTGCACCAGCGCCACGGCCCCGTCGACGACGAGCAGCTCGCGCATCTCCCCCTCGGCGACCCGGATTTCCATGCGTACGTCACGCATGCGATCGGCCAGGGAGAGCAGTTCGGGTACGGCGTTCGCCGCCCACAGCATCCGCACCGCGACCCGCGGCGGAAGGCTCGGAGCGCTGCGGGCGGCGCCGTCCGGCGCCCGCTCCGCGAGGCCCTTGGTGACCGCCTCGACGAATGCCCCGGTCCCGGTCACGGTGACGCTCACCGAGTGCCGTATGTCCTCGAGGAACTGGTCCACCGCGTCCGCGATGAGGTTGCCGTCCAGCCGCGAGAGCAGCACCGGGGCCTCGAACCGCTCCTGGTGCAGCGAGAGTGTGGATTCGATCAAGGCATCGGCTTCCAGCAGGGCCTGCTCCACGCGCGTGGCGTGATCCCCCTGGTTCGCCCGATCTGCTCCGTCAGCCCCCACTGGACCGACCGGCGTACCAGCCATTTCCGTATACCCCCGATTGCCGAACCCTGTCGGCCGACACAGCCACCCGGCCCGACCAATTACGGATCCGGTGGCCCCACCGCAGGCACAACAAACCGGCTGGTCGGCGCGCGTCCCTCATTGTCACCGGGCCTGCCCGAACACGCAAGGAACGCAGTTGATCACCGAGACGATAGTTCGCACCCTCCGGTCGGTCAATGCGACGGAATCCGGCACGCAACGGCGAGCGAACCGGCCGGGGCCCATTCCCATTCCGGGGCCGACCTGGGCCGGGGCGGCCCACTGTCAGCAAGCTGCACCCCTCTTGGTGCAACCGGAATTCAATCTTTCCGGTTTCCGCACTCTAAATCACGAACTCCTCACCGTCCGTAGCCCAGCTGTCCTCTACTGGCCATCCCCCCGCGTGTCACTCCGCCGCCGAACTACGGTCACCGTGTGACCACAAGCTGCACATCGGCACCACAGACACCACGGGAACCGCAGCCGCAGCTACCGCGTCACCGTTAAACCATCAGCGAGCGCGTACATAATTCGGCCTTCAAGCAACGTGTACCGGCCGCGAAAACGCGTGATAGCTTCCACTCGGCTCGAAGCCCTATTCGATCCGAACTCGACAACATTCACTCCGGGGGGATGAGTGTGTCCGCATATCGGCATACCCGACGCGTGGCATGGAATTGCCATTCACAGTCGATGGCGCGCCTGATCTGAGGCCCATCCGGCCGGCCCGCCCCTTCTGGTCACCCGGCCCCCGTAATGCCCATCTCGCGCACGACATCCATGTGAACTCAGAGAAGGCAATCAGATAACACCATGGCCATCCTCGCGCTCGAAACCACCGTGCCCGAAAACGCCGCGGCCGCATATCCCACGGCCGAACGCCCCACAACCGGCGCCGGCGCCGGCACTCCCACGGACACCCACTCCATCGCGGACCTCCTCCTGCGAGCCGCCCGCGAGCATCCCGACTCCGGCCTGCGTCACTGCCAGGGCGGTGCCGCCGCCCCCTCGCACTTCCAGACCTACCCGGAACTGCTGGACCAGGCCCGCCGCGTCCTGGCCGCGCTGCGCGCCCGGGGGGTGCGCCCCCGGCAGAACGTGGTGCTGCTGCTGGACCGTCCGCAGGAATTCCTCACCGCCTTCTGGGCCTGCGTGCTCGGTGGTTTCGTGCCCTGCCCCATGGCCCCGCTCGCCGGTGACCCGGAGCGCTGGGCAGCCCAACTGGCCCACGTCGACGCCCTCCTGGGCAGGCCGCTGCTGATCGCCGGCGAGTCGGCACACGCCGAGCTCCCGCAGGCAGCCGACATCACCGTCACCACCCTCACCTCCCTCTACGGCGAGCAGCCCGCGGAGCGCTTCCACGAGGCGGAGCCGCAGGACACCGCGGTGCTGATGCTGACCTCCGGCTCCACCGGCAACTCCAAGGCGGTGCGGCTCACGCACGCCAATCTGCTGGCGTCCATGGCCGGCAAGAACGGCTACCACCGGCTCACCGCCACGGACACCACACTGAACTGGGTCTCCTTCGACCATGTGGCGGCGCTGCTGGAGTGCCATCTGCTGCCGCTGTACGCCGGGAGCCGGCAGCTGCACGTCGAACCCGGGGTCGTCATCGGCGAACCCGCCGAGTTCCTGCGGCTCGTCTCCCGGCACGGCGTCACCATGACGTTCACCCCCAACTTCCTGCTGGGGATGCTGAACGCGGCCGCCGACCTGATCACCGAGGAGCCGCTCGACCTGTCGCGGTTGCGGCACGTCATCAGCGGCGGCGAGGCCGTCCCCCGCGCGACCGGCGAGGCGTTCCTCGCCCGCTTCGCACCCCTCGGCCTGGCGCCCGACACGCTGTGGCCCGCCTTCGGGATGACCGAGACGTGCGCGGGCAGCGTCTACTCCCGTCGCTTCCCCGCGGCGGACCGGGAGCGGGAGTTCGCCAATCTGGGCACCCCCGTCAAGGGCCTGCGCATGAGGGTCGCGGACGAGCGGGACCGCGCCCTGCCCGAGGGCGAGATCGGTGAACTCCAGCTGTCCGGGCCCATGATCACCCCCGGTTACTACAACGACGTCCGGGCCACCGCCGACGCCTTCACCGCCGACGGCTGGTTCCGCAGCGGTGACCTCGGACGGATCGACGAGGGGCGGCTCAGCCTCGTCGGGCGGAGCAAGGACTGCGTCATCGTCAACGGCGTCAACTACTTCAGCCACGAGATCGAGACCGCGCTGGAACAGCTCGACGGAGTCGCGAGGTCCTACGTCGCCGCGTTCCCGATCCGCCCGGCCGGCAGCGACACCGAGCAGTTGGTGATCGCCTTCCACTGCGAGACCCCCGCCGACGACGAGGCCGCGCTGTACCGCGTTCTGACCGCCGTGCGCTCCACCGTGGTGATGCACTGGGGATTCCGCCCCGCCCTGGTCCTCCCGCTGCCCAAGGCCGCCTTCCCGAAGACCAGCCTGGGCAAGACGCAGCGCGCGGTGATGCGCCGTCGGCTGGAGGACGGACGGTACGACGCGGCCGTCGAGCGCGTCGCCGAGCTCACCCTGCGCCGCCTCGGCGGCTACACCGCGCCCGAGGGGGAGACCGAGCGGGTCCTGACGGAGATCTACGCCGAGATGTTCGACACCGAGCCGTCGCGCATCAGCGTCACGGCGAGCTTCTTCGACCTCGGCGGGACCTCCCTGGACATCCTGCGGCTGCGCCACCAGGTTGCCCGGCGGCTCGGGGTGACGGACCTGGAGGTCGTCACGCTGCTCACGGCCCCCACGGTCCGCGCGCTGGCGGCCCGGCTCGCGCGGCGCGGCGAGCCCGACGGGCAGGCGTACGACCCGATCGTGCCGCTGCAGACGAGCGGCGACAAGACACCGCTGTTCTGTGTGCACCCCGGGGTGGGCGAGGTGCTGGTCTTCGTCAACCTCGCGAAGTACTTCGTGGGCGACCGCCCGTTCTACGCCCTGCGCGCCCGCGGCTTCAACGAGCACGAGAAGCCGTTCGCCTCCTTCGCGGAGATGGTCGACACCTATGTGGCGGCCATCAGGAGCAGACAGCCGCACGGCCCGTACGCCGTCGCCGGGTACTCCTACGGCGGGGCGGTGGCCTTCGAGATCGCCAAGGTCCTGGAGTCCGAGGGCGAGCGCGTGGACTTCGTCGGCAGCTTCAATCTGCCGCCCCACATCAAATACCGCATGGAGGAGCTCGACTTCGTCGAGACGGCGGCCAACCTCGCGTTCTTCCTCGCCCTGATCGACAAGAAGCAGTCGCTGGAGCTGCCCGGCCGGCTCCGGGGCCTGCCCCGCGAGGAGCAGCTCGCCCACATCATCGACCTGGCACCCAAGCGCCGACTGGCCGAACTCGACCTGGACCTGGGTAAGTTCAGCGACTGGGCCGAGCTGGCCGACGGCCTCACCGACCTCGGCCGCAGCTATGAGCCCAGCGGCACGGTCCGCTCGATGTCGGTCTTCTACGCCGTCCCGCTGCGCGGCACCAAGGAGGACTGGCTGCGCCACGAACTCCGCCGCTGGGACGAACACACCACCGGGACGGCCCGCTACCTCGACGTACCCGGCGAGCACTACACACTGATGGGCCCACGGCACGTGGCCACGTTCCAGGCGATCCTGCGCCGCGAGCTCGACCGTGCCCTGGGTGACGGCGAAGGGGGAACGGCATGACGGGCATGACGGGCAAAAAGATCCTGGTCACCGGGGGCACCGGGCAGGTCGCCCGGCCGGTCGCGGAGGCACTGGCCGCGGACAACGACGTGTGGTGCCTCGGCCGGTTCGGCACGCCGGGCGTGGAGCGGGAGCTGCGCGAGCGGGGCATCACCACCTGGCGCTGGGACATGGACGACACCAGTGAGTACGCGCTGAAGGGCCTGCCCGAGGACTTCACGCACGTCATCCACTCCGCCGTGCGCCGCGGCGAGGACGGTGACTTCAACGCGGCCGTCGAGGTCAACTCGGTCGCGGCCGGCCGGCTGATGACGCACTGCCGTACCTCGGAGGCGTTTCTCTACGTCTCCACGGGCGCCCTCTACGCCCGGCAGACCCTGGACCACGCGTACACCGAGTCCGACCCGGTGGACGGGGTGGCCGACTGGCTGCCCGCGTACCCCGTCGGCAAGATCGCGACCGAGGGCGCGGTACGGGCCTTCGCCCGGGTGCTCGGGCTGCCCACCACCATCGCCCGGCTCAACATCGCGTACGGCCCCGGCGGGTACGGCGGGGTGCCGATGCTGTACTTCGAGCGGATGCTGGCCGGCGAGCCGATCGCGGTACCCCGCTCGGGCCAGAACTGGTGCTCCCTGCTGTACACCGACGACCTGGTCGCCCAGGTCCCCCGGCTGTGGGACGCCGCGTCGGTGCCGTCCACCCTGGTCAACTGGGGTGGTGACGAGTCCGTCGGGATCACCGACTGCGTGCGTCACATCGAGGAGCTCACGGGGGTGCCGGCGCGTCTGGTGCCGAGCGACGTCACCCGGGAGACCTACCGGTTCGACCCGACCCTGCGCCGCTCCCTGACCGGGCCGTGCGAGGTGACCTGGCGGGACGGTATCCGCCGCACTCTCGAGGCGCTGTACCCCGCATACACATCCGTTGACCACCGCTGAGGAAGGACCCTGACATGCCTCGTCACACCGAAAACCTCGAAGCGATCCACGCCGCGTACCGTGCCTTCCGCGCGCGGGACCTGGGAGGACTGCTGGAGGTCCTGGACCCCGGGATCGAGTGGGTGCATCCGCTGGGGATGGCCGAGTTCGGCCTGGGCGGCACCAAGTCGGGCCACGCCGGCGTCAAGGAGTTCCTGGCACGGGTTCCCCTGGTACTGGGCGGCATGAGACTGGAACCCCAGGAGTTCATCGAGTCCGGCGACCGGGTGGTGGTGTTCGGTGTTCGGCAGGTCACCTCCGCCACCGGTCACACCGAGACGCTCGACTTCATCCACTCCTGGACGATGCGCGACGGCCGGGCCGTCCGCATGGAGGACGTCTTCGACACCGTCCTGTTCCACCGGCTGATCCGGGCCGAGGGCCCTACGGCGGACGCGCTGGTGGACGGGCTGGTGGGCGGGCTGGTGGGATCCGCCGCCTGACGAAGAGGGCCGCCGCCGATGTCATCGGCGGCGGCCCTTCCGGCAATACGGCACCCGTACCTCAGACCTCGCACACGTCCTTCATGCTGTCGATGAGCGTGAGCACGGCCCGCGCCGACGGCAGGATCATGCGGCCTTCGGCCGTCAGCCGGGCTCCGGCCGAGCCCCGGACGAACAGCTTGGCGCCCAGTGTCTGCTCCAGGCACCTGATCTGATAGCTGACGGCCGGCTGGGAGTACCCCAGCATCTTCGCCGCCCTGTCCATCCGCCCGATCTCCGCGGTCGAGATGAAAGCGCGGAGCTCCCGCTCGAGCATGTTTGCCCCCTACTTCTCCAGTGGGCCGCGACCGGCCGCGCTGAATTCCGGTTCCCCGTGAGCCGGACTGTCGAGATCTGCAGCCCATACCAACGGACGGCGGCAGCGCGGGGCAATGGGCGGTGCAGGAAGCTGCACGGCACCCGGCCGGGGCCCGGCCCACGCCACGCGAGGCCGGACACGCCCCCGGACGAGCCGACGGCACCACCGGCGCCATGGCCGGAGGTGTCACCTTCCTGCCAACCATCGAAGATCCACAACTCACCCCGCTCTCCCCTGGTTACGCTCCACCGGGAATTCACGAAGGGTATGCAAAATGCGCAAGAAGCTGTCCGTCCTCACCACCGTCGCCGCCGCACTCGCGGCCGGTCTGATGCCGCTCACCGCCTCCGCCGCCGCGGCCGACACTCCGGCCCGGGACACCTCGAAGGACTGCGGAAGCCTTCAGCTCTCCGGCGAGCTGCCGGCCCCGCCGGCCGGCCAGACGGTCAGCCAGGTGGTGACCATCGGCCCCGACTGCAAGCCGCAGCTCGGCACGGTGCAGTACACCCCGGCCCCCGCCGCCCGGCAGCAGAGCCTGGCCGCCGCGGACGGACAGCGCCACCAGGTGAAGTCCGCCTCCGAGATGTTCGACTGCTGCAAGATCCGGATGACCGGTCTGTACAGCACCTCGGAGTGGAACACCGCGGGCGGCCGCATCACGGACGCGAAGACGACGGTCACGCAGGGCTGGAACCGGGAGCCGTGGGACGCCGGCTGGTCGCTGAAGACCACCGGCCAGAGCGAGGACTGCCTGAAGGACTGCGCGACCTCCACCACGAAGGCGCACGCCGACTTCACCTACAAGGGCATCTTCGACGTGACGGGCGCCTGGTACGCCAACTCCCACGACACGTCGGTCGAGCTGCGCGCGGACGGCACGTCCGCCTGCACCTTCGACGTGCAGCTCAAGCACAGCTTCATCGGCTGGAACTGGGTGCGCAGCTGCTCCTGACCCCCCGGCACCGGCGAACGCCCCGCTCCTCCACGGTCTCTCGCGTGGACGAGCGGGGCGTCTGCGTCCGTACGGGGGATTCGGGGCACGCGGCGTTTCCACGGTCGGTGACCGGTCACTCCTCACACAGTGGTGCGGTGCACCGCCCGCCGCGAGGTGACCGCCTCGCGCCTGTGCGAGAAGGGCCTCGATGACCTGATGCCGGACCCCGATGACTACGACGCCGGACCCTTCGTGCCCGAGGCCGCGGATCTCGCCGCGCTGCGGGAGGCCGCGGCGGGCTGCGCGGGCTGCCCGCTGTTCCGGGAGGCCACGCAGACGGTCTTCGGCTCCGGTGCCACGACGGCGCGGCTGATGCTCGTGGGCGAGCAGCCCGGCGACCAGGAGGACCGGCGGGGAGAGCCCTTCGTCGGGCCTGCGGGAGGCGTGCTGACCCGGGCCATCGCCGAGGCGGGCATCGACCCGGCGCAGACGTATGTGACCAACGCCGTCAAGCACTTCAAGTTCGAGCGGCCGGCAGGGGGAAAGCGCCGCATCCACAAGCCGCCGAGCCTGCGGGAGATCAGCGCGTGCAAGCCCTGGCTCACCTCCGAACTGCACCTGGTCGCCCCCGAGGTGGTCGTCGCCCTCGGTGCCACGGCGGGGAAGTCGCTGCTCGGCTCCTCGTTCCGCGTCAGCCAACAGCGGGGGGTGCCCTTGGCACTGCCTTCCCCGGACGGGGAAGGGGAGGAGATGGGGACGCTCGTGGCCACCATCCACCCCTCCGCCGTGCTGCGCGCGGGCGACCAGGCCCGGAAGGACGCGTACGCGGGCCTGGTGTCGGATCTCGAGGTGGCTGCCCGGCTGCTGCGCTGAGGGTGCACGCGAAAGCCCCACCGGGTGATCCCGGTGGGGCTTTCGCACACCCGCGCGGCTATGCCTCGGGGGTGGGGCGTTCCACTGTCCCTTCCTCATCCGGCCGGGGCAGGGCCCCCGAGACGCGGAGGTGGAGGAGGGTGCTTTCGAGGGCGTCCCGCAGATACGGACGCGCGTCGCCGGCGTCCGCCTTCTCCAGCAGGACCGGGAGGAACTCCGCGTCCGGGTATCCCGACGCGGTCTCCGGCTCCCGGGTGGCCCATAGCTGCGACCAGACGACGATCATCATCTCGTTGCAGGCACGGGCGGCCCGCAGGCTGCCGCCGCCCTCCTCGCCGTCCTCGACGAAGACCACGCGGGTCGAGGTGCCGAGCCGGTGACCGAGGGCCAGCAGGAACGTCTCCCGGGACTCGGACGCCAGGATCGACCGGACTTCCGCCCGTACGTTCACTGCTCCATCGCCCACATCTCCTCGTCGGTCATCCCCGTCTTCTCGTACCGCTCACGGGGAAGCGAATCGACATCGCAGCCGCGCTCCTTCAGGACGCCGAAGCGGCCCACCGGAAAACCGGCAGGCCGCCTCGGAACCACTGGATCAGGGCTGTTCCCCGACCCACGAGGCCGTCTTCCGCAGAGCATCCTCCAGGTCCGCTCCAGAGCGGATGTCGCGGTGCTCGGGCACCTCGGTCCTGGACTCGAAGTCGTAGAACACGAGCTCGGCGTTCCCGTCCTCCCAGACCATGATCTCGGCGGCCTTGAGAGAAACCTCGAAGGTCAGCTGAACGGCCCCGGGGCCAGGGCCCTCACACCATTCCTTGACCTCGATCCCGACACCGGCACTACGCATCCCCGCCGCCTTCCCGGCGAGCCAGGACCGCACGGCGTCCATCAAGTCGGACCCACTCAGCACGACGGGCCACCCTCGAGGGAAATGTTCAGCGCCGCCGGCAGCTCGGGAATGGGACGCCCCAGCTTCGCGGCGTACTTCGCGTCATTGGAGTTCGCACCGGCCATCTTGAAGTCGGTCGGCCGACCACCCGGGTAGAGGGACGACTTCGGCACATCGAACTCCACGTACACGGAGCCCTTGTACGTAGGCTTGTAGGTGTTCCGGTCCGGCGGGTGCACCACGTACGTCCGGTCACCCGCGCCCGGCTGAACCATGCCGCTCTTCATCATCTTCTCGTACTCGTTCTGGCCCATCCAGCGGCCGACCCGTACCAGCTCGCCTTCGCCGCCCGAGTTGTGAACGAGGACGTTCACCGCTCCGACGCCGACATGGTACGTGTGAAGGCCGCTCACGGAGAGGTTGAACACCTGCTGGGCAGCGGTCCACGCACGGGTCGCCGTGACCTTGACCCACGTACCGGACGAGGTGCGCAGCAGCGCACCCGGCCTGATGACGCCGGCGTCCACCCACGTGTGCTGGTCCTCGACCCAGAACGGGTGGTTCTCGGTCGCCGTGATCGTGCTGGTGGCGTTGCCCTTGGCACCGTCGGTGTCGACGGTCAGCTCGACCAGGTGCTTCTGGCCGTGACCGACGATGACGGCGTCGACCGGGCGCGGCGCCGACTTCCCGGTCAGGGGGTCCGCGGCCAGGACCTTGTCACCTGCTTTGACACTCTTGATCGCCTTCGTGGAGCCGCCCGCCATCAGCACCCGGGTCTCCGGGGTGAAGCTGTTCGCGGTGCGCCCGAGGGTCCTTGGGACGACCTTGCACGCCTTCCTGGCGCCCTCTTCCGCGCGGCCGAGCCGGCCGGCCGAGCTCTTGTAGAGCGATTCGAGCAGCTCTGCGCCCTTCTTGCCGTCCTTCCCGAGCTTGATCGCGGTAGCGCCCTCACCTGCGATCGGAATGGCGGCGAGGCAGGACAGGCCCGCGTTGATGTAGTCGCCTTCCGCGCCGTACCAGGCGCAGTTGATGCCATTGGTCACCGTGCCCAGGACGGGCACGGCACCGGCGACATCGAGCAGGAAGTGGCCGAACTCGCCCCAAGCCTTCTCCTTCGCCTTCTGGCGCTCTTCTTCCTGCTTCTCGAGCTCGGCCCGCTGCTTACGGGCTTCCTCCTTGCGCCGTTCGATCTCCTCTCGGAGCTTGGTGACGGCGGCGTCGTAAGCCTCCTTCGCGGCCTTGCCTGCCGCCTCGGAGTCCTTGCCCGCCGCCTTCGCGTAGGCGCGTGCGTCGGTCGACGCCGCGTAGGCGTCGTCCGCGGACACCCGCGCCGCCGAAGCGGACGCCTGGGCGTAGGCCGCGGAGTTGTCCGCGTCGCGGGCGTCACGGTCGGCTGCCGCGGCGGCGTCGCGTGCGGTCTTCGCCGACCTGGCGGCCTCGGCCGCCGAAGCCTCGGCCTGCTTGGCCGAGGTGCGGGCCTGCTCCGCGTAGCCCTTGGCCTGGTCGGCCGACTCCTCGGCCTGCTTGGCGTAGCCCTTCGCCTCTTCCGCGGCCTTGCGCGCGATGGCGGCCACCCGACCGGCCTCCGCCGCGTTCCGCTGGGCGGTCGCCGCGACGCCGGACGCCTCGGCGATGATCCGCTTCACGTCCGCCACGTGCGTGGCGGTCAGCAGGTCCTTGCGGGCCGCCTTGTACTGACCGGACTGGATGAACCCGTGCAGCAGCTGCGCCGTGCCCTCCAGGGCAACCTTGGCGGCGGCCTTCGTCTCGGCGCCACCGCTGGTCACCAGCTGTA
The DNA here is from genome assembly GCF_055576875.1 of Streptomyces sp. NPDC033229. NCBI lineage: Bacteria > Bacillati > Actinomycetota > Actinomycetes > Kitasatosporales > Streptomycetaceae > Streptomyces > Streptomyces sp. NPDC033229. The sequence goes on along the minus strand of NZ_JBVIQR010000001.1, from coordinate 340,508 downwards.
CGGCCCGGACCCGCTCGTCAGTCTCCCGGGCTGAGTACTGACCGGTGTTGAGGAACTCACGGAGCTTGTCCGTCGAACCGTCCTTCAGTGCCGCCTGGGCGCCTTCCTTGACGCTCCGGTCGCTGCCGTTCGCGATCTGGACGACGCGCACGCGGTAGTCGTCCGCCGCGGCCTTGTGCTGACCGGTACGCAGGAAGTCACCGATCTTGGCGGCGTCGCCCTTGAGCGCTTCTTCGGCGGCCTTGCGTACGGCCTCGGAATCGGCCTCGTCGGCCAAGCGCTCGACGCGGGCGCGCTCGTCCTGCTCCGCGGCGTCCTTCCACCCCGTCCGCACGTACTCGACGACAGCGTCGTCGGCACCGGCCAGCGCCACCTCGGCCGCGGACCGGCTCCACGGGCCGCGGGTCTTCATGGCCAGGACCGCTACGCGGCGGCCCTTCTCGGCGACATCCTTCGCGTCCGTACCCGGCTTGCCGGCCTCCGCGGCCAGGCGGGCCGCCTCGTCGTCGAGGTCCTTGGCTTCCTTGACGGCACGGGCCGCCTTGGCCTTGCGCTCCTCGTCCGCCGCCTTGAGGTCCTTGGCCTGCTCGACGGCGGCCGCCGTACGAGCCTTGAGCTCTTCAGCCTCGATCTTGCTCGCGAGCTCGTGGACCTTGCGCGCCTTGTCGACCGCCGCGCTCGCCACGTCGGCGGCCTTCTTGGCCGCCCCGGCGTGCTCCGTCGACTCCTTGGCCGCCTTGACGGCGTCGCCGGCGTGCTTCGCTGCCTCCTCGGCCTTCTCCGCCGCGTTCTCGGCGTGCTCGGCGGCCGAATTGGCCGCGTCCCGCGCCTCGTACGCCGCGCTCGCCGCCTCACCGGCCAGCGACTGGGCAGCACCCGCCGCGCGGTTCGCCTCACGGGCGTGCCGGTGCGCGGCCGCTGCCGCGTTCCTGGCACGGGCCGACTGGGCACCGGCCTGATCGGCGTAGCCACCGGCCTCATCGGCGGCGTCGGCCGCCGCGTCGGCGTTGGCACCGGCGTTGGACGCCGCGGCCGCCGCCGCGCCGGCCGCCGTCGCGGCGTTGCCCGCCTGCTCGGCGGCCTTGGCCACCTCGCGTGCGGCCTTCGCCGCGGTCCGCGCGTCCTCAGCCGCCTTGCGCGCCGCCGCTGCCTGACCCGCGTCGGTCGCCGCCGCCGACGCCGCACCGCGTGCCCTGGACGCCGCCTCCGCGGCACCCGCCGCGGCGGAGGCCGCCTGGGAGGCGGCACTCGCCGCTATTCGGGCCGACGAGTTGGCCGCCCGGGCCGCGTCGATGGCTTGCTGAGCGGCCTCGGCCGCGCCCTCCGCCGCCTCGGCGGCCCGGCCCGCGGCGTTCGCGGCCCTGCCCGCGTCCTTCCTCGCGGCAGCGGTCTCGGCCGCCGCCTTCTGCGCGGCTTCCTTGGCCAGCTTCGACGCCAGTACGGCGCGCTCGGAAGCCTCCTCCGCGGCCAGCGTCTCCCGCTTGGCCGTCTTGCCGGCCTCCTTGACCTGCTCGGCCAACTGCTCGACCGTGGCCCGCTCCTGGTCCCGCGCGCGAGCCACGTGCTGGCCCACGTTCAGGAACTCCCGGACGTCCTCAGCCGAACCGTTCAACGCGACCTTGGCAGCCGCCTTGGTGGCCGGACCACCGGCGCTCATGACCTGCATGAGCTGTACCCGGTCGTCCGCCTCCCGGGCGGGGTACTGGTCTTCGTCGAGGAACTTCCGGACGTCCTCGGCCGAGCCCTTCAGTGCGGCCTTGCCGGCCTCCTGGACTCCGCTGCCGCCTTCGCCGACGACCTGCACGGCCTGCACACGCTGGTCCTGCTCAAGCGGAGACTGCCAGCCGGACTTGAAGAACTGCCGCAGGTCGCCCGCGGAGCCGGCCAGGGCCTTGCGCGCGGCCTCGCGTACCCCTCGGCCGCCCACGCTGACCATCTGTACCGCCGCGATGCGGTCGTCGTGCAGTTCGGCGAGTTCCCTCTCACTGTCGAGGAAGCGACGCACATCCTCGTCAGTGCCCAGGAAAGCGGCTTCCGCCGCCGCCTTGATGGCTGGGCCACCGGTCTTCCACAACTCGACCACACGGCCACGGTCGGTGGCCGGAATCGGATTAAATGGAATACCGCCGTCCGGCGTCGCGTCCGCGACGGCCGGAGTCGTGCCCAGCAAACTCGCGACGAGCGCCATGGGAAGCACACTCAAACATGCCACGCGCGTACCGAGGTGCTGTTTCTTCCTCGATCTCGCCCGGTAGAGCTTTCTTCTCACTACTTGGACCGTTCTTGTTGATTGAACGCCTGGAGACACCGGCGCGCCGTGAGCATAACCGGCTTGATCCACCGTCACATAGGGCCGTGTGACGCGAATCCGCGCAGGTCACATGCGTTTGACTGTCATGCCCACGACCACATCACTACCGGCGGTACGGGCTTGAATACGGGCTTCGGAGCACTCCGGGAATCACCAAAGAACTGCAAAGTCGGAACGGGTGATAGGTTCTCGGCCACAGGCCTTTATCTCGCCATTACGTGCACGAGGGAGGCTTGTTCGGCACGCCTCGAAACCGGAATTGAACTCGCCGAACATTCGATCCGACCGGTTGCCCGGACGCCCCATCACAAGATGCGGATGGCGCTATTCCGTATTCCGTTACGAAGCTCTTCGGCCACCGGCCGGCCGGGGAACCCGACAGCCGAGCCGACCCCGCGGATCCGGTGACGCGAACCCCCCGCCCGTACCAGGATGTCCCCATGCCACAGACCTCCAACGGCGCGCTGCCCCGCCAGGTGGCCGACGCCCACGTCGACGCCCTCATCGCCCTCGACCCGATCACCGGCACATACCTGGGAGTTGGGGAGAGCTCCCCCCGGCTCCCCGACTTCTCCCCCGCCGGACAGGAAGCCGTCGCCGACCTCTTCCGCGCGACGCTGAGCCGACTCGCCGACGCGGAACGGCTGCCGGGCGCCGAGGCCGACGTCGAGCGGCGGTGCGGGCGGCTGTTGCGGGAGCGGCTCACGGCGCAGCTCGCCGTGCACGAGGCCGAGGAGGGGTTGCGTTCGGTCAGCAATCTCAGCTCACCCGTGCACAGCGTGCGGAAGATCTTCACGGTCACCCCCACGGAGACCGAGGAGGACTGGGCCGCCGTCGCCGAGCGGCTGCGCGCCGTGCCCGAGGCCCTCGCCGGGTACCGGGAATCGCTCGCTCTCGGCCTCGACCGGAAGCTGCCGGGCGGACCGCGCGCGACACGGACCGTCGTCGGGCAGCTGACGGAGTGGGTGGACGAGGGGCGCGGCTGGTTCCAGGAGTTCGCCGCGGCGGGGCCGGACCCCCTGCGCCGTGAACTCGACGCAGCCGCCGCCAAGGCCACGGCGGCGGTGGCCGGGCTGCGCGACTGGATGCGTGACGTCTACGCCCCCGCGATCGAGGGCGCCCCGGACACCGTGGGACGGGAGCGGTACGCGCGGTGGGCGCGCTACTTCAACGGCACCGACCTCGATCTGGACGAGGCGTACGCGTACGGCTGGTCCGAATACCACCGGCTGCTCGCCGAGATGACGACCGAGGCGGGGAAGATCCTGCCCGGCGCGGGTCCCTGGGAGGCACTGGCGCACCTCGACGCGCACGGCAGCCACATCGAGGGCGTCGAGGAGACCCGGGTCTGGTTGCAGCAGCTGATGGACGAGGCGATCGAGGCGCTGGACGGCACCCACTTCGAACTCGCCACCCCGCTCAGGGCGGTGGAGTCCCGCATCGCCCCTGCGGGCTCGGCCGCCGCCCCGTACTACACCGGCCCGTCGGAGGACTTCTCCCGCCCCGGCCGCACCTGGCTGCCGACCATGGGCGCGACCCGTTTCCCCGTCTACGACCTGGTGTCCACCTGGTACCACGAGGGCGTCCCCGGCCATCACCTCCAGATCGCCCAGTGGGTACACGTCGCCGACCGCCTCTCCCGCTACCAGGCGACGATCGGCAAGGTCAGCGCGAACCTGGAGGGCTGGGCGCTGTACGCGGAGCGGCTCATGGACGAGCTGGGCTTCCTGCCGGACCCGGAGCGCCGCCTCGGCTATCTGGACGCGCAGATGATGCGCGCCTGCCGCGTCATCGTGGACATCGGCATGCACCTGGAACTGCGGATCCCGGCGGACTCCCCCTTCCACCCCGGCGAGCGCTGGACCCCCGAGCTCGCGCAGGACTTCTTCGGCCGGCACAGCAGCCGCCCGGCGGCGTTCGTCGAGAGCGAGCTGACCCGCTACCTCTCCCTGCCGGCCCAGGCCATCGGGTACAAACTGGGTGAGCGGGCGTGGCTGCGCGGCCGGGAGAACGCCCGCGCGGCGCGGGGAGCGTCCTTCGATGCCAAGGCCTGGCACATGGCGGCCCTGTCCCAGGGCCCGCTGGGCCTCGACGACCTGGTGGACGAGCTGTCCCGGCTCTGAGACCCGGCCGACGCCGATTGCGGCTTGCGGTTGCCGTTGCGTCAACTTCTACGGTCTTGTGTGTGGCCGGAAACACCGGCCCGGCGATGGAGGAGCAGGGCTATGGCCTGGTCGATCGCGGATGTGGCCCGGATGTCCGGGGTGACGTCCCGGACGCTGCGGCACTACGACGAGATCGGCCTGCTGCCGCCGGCGTGGACCGGGGCGAACGGGCACCGCTACTACGAGGAGGCCGATCTGCTGCGTCTGCAGCAGATCCTGCTGATGCGGGAGCTGGACCTCGGCCTTCGCGAGATCCAGGCGGTCCTGGACAGCCAGGTCGATCAGGTGGCCGTGCTCCGCGAGCACCACCAGCGGCTGCTGGCGGAGCGGAACCGGCTGGAGACGCTCGCCCGCACGGTCGGCCGCACCATCGCCGAACTGGAAGAAGGCAAGGACAACAACGCCATGACGAAGATCAACAGGCCGGAGAACCTTTTCGAGGGCTTCGAGCCCTCCTCCGCCGAGGAAGATGCCGAGGTACGGGAGCGGTGGCCCGAGGCCTGGGCAGAGTCCCGGCAGGCCGTCGAGACGATGACCGACGAGGACACGGAGCAGTGGCAGCGGGAGGTGACGGCGCAGATGATCCGCCTGGCGGAGTTCATGGTGGCCGGCACACCGGTCGACGATCCCGCGGTGCAGGCCGAAGTGGACGCCCACTACCAGGGCGTCTCCCGCTTCTGGGCCCCGAACGCGTGCGGGTACAAGGGCCTGGGCCAGACGTATGTCGACGACCCGCGGTTCCGTGCGAATTACGACAAGATCGCCGACGGGCTGGCCGTCTACCAGCGTGACGCGATGGTTGTCTACGCCGACGCCCGGCTGAGCTGACCGACACCTCACATCGCCGGGGGCTGCGGATCGGGGGACCGCAGCGCCCGGCGCCCACCCCTTCGGTACAGCCCAGGCATCAACCTGAGAATCAGCTGTCACAGTCGTACGGCAGGATGACCCCCCGTGATCGACTACCAGCGCCAGCAGCACCCGAACCAGCCGTACGCTCCCCAGCCGCCGTACGCACAGCCGCACCCGTACGCTCAGCCCGACCCGTACGCTCAGCCGCACGCGTATCCGCACCCGTACGCTCAGCAGCACCCGCAGCCGTACCCGCAGCCTCCCGTCGTCCCCGAGCCGATCAGTGATGAACGCCGCATGCTCTCCGCGACGATCGACGGGGCCATCACGCTCTTCGCCGGCTTCGGCCTCGCCCACCAGCTGGCGGACGACAAGACGGTCGGTGTCTTCTGGGCCTACGTCGCCGCGTGCTTCTTCGGAGTGTCCTTCGTCCACCATGTGCTGGGTGCCGTGATATTCCGGACGACCGTGGGCAAGTTCCTGCTCGTGACGCGCGTGGTGCGCGAGGCCGACGCCGGGCGACCGCGTTTCTGGCAGACGGTAGGGCGCTGGCTTCTCGGCCTGACCTGGCTCCCGCTGCAGCCGCTGTGGAGCCTGTTCGGCGCGGAGGGCGAACTGTACGAGGATGCGTGCGGGCTGCGGAACGTACGCAGCAAGGAACTGCGCTGACGGAGCGCGGCCCGCGGCCTCATCTCTCCTGTGGAGAGAGAACGTCCAGTGCGTGGTGCCATGGATGCGACCTGCGCCCTTCGTCCCCCGTCCCACGTACGTCGGGCTGCCACTCCCCCTCGCGGGCGAACGGACAGATGTATGTCAACCGTCCCACCGCCGTCAATCCACGACCGGGGTCCGTGGCGGCTGCTTATGCAGCCGATGCGGTATCGGCCTTTCGCGGCGGTAGTGGGCCACCGTGCCCATTCAGCCAGGCCCCTGCGTTGGTTAGGCCGGCCTCGGGCATGGTGACCGTGAAGGCGTCGAGGACAGGGGCCAGGGACCGCTGGAACGCTGGCCAGCAGGGGTCGGCCCCGTAGTGCTGTTGGAGCACGCGGGCGATCCGTTGCCGGGACCGGACCGGGTCGGCCATCACCGCTTGCCAGCGTGGCGAGGCGGGGGAAACGGTTGGGCTGGTGGATGGCGCACAGGCCGCCCGGCGTGGTTCAGGAGGTGAGCAGGCGGCTGTCGAAGCTGTCGTCAAGCAGGCATCGGTAGGCGGCATGTACGTCCTCCGGGACGTCCTGCTCGATGGCGAAGCCGAGCTTGGGGTACTCGATCACCCGTTGCAGGTCGCCGACGAGCTGGTCGACGACGAGCTTCTCGTCGCCGATGGTCTTCAGGTAGTCGTCGAACTCCAGTGGTGCCGAGGCGCAGATCACCTCGGCCTCGGGCCAGACCTTGCGGGCGGTGGCGAAGGCGCGTCGCTCCATGTAGGGCATGGAGACGAGCAGGACGGTCTGCACCGCGATTCCGGTCGCGGCCAGGACCTCGCGGGAGAAGGTGATGTTCTGGCCGGTGTTGCGCGCGTTCGGCTCCAGCAGCACCGCGTTGTCGGGCACGCCGAGGGCGAGAGCGTGCTCGCGGAAGTGCACAGCCTCTCCGCGAGGGAAGCGGCCGGGGTGGGTGGGGTTGGGGCCGCCGGAGAAGACGAGGGCCGGGAAGAGCCCGGCCCGGTACAGCTCGGCGCAGAAGGCGGGGACGCCCAGGTCGTGGCTGCCCAGACCAATGGCTGCGTCCGCCGGCCGGAGCTGGTGGCCCATCTGGTGGTAGTCCCAGATCAGCTTGGCCCGCTGGCGCTGGTCGTCGGTGATGTTTCGCTGGATGTCCGTCGTCACTGGCGTCCCTCTCCCTGCTCACCGCCGCGAGGGGCTGTTGGCCCCGCGGTCTTCCGGATGCTCTCGATGCTGGCGAGCTGGTGGCTCATGCCGTACTGAGCGGCCAGCTTCGCGGCCTGATCGAGGGCCGTCAGGCCATCATCCCGGGTGGCGGGGTCGGACAGCAGGATGTGTCCGTGTGCGGTGTCCAGACGCACCCGCTGCATCGGTGCGTCGGTGGCTCCGGTTCTGCGGGCGATGCTGATGAAGTGCAGGGCTTTGTTCAAATCGCCGGTCCCCCGGTGGGCGAGGGCGAGTTTTTGGTGGGCGACGGACCAGTCGTCGGGTTCGCCGAGGTCTTCGAAGTCGCGTGTCGCGGCGAGCATGACACGGGCCGCGTAGTCGTGTTCGCCTTCCTTGCTCAGTGCGGTCCCGACCCACAGGCGTGCCTCGCGCGGTCGCGGCGGGCGAGCCGGTCGTCGACGGCCAGGTGTGCGTAGTGACGGGCAGCGGCATCCAGACGGCCGGACATCTCCGCGACGACGGCCAGGGAGAGGTCGAGCTGGGCCGCACGGCGGGGAATGTCGAGCTGGGTGAAGATGGAGCGGGCGCCGGTATACGCGTGCTGGGCTGAGAGCGGCCCCACCACAGCCCCTTGGTCGCGCTTGAGATCGCCGAGGAGAGCGGTGGAACGGGCGAGGAGGTACAGGCCCTTGTCGTCCAGCTCGGGCGGCTGGAAGCGGTTCAGCCACCGGCCCAGCAGGTTGTCGGCGAAGGTGAAGTTCTGGCGGCTTAAGGCGGCAACGACCCGGTCGAGGTCATCGGTCCAGGATTCGTATTCCCAGGCTCTGGGGCCGGCTGAGGTGACACGGCGGGTGACCTCGGGCGGTCCGCCGGCCTCGGAGAGGAAGGTCTCGAACCGCAAGTGCACCGCTGCATCCGCGCGCGCGAGAGCGGTGTCCAAGATCGCCTGAGTGTCCGGGCGGGGCTCCGTCGCGGACAGATGCTTGTCCCAGTTGGAGACGGTCCGCACGGCGACGCCGAGGTGCTGGGCGAACGCACGAACGCTCATCCGAAGGGCAAGCCGCAGCGCTCTGGCCTCAAGGCCGGTCCAGTGGTGCACGGTCGCCACGCGTCGCTCCCTTCCGAGAGCCCATGCAAGCACGGCACACGCATGCGGGGGGACGGAAGTGCAACGCAAGTGCAACACCGCGTCATTTCGCTGCCGTCCGCCAGGGAGGACGATTCAACACGCAGGTCAGAGCCTTCTGTTCACCGGGCGGCCTGCCAATGTCGTCGCCCCCCTGGTCTTTGGACGGCCACCTCCATGGAACCTCTTACCGAGCACCGCCGTGTCAGCGGCCCGGTCGTCTACGGCTTCCTGCGGCTGGTCAACATCCCCGCGGCGCGCGAGGCAGCCCTGGAGCAGTCGCTGGCCGAGTACTGCCGCCAGCACGAGCTGATCTTGTCCGGGCTCTTCACCGAACGCGTCACCGAGGTCACCTCGGCGGCGTTCACCGGACTGATGGACACCCTGGAGGTGCCCGGCGTCTACGGAGTCGTGCTGCCCTCCGCCTCTCACCTGGGCCCCAAGGCCATAGCCCAAGTGAGGGGCAAACTCATCACGGAGACGGGCAGCCATCTCCTGATGGCCCGCAAGCGCACCCCAGGCCCGGCCCGCCGGAGGCCCCCCGGCTCCAGCGGCTGCCGACAGCGCGGACACGGTCCCGTACCGGCCCTGGAGACCGACTCATGAGCCCACGCACACTGGCGGGCGCGAAGCGGGAGCCAGGGCGGAAGAGCCCACCTGCTCGGACCATGCGCCTCATTTTCCGCGCGCACCCCCCGGGCCGGGGTACGGAGGGCGGTAGGGCGCCTCTTGGTTCCGCCTGCGGCTGGGGGCGACCAGTAGTTCTCCGGCATTTGCGTGGGCCACACTGGTTGGCTGGCCTGGCCGCGCGTCCCGAATTCGGCGAACCACGGGGCGATGTCGATGACCGGGGTGCCGTCGATGGCATCCAGGCCGGTCACGTGCAGGTCGAGGCCGTCAACCCCGGTTTCCTCTCCAGAAGCACGGGCGGGGGTGCGGCATGAGCGTCGCGACCGCCCCGCGTGCCTCCGCGCCCCAGGCGTCCCAGACGGTTCCCGCGCTGCGGAAACGCCCCCGGCTCCGGGCCGTCCACCTCCAGGCGATGGGCGTGCCCCGCCAGGAGGCGGCAATCAGCGAAGCCCGCCGCACCGTACGGCGGCTGCTGCTCCGGTGGGGAGTGGCTCCGGAGGAGGCGTTCGAGGCGGAGCTGTTCGCCGCCGAGCTGCTGACCAACGCATACCGTCACAGCCGGCCCGCCACCCGGGGGACGGAGATCGGGCTGTGTATCGCCGAGGGCGGCGGGGCGGTCCTGATCGAGGTCGAGGACCCCGGCGGACCAGGCAGGCCGACCGCCCGGCGACAGACCGACGATGCGGCCGAGCACGGCCGCGGACTCGACCTGGTGGAGAACCTGGGCCGCTGGGGCTATCGCACCCTGCCCGACGGCCACCTGTCCACCTGGGCCTACGTACGCCCCGCAGCGCACGGCCGCGCGCGGTGAGCGCCTACCGGGGCCCGGCCGGCGAAGCCCCGCTCATGCCCCCGGCACCCCCGCCGAGACGCGCCTTCGCCGGGGCTCCGGTAGGGCGGCAGCCGCCGGGGCGGCACGCCGGAAGGCGCTGCCCGTGGTGCCCACCGCATGGCCGGCCCGAGGCAGGCAACCCGCTTCCCGTGGGGGCTGTGCTTCTGCTGGTGGTCATCGTGCCCACGGGGTGGGTGGTGGCCCGCCGCCCCCAGGGCCCCGCAGCCCACCCGCCAGAGACCACCCCGCTGGTCCGGCTCCCATCACCCGTTCGAAAGGTAGGTCCATGAGCAGCCCTGTACGCGCCATTACCTCCTCCCCGGCCCGGCGCCGTTTACCTGTGCACCGGGCGGAGGGCGCGGTGGACGAGTTGGTCGTCTCTGTTCCGGCCAGCTGGCAGGTCACCGACGGCCGCCCCATCGCCGACGCCCGTCGGCACGGGGTGGACCATGCCCGGCTGGTCACCTACAACATCCGCACGGGCAGCATCGACTCCGACGGGGGCGAGTGACGGTGACCGACATGACCCAGTGGCTCAGTCAAGCCGCCACCGACCCCCGAACCGCCACAGCCCACTGGAAAGCCGCCCGGCCCACACCGCTCACCGTCGGCACCCGATGGGACCTCGCGCAGATCACGTTCGGCCTGGCATGCGCCGCCCTCACCCAACTCAGGGCGGACGGCCATCACATCGGCCCGTACCTCATGAGCGGCGCCGAGCGGACCGTGTGGTTTCCGCTCCCCCTCGGCACCGCCTACCGCCTCGCCGGGACGCGCGGTGTCACCGTGCAGCCCCCCGGCTGGGAACTCCTCGCGCCCTCCCCGGGCAGATACCTCGGCAACCGCTTGTGGATCATCCCTCACACCATCCACGCGCCGACGACCCTCACCTCCACGGACAACCTGTGCGACGCCCTCGGCACCGCGCGACGGCGCCTGGCCGGGAAGGCGACGCGGTTGCGCGTGTGACCACCCGCAGCCATCGGCCGCGCCCACCTCACCGCCCCGTGAAGAAGTCCCGCACCCGCCGGGCCCGGCGGCCGTTCTCATACGTGTCATCCGGCTCGTCCGCGTCGTCTGGGCCGTGCAGGACCGTCCAGCTCACCGCCGAGACCGTGGGTTCCAGGGAGAGGCGGCTGACCGCTTCCTCCAGGAGGCTGTCGTCGCGGCGCTCGGTGGTGAGCTCGGCGGCGACGGTGACCTTGCCGGCGGCCTCCGCGTCGACGCTGTGGACCGAGCGGAGGCGGAAGCCGGGGCGGGCCAGGGACTGGACGACGAGAGTGCGGACGTGGGCCTCCTCGGGTGCGGTGCAGACCACCTCGAAGTAGTAGTCGGTGGCCACTTCCGAGCCGGCGCGCGGCTTGCGGTCGAGGCCGCGGGCCAAGGGGCGCAGCAGGGTGTTGGCGCCGACGACGCCCGCCGTGCCGAGCCCCGCGACCACGTACAGGCCCGTTCCGGCGAGGGCGCCGACCGCGGCCGAACACCACAGCGTGGCCGCGGTGTTGAGACCGCGGACGCTCAGCCCGTCGCGCATGATGACGCCGGCGCCGAGGAAGCCGATACCGGAGACGATCTGTGCGGCGACCCGCGAGCCGTCGTAGCCCGTGGTGCTCGTCGCGGCGGCGAAGCCGTACTGGGAGAGCAGCACGAAGAGGGCTGAGCCGGCCGCGACCAGCGCGTTCGTACGCAGACCCGCCATCCTGGAGCGCCACTGGCGCTCCAGGCCGATGACCGCGCCGAATCCCAGTCCGGCCGCGATGTTGGCCGCGAGGTGCCACTCGTTGACGATGACCATGTTCCGCCCTCCTCTTCACTGTCCTATCGGCTGCTCACAGCCAGGTGCTGAACCGCCGGATGCACCACGTCTTCACCACTGCGTGAGCGCGCCGTACGTCAGTCCGCCCTCTCTCCCGCATACGGGCACGACGGCACGGCAAATTCGCGACATGACGCAGCCCGGCCGTGGCACGGAAAAGCGCGGGCGAACGCACAGCGGAATACGCGGAAGGATTTCCGGCACGGTGATGCGCAATTACCCCGGAGTGCTGGATAAAAGGAGAAAGCGACGCGCCGGAAAAGCCGGGGAGGGAGCTACCACGTGACAGCGCCCGCGGCCACGGCCGAAGGGCCATCGGTTCACCGAAGCCCGGGCGGCCGGGCCGGTCCGCACGGTCGGTGCTGAAGTCAGCGGGTCCGAAGTCAGCGGTTCGGGGACGCGAACGGCATTCTGTGGCGAGGACTTCCCTCGGGACTCCGACTGGTCATCCCGATCACCTCCTCGCTCGCACGGACACAGCGCAGGTGCCGCGGCGGATATCCACGCGAATTGCGGCCGGGGGCGGCACCTTCGTGACCCAGCTTGCCATACGTGACGGGTGTTCTGTCCATGGGGAGGCAATAGGAGGGCAAATTCCGGCTGAACGGCGGAGGGCTGCCGAGGGATAGGGACCGGGGAATGCGACGGGGCGGCACCGGCCGCCGCCGTGGCGGTGACCGATGCCGCCCCTGGGGCAGGAAGGACCGGGCTCAGGGAGTGAGCAGCGGGTTCCAGGTGCCGAGGGCCACGCCCGTGGTGTTGTCGTAGAGCGAGGACTCGCCGTCGGACCAGCGGACGACGAGGTCGTCCCGGCGGCCGCCGGTCGTGAAGTCACCGGCCACCATGACGGCGGGCTGCCAGGAGGCGTTGGGTGCCTGGAGGCGGGTGCCCGAGAGCGCGGAGCCGGAGAGGGCGAAGCTGCCCAGCGAGCCGTCGGCCCAGCGGACCATCAGGTTCGAGCGGTCCTGGCCCGCGGGCTGGGCGGTCGTGAGGGCGATGGAGTTCTTCCAGAACGAGTCCTTCGCCGCGAGGCGGCGCTCGGTGCCGAGACCGGAGGAGCTCACGCCCGCGTAGAGGCTGAGTCCGCCGTCGGCCCAGCGGACCACGAGGTCCGAGGCCTTGTCCGTGGAGTTGAACTTGCCCGCGGTGATCTGAGTGGCGTACTTCCAGGGCGAGGAGCCGGCCGCGGCGAGGGTGTACTCCTTGCCGAAGCCCGCCGGGTCGCCGTCCGCGAAGAGGCTGACCTTGCCGTTGCTCCAGCGCACCACCAGATCGGAGCGGTTCGAGCCGGTGAAGTCGCCGGCGGTGACGGCCTCGGCGCGGCTCCAGAAGCTGCCCGCCTTGGCGAGCGTCTTCTCCGAGCCGAAGCCCCCCTTGCCGTCGCCGGGGTAGAGGCTGACCTCGCCGTCGCTCCACAGCGTCAGCAGGTCGTCGCGCCCGTCGCCGGTGTAGTCGCCGGAGGCGAGGTGCTTGGCGTGCCGCCAGGTGGAGGCGGCACCGGGCAGCCGGTTGGCCGTGGACTGCGGCCGGTAGGCACCCCCGTCGCGGACGGGCGTACGGTCGGCGACCGCGTCCTGGTAGAGGTCCTGGACCTGGCGGTCGTAGACCGGGGAGTAGTTCACCCAGTCGTCGCCCTTGGTGTTGCCACCGCCGTTGTAGCCACCGAGGTTGCCGATGACATCGCCGGTACGGGACTTGGCGTCGTAGTTGGCGATCCACGGGCTGCCGGAGACGCCGCCGTAGTAGCCGCCGCACCGCATCTCGACCTGGCGGTAGCCCGCGAGCCGCTTGGTCGGCACGGTGCAGCTGATGGCCTGCTGGTCGGGGTTGTTCGAGACGGGGTAGCCGGTGACGGTGACCGTGCTGTTCCAGCGGGGCGTGGGGGTCAGCCGGAGGGAGCCGGTGAGATCCTGCACCCGTGCGCCCTTGGCGTTGGTGCCGACGCGGATGAGGCCGAAGTCGAGGTCGGAGTCGGCGCCGGTGCTGTTACGGCTGTAGCGCGGGTCGGTGAAGATGCGCTCCACCGGGAAGACGCCGAACGGCTGGTGGGCGGCGTCCTTCCCCTTGCGGTACTGCGGGACGAAGATGCTCTTGCCCCGCACCGTGCTCCCCAGGGCGCAGTGCCCCGCGGTCAGGACGAGGTTGCGGCCGGCGCTCTGGACGACGCTCGCGGTGCAGTAGGTGTTGCCGCTCGGGCCACCGGCGGCGAAGAACGTGCCGACCATGGGTATGCCGTCGCCGTACTTGCCCTGGGGGGTGCCGGAGGGTGCCGCGGCCGTGAGGCCGGGCGCGCCGAGCGCGGGGGCGGAGGACCGGGGGGCGCCCGCGATCTTGCCGGCGGACCCTGCCGCCTTGCGTCCGGTCTCGACGGGCTGGGCGGCGGCCAGCCGCTCGGCGGTCCAGTAGTTCTCGACGCTCGTGTCACGAGGGGCCGGAGCCGCGGTCGCGGTGGTCGCGATGGCGGTCGTTCCGCACGCGGCCATGCACAGGGCCACGGCGAGGGTCCGGGACCATCTGGAAGATGACAAAGTGACTCTCTGGGATAGAGGAACGAAAGGTGTGGGGCATGTTTTCACACGTCCCACACACACCGCTCCGCCGGTCCCGGAACCCTCAATTCCGATCCAGGAACCGGCCGGGGGCGCCTTTCGGCCACGTGTGATCCACGGGTGTGATCCACGCGAGATACACGCATGATCCGCCGTCAGTTCCGTTGCGCCCGCGGCGGTCAAGCCACCGACCCCAGCCGCTCCGGCCCGCTCCGCGTCTCGTGGTGGATGGGCGTGTGCGCGCCGGTGAGGGGCACGCCGGAACCGCCCCGGCGGCTCGCGACGATCTCGGCGGCGATGGACAGGGCCGTCTCCTCGGGAGTACGCGCCCCGAGGTCGAGCCCGATCGGCGAGCGCAGCCGGTCCAGCTCCCGCTCACTCATCCCCACCGCGCGCAGCCGGTCGAGCCGCTCCTCGTGGGTGCGCCGCGACCCCATCGCCCCGACGTAGGCGACGGGGAGCCGGAGCGCCCGCTCCAGCAGCGGTACGTCGAACTTCGCGTCGTGCGTCAGGACGCACAGGACGGTACGGGCGTCGAGCTCCTGCGCGTCGAGGTAGCGGTGCGGCCATTCGACGACGACCTCGTCCGCCGCCGGGAACCGCCCGGCCGTGGCGAAAACCGGTCGGGCGTCGCACACCGTGACGTGATATCCGAGGAATTTTCCGATTCCGGCCAGGGCGGCGGCGAAGTCGATGGCCCCGAAGACGATCATGCGGGGCGGCGGCACGCTGGACTCGACCAGCAGGACCACCGGTTCCCCGCAGCGCGAGCCGTCCGTGCCGATCTCGACGGTTCCGGTGCGGCCCGCGTCGAGCAGGGCGGCCGCCTCCTCGGCGGCGGTGCGGTCCAGGACCCGGTGATCGCCGAGGGTGCCGGTGCGGGTGCCGTCTGGCCGTACGAGCAGCGCCCGGCCGACCATCGCGGCCGGGCCCGCGACCACGCGCGCGAGAGCAGCCGTCTCACCACGGGCGGCGGCGGCCAACGCGACGCCGAGCGTACCGACGAGACTCTCTCCAGCACTCCCCCCTTCACCACACACGCCGGACGACCGGACCGGGGTGACGAGGATGTCGATGACACCACCGCAGGTCAGGCCCACGGCGAAGGCGTCCTCATCCGAATAGCCGAAGCTGCTGAGGACGCTCTCACCGCTCACCAGCGCCTCTTGGCACAGCTCGTAGACCGCGCCCTCCACGCACCCGCCGGAGACCGACCCGATCGCCTCGCCGTCGGCGTCGACGGCGAGGGCGGCGCCGGGCGGCCGGGGGGCGCTGCCGTGGGTGGCGACCACGGTGGCGACGGCGAAGTCGCGGCCCTGTTCGCACCACCGGTGCAGCTCCTCGGCGATGTCCAGCATGGCGGTCTCCTTACGGGGTGCGGGCCTCGGGCGTTATTTCACACCCAGCCAGTGCTCGATGGGGTGGAGGGCGAAGTAGGCGACGAAGACGGCGGTCAGTGCCCACATGAAGGCACCGGGCTCGCGCCACTTGCCCTGGGCTGCCTTGATGGCGGTGTAGGCGATGACTCCCGCCCCGACCCCGGCGGTGATGGAGTAGGTGAAGGGCATCAGCACCACAGTGAGGAAGACCGGGACCGCCACCGCCCGGTCGTTCCAGTCGATGTGTCGGGCGTTGCTCATCATCATCGCCCCGATGACCACCAGAGCGGCGGCAGCGACTTCACCGGGAACCACGCGCGTCACCGGTGTGAAGAACAGGCAGGCGGCGAAGAACAGGCCGGTCACCACGGACGACAGCCCGGTCCGGGCGCCCTCGCCGACCCCGGTGGCCGACTCGATGAAGACGGTCTGGCCCGACGCCCCGGAGACCCCGCCGATCGCGCCGCCCGCGCCGTCGACGAACAGCGCCCTGCTGAGACCCGGCATCCGGCCCCGGTCGTCGGCGAGCTTCGCCTCGGTGCCGACACCGATGATGGTGGCCATCGCGTCGAAGAAGCCGGCCAGCACCAGCGTGAAGACGACCATGGTGACGGTCACGGCGCCCGCCGAACCCCAGCCGCCGAACTCCACCCGCCCGAAGAGGGAGAAGTCCGGCATGGACACCGCGCTGCCCTTCAGCTCGGGCGGGCCGCTCCGCCAGGCCTTGGGGCCGAGGTCCACGGCGGCGTTGACGACGACCGCGAGGACCGTGCCGGAGACGATGCCGATGAGGATCGCGCCGGGCACCTCGCGGGCCTGCAGCATGAAGACGATCAGGAGCGTGACGCAGAAGATCAGCACGGGCCAGCCCGCGAGCTCTCCGGCCGGGCCGAGGGTGACCGGCCCGCCGCCCGTGGAAGCGTGCACGAAACCGGCTTTGACCAGGCCGATCAGGGCGATGAACATGCCGATGCCCATGGTGATGGCGTGCTTGAGCGCCAACGGGATGGCGTTCATGATCAGCTCACGCAGACCGGTGAGGACCAGGAGCACGATCACCACGCCGTACATCACACACATGCCCATCGCCTGCGGCCACGTCATGTGGGGCGCGACCTGGGTGGAGAGCACGCCGGACACACCGAGCCCGGCGGCCAGCGCGAGCGGCACCTTGCCCACGAAACCCATGAGCAGGGTGGACAGCGCCGCGGCGAAGGCGGTGGCGGTGATGAGGCCCGCGTGGCTCAGCGTGTGGTTCGCGGCGTCCGGGCCGGAGAGGATCAGCGGGTTGAGCAGCAGGATGTAACACATCGCCATGAAGGTCGTGATGCCGCCGCGTATCTCACGGGCGACGGTGGACCCCCGATGGCTGATGTGGAAGTACCGGTCGAGCCAGGACCGCCCGGCGGAGGGCCGCGAGCCCGCGCCCGCGTCCTCCGCCGTCGTCACCGGCTCCAGGGATGACTGGGTCATGAATGCCTACTCCCAAACTGCGGGGGTCTGGGGGTCGCCCCCCAGACGGTGCTGTAAAGGGGCACCCACGTGCGCGTGGGATTTGGGATGTGTCATGGCTGCACGACCCGGGGGACGGCCCGAGACGAACGGGGCACCGCGGCGGCTCCTGGGGGGCACGGGGCCGAGGCGGTGGTGGGACGAGTGCCGTACGCGCCACACCTCGATGCGCGGCGCGTACGGCGGGTCTCAGGTCCCGGTGAGGTGTTCCGGACGCACCGGGACCCGGTTCAACGCCAGGCCCGTCGCCGCGCGGATGGCGGAAACGACGGCCGGTGTCGAGGACAGGGTGGGCGCCTCGCCGACGCCGCGCAGCCCGTAGGGGGCGTGGTCGTCGGCCAGTTCGAGCATGTCGACCGGGATGGTCGGGGTGTCGAGGATGGTGGGGATCAGATAGTCGGTGAAGGAGGGGTTGCGTACCCTCCCGTCCTTCGAGACGACGATCTCCTCCATGACCGCGAGCCCGAGGCCCTGGGTGGTGCCGCCCTGGATCTGGCCGACGACGGACTGCGGGTTGAGCGCCTTGCCGACGTCCTGGGCGCAGGCCAGCTCGACGACCTTGACCAGGCCGAGCTCGGTGTCGACCTCGACGACCGCGCGGTGGGCGGCGAACGAGTACTGCACATGGCCGAAGCCCTGCCCGGTGACCAGGTCGAAGGGCTGGGTGGGGCGGTGGCGCCATTCGAGCTCGATGTCGACGGCCTCGTCCCCGAGGACGTCGGCGAGGTCGGCGAGGACCTCGCCGCCGTCGGTGACGACCTTGCCGCCCTCCAGGAGGAGTTCGGCGGAGGCCCACGCCGGGTGGTACGTACCGAACTTGGCCCTGCCCAGCTCCAGGGCGCGGGCCCGCACCGCCTCGCAGGCGTGTTTGACCGCGCCACCGGTGACGTACGTCTGGCGGGAGGCGGAGGTGGAGCCCGCCGAGCCGACGCGGGTGTCGGCCGGCTGGATGGTCACCTGGCTGACGCCCAGTTCGGTACGGGCGATCTGGGCGTGCACGGTGACGCCGCCCTGGCCGACCTCGGCCATCGCGGTGTGCACGACCGCGACGGGCACTCCGGCGACGACCTCCAGGCGGACCCGGGCGGTGGAGTAGTCGTCGAAGCCCTCCGAGAAGCCGACGTTCTTTATGCCGACGGCGTAGCCGACACCCCGCACGACGCCCTCGCCGTGCGTGGTGTTGGACAGCCCGCCGGGCAGGGCCCGTACATCGACGGATCCGGTCGGGGAACCCGCGCTGAGCCATTGCCGCTCGGGCGGCAGCGGCATCGCCTTGACCCGGCGCAGCAGTTCGGCGACCGGGGCCGGGGAGTCGACGATCTGGCCGGTGGGCATGACGGCCCCTTGCGCCATGGCGTTGCGGCGGCGGAACTCGACCGGGTCCAGGCCCAGTTCGGCGGCCAGCTTGTCCATCTGCGCCTCGTAGGCGAAGCACGCCTGGACCGCCCCGAAGCCGCGCATCGCCCCGCAGGGCGGGTTGTTGGTGTAGAGCGCCAGGGCCTCGATGTCGACGTTGTCCACGACGTACGGGCCGACGGAGAGCGAGGCGGCGTTGCCGACGACGGCCGGGGAGGAGGAGGCGTACGCGCCCCCGTCCAGCACGATGCGGCAGGTCATGTAGAGGAGCTTGCCGTCCTTGGTCGCCCCGTGCTCGTAGTGCAGCTTGGCGGGGTGGCGGTGGACGTGGCCGAAGAAGGACTCGAAGCGGTTGTAGACGATCTTGACGGGTTTGCCGGTGCGCAGCGCGAGCAGGCAGGCGTGGGCCTGCATGGACAGGTCCTCGCGGCCGCCGAAGGCGCCACCGACCCCGGAGAGCGTCATGCGCACCTTGTCCTCGGGCAGGCCGAGGACGGGGGCGAGTTGGCGGAGGTCGGCGTGCAGCCACTGGGTGGCGATGTAGAGGTCGACGCCGCCGTCCTCGGCAGGCACGGCGAGCCCGGACTCGGGGCCGAGGAACGCCTGGTCCTGCATGCCCACCTCGTAGTCGCCGGAGACGACGACGTCCGCGCGGGCCTTCGCGGCGGCGACGTCGCCGCGGACGATGGGCTGCCGGTGGACGATGTTGGGGTGCGGGACGTGACCGGCGTGGTCGTCGTGGCGGCCGGGGTGGAGCAGTGGGGCGCCGGGGCCGGTGGCGCTCTCCTCGTCGAAGACGACGGGGAGTTCGGCGTACTCGACCTTGATCTTGGCGGCGGCGCGGCGGGCGGTCTCGGGGTGGTCGGCGGCGACGAGGGCGACGGGCTCCCCGTGGTAGCGGACGACGCCGTCGGCGAGGACGGGGGTGTCCTTGATCTCCAGGCCGTAGCGGGTCCCGGCGGGCAGGTCGGCGTGGGTCATGACGGTCTCGACACCGGCGGTGGCCAGCGCTTCGGCGATGTCGACGGAGACGATCCGGGCGTGGGCGTGCGGGCTGCGGAGGGTGAAACCCCAGAGCATGTCCTCGTGCCACAGGTCGGAGGCGTAGGCGAACTCGCCGGTCACCTTGAGGGTGCCGTCGGGGCGGAGGGTGGATTCGCCGATGCCGCCTTTGGTGCGGCTGCCCTGGGTGAGGCTGGTGGGGGTGCGGGTGACGGACATCCTCAGACCGCCTCTTCGGCGCGGTCCGCGCGGGCCGCCGCGAGGCGTACCGCGTCGAGGATCTTCTCGTAGCCGGTGCAGCGGCACAGATTGCCCGAGAGTGCCTCGCGGATGTCCGCGTCGGAGGGCTCGGTGTTGCGTTCGAGCAGTTCGTCGGCGGCAATGAGGAGACCCGGGGTACAGAACCCGCACTGGACCGCGCCCGCGTCGATGAAGGCCTGCTGTACGGGCGAGAGTTCGGCGGTGCGCGCGCCCGGCGGCCGGGCCTGCCAGCGCTGGGCCTCGTCGATGCTGGTGCCCTGGGCGGTGCCCGTCCGGTCCCCTGCCGAGCGCCGCTCGGCGTAGCCGGCGAGCCCTTCGACGGTGTCGACGGTGCGGCCCTCCACCTGGCCGGCCGCCACCAGACACGCGCAGACCGGGACGTCGTCGAGGCGGACCGTACAGGACCCGCACTCACCCTGCTCGCAGGCGTTCTTGGAGCCCGGCAGGCCCAGCCGCTCGCGCAGGACGTACAGGAGGCTCTCGCCCTCCCAGACGTCGTCGGCCTGCTGCGGTCGGCCGTTGACCGTGAAATTCACGCGCATGATGCGCTCCTCTCGTTTCCACGGTACGCGTCCCAGGTCCAGCCGAGGGTGCGGCGGGCCATGACGGTCACCGCGTGCCTGCGGTACTCGGCGGTGCCGCGCACGTCGTCGATCGGGTTGCAGGCGCCGGCGGCGAGTCGGGCGAACTCCCGGGCGAGGGAAGGGGTGATGAGACGCCCGGAGTCCCAGAAGCCGCCCTCGGTGAGGGCCGCCTGGAGGAAGTCCTCCGCCACCCGGGCCCGGACGGGTGTGGGCGCGGCCGAGCCGATGCCGGTCCTGACCGTGCGGGTCTCGGGGTGCAGGGCGAGGCCGAAGGCGCAGACGGCGATGACCATGGCGTTGCGGGTGCCGACCTTGGAGAACGCCTGCGGTCCGTCGGCCTTGCGGATGCGTACGGCCCGGATCAGTTCGTCGGGCTCCAGAGCGTTGCGCTTGACCCCGGTGTAGAACTCCTCGACCGGGATGAGACGGGTGCCGCGCACGGACGCCACCTCGACGTCGGCGCCCGCCGCCAGCAGCGCGGGGTGCGCGTCGCCCGCCGGGGAGGCGGCGCCGAGATTGCCGCCGACGCTGCCGCGGTTGCGGATCTGCGGGGAGCCGACGGTGTGCGAGGCGAGCGCGAGGCCGGGCAGCTCCGTCCGCAGGTGGTCCATGATCTGCGTGTAGGGCACGGCGGCGCCGAGGCGGACGTCGCGCTCGTCGGTCTGCCATTCGTGGAGTTCGCCGATGCGGTTGAGGTCCAGCAGGTACTCCGGCCGGCGGTGGTCGAAGTTGATCTCGACCATCACGTCCGTACCACCCGCGATGGGCACAGCCGTGGGGTGCTCCGCCTTCGCGGCGAGAGCGTCCTCCCAGCTGGCAGGGCGCAGGAAGTCCATGGATGTTCTCTTCTCGAGTCTCGAGGGCGCTGCGAGGGGGGTGGGGCGGGGCGGTTCACGTCCTGTTCACGCGGAGTGGGCCAAGTACACAGAGGTGCGGGGGCCCGGGTGCAGTCACCGAAACCATGAAGCGGTTGGCTGGCCGTGGCCCATGTCTTGTAGATTCGAACGAAAGACGGGGTTCGGAAACCTCACGGCATTCCACTGGATACAACAAGACAGATCGGCGGCGACCACGATGCGGCTGCGCGCACTGCTGGAGACGGATGCGCTGGGCCTTCGGCTGCTCGGCGGCGAGGACGAGCTGGACCGCACCGTGCGCGGCGTGATGACCACCGACCTGCGGGACCCGAGCCGGTATCTGTCCGGTGGCGAGCTGGTGCTCACCGGGCTGGCCTGGCGACGCGAGCCGGAGGACTCCGAGCGGTTCGTCCGGATCCTGGCGGCGGCCGGGGTGGCGGGGCTCGCGGCGGGCGAGGCGGAGATGGCCTCCACCCCCGACGACCTGGTGCTGGCGTGCGCGCGGCACCGGATGCCGCTGTTCTCCGTCGACGAGGACGTGTCCTTCGCGTCCATCACCGAGCACGTCGTGCGGCAGGTCTCCGGCGAGCGGGCCGGCGACCTCGCTGCGGTCGTGGACCGGCACCGCCGGCTGATGACCGCGGGCCCGGCGGGCGGCGGCCCCGAGGTGGTCCTCGATCTGCTCGGCTCCGACCTGGACCTGCGGGCCTGGGTGCTCTCCCCCAGCGGCCGCCCCATCGCGGGCTCCTCGCTGGCGGGGGCCGGTCCCGCGCTGCCGGCCGCGGTCAGCGCCACCCTCGCGGGCGAGCACCTGGCCGCCTCGCGCACGGGCCGGCGCGGCCCGCACCGCCTCACCGCCGCCGGTGCCACGTACTCGCTGTTCCCCATTCGCAGCAGCGGCCGCGATCTGCGCGAGACGGTCCTCTCCGACTGGCTGCTGGCCGTCGAGGCGGACGCCGGGGACTGGCCGGAGGAGCGGCTGGACCTGCTGCACGGCGTCACCCAGCTGATCGCCGTCGAGCGCGACCGGCGGGAGGCGGCCCGTACGGTACGGCGCCGGCTCGCCCAGGAAGTGCTCGAACTGGTCCAGACGGGTGCCGCCCCGGCGGAGATCGCGGCCCGGCTGCGGGTGGCCGCGCCGGTGCTGCTGCCCGGGCTGGGCACGGCCCCGCACTGGCAGATCGTCGTGGCCCGGGTCGAGTGGGAAGGCGGCGACATCCCCGGCGGGCCGGTCGCCCAGGCCCTGCTGGAGGAGATGCTGGTCGACCCCGACGCGATCGGCCCCGACCCCTCCGACCGCATCGCCGTAGCCCACACGGGCGACGAGGCGGTCGCCCTGGTGCCTCTTCCCTCGGTCCCCCCGGTGCCGTCCGTGTCCTCGGGTGCCGACGCGGAGGGCACGGCGGCCGTCACCGGTCTGCACGCCGACGCGCTCCTCGCCGCGATCCGCGAACCCCTCTCCCGGGGCCTCGCCGACGACGGCCGTCTGACGCTGGGCGTCAGCGCGGCCGTGCACTCCGCGGAGGGGCTGCGCGGCGCCCTGGAGGAGGCCCGTCACGCCCGCCGCGTGGCGGCGGCCCGCCCCGGCCGCGTCTGCGCCGCCGGACACCAGGAGCTGGCCTCCCACGTCCTGCTCCTCCCCTTCGTCCCCGACGACGTCCGCCGCGCCTTCACCGCCCGTCTGCTGGACCCGCTGCGCGACTACGACCGCCGTCACCGCGCCGAGCTGATCCCGACCCTGGAGGCGTTCCTCGACTGCGACGGCTCCTGGACCCGCTGCGCGACGCGCCTGCACCTGCATGTGAACACCCTGCGCTACCGGGTGGGCCGGATCGAGCAACTGACGGGCCGCGATCTGTCGCGCCTGGAGGACAAGCTGGACTTCTTCCTGGCCCTGCGGATGAGCTGACGCGGGTCGGGGCGACACGGCTTCGGCCAGTGGTACCGCGCTCCGCGCGGGGGGGCTTCGCTCTCCCCCGGCTGCCGCTGGGAGATGCCCCCGGAGGGCTGCCGTTGAGCCCGTCCGGCGACCGGGGACACGGCACAGCGGCCGGTGCGGCGATCGAGGACCGGGCCCGGGGCGGAGCCCCGGTCACCGCCATCACCCCCGGCCGAGGTGCCGCAGGTACTCCGCTCGGTTGAGGGGGTCGGCACCGGTGCGGGCGCGTGCCGGAGGTTCACCCGGGTGGGGACGGTCGGTGGCGGGAGCCGCCCACCAGGTGGCCTCGCTCCGGGTGAGGGCCGGCAGGCGGCGTTCGACCTCGGCCGCGCGCGCCGCCGGGACGACGCCCGTCACCAGCCAGGACCGGAATCGAGGCATTTTCCGTCCGGCCCGGCCGGAACCCGCCACGGCGGCGGGTGCCCGCCCGCACGGCCGTCGTCGACTGCTCGCCCGGCATTCGAACACCCCGCCGCCGCGCCCGCGGCGGGGCCATGGCCTGCGATCTCTTCGGTAATCTGCCGCTACCGCTGGGAGTCGCGGGACACGGGGGTGCGACAACCCTCTTCGGACGCAACGGACTTCGGCCGCCGCGCGACCGCGCAGGACAGCCGTGGACCGTCCATGGGTTTGTGAACTGATTCACACCTGACCCTTGGCCGCGCCCGGGTCCCCGTGCTGAGATGCGGGCACGGCTTCCAGCTCGACGGCGCGCTTGGGGAGGGCACTGTGGCGGATACCGCCATGCGGAATTCTGGGTTGTCGGAGCCATGGGGACCACAAGGACCGGATCCGCAAGGGAACGATCCACTCGAACGAGCCGTGTGGCGGCTGCGGTCACGCGCCTGCTGGGAGGACGCCGCCGCGCTCCTCGCCCCGCGCGCGGCGGCGGAGGCGGGGGTGGCGCTGCGGCGCACGGCGGTGCTGATCGAGCGGTGCGTGTTCACGGCGAAGGGATGGGAGGACGCCGAGGACGCGCTGCGGTCGGCGGAAGCCCTGGCCACGGACGACGAGGAACGCGGGGCGGCGGCCTGCGAGCGGGGTCATCTCGCGTACGCGTCCACCCTTTTGGGGGTACGTGACCGGGCCGACGAGGCACGCGCCGCGCTGGGACGGGCGGCCGCGCTGCTCGGGCCCGGCTCGCCGACCCGACCGCAGCTGGACTTCCGCCGGGGACTCATCGCCCAGCACCTGTCCGACAACCCCTCGGACGCCACGGCCGCCTTCCAGCGCGCACACGCGGGGGCGACCGCGCACGGCCACCGGCTGCTGCTCTCCTTCACCTGGCGGCACGTGGCGGCGATGGCCGAGCACGACGGCAAGCTCACCGAGGCACGGCACGGGTTCACCGAATCACTGCGTATCCGGGAGGAGTTGGGCTACCTGGTCGGCATCGCCCCGGCGCTGACCTCCCTGGCCGCAGTGGTCCCCGACGCGGGCGAGGCGGACCGGCTGCGCGCGGAGGCCACCCGGCTGGTCCACCTCCTGGGCGGCGTCCCAACCTGGCTGGCGGACCGCCTCACGCCTGCGCGTGCCGCGACCGTACCCGCCCAGGGCAGACCGGACCCGGCCTAGGAGTGACCGGCGGATCGCCCTCAAGCGCCGGACGAGCTGGTTGCTGGGCTCAGCCAATGCAGCCCGTCCGGCGTTTGAGGACGCGCCCGCAGGGCGCCCGCCGCCACGGGCGGCAACGACGGCCCGCAGCCGAACGCCCGCCGGACAGAGCCTGGGACCTAGCCTCGAACCGCGCCGGCGAAGTGCCGGGTCACCAACGACTCGACGCCGGCGAGGTCCTGGGCGGCGAGGGCGTCGAGGAGCGTCAGGTGCTCGGCCGCGTCGGCGACGAGGTCGGCGGTGCGGCGCACCGGGCCATGGGGGGTCGGCCACTGGGCGCGGCGGTGCAGTTCGTCGGCGACCATGACCAGTTGGCGGTTGCCCGTGAGGCCGAGGAGGGCACGGTGGAAGGCCCGGTCGGCCTCGGCGTAGCCGGCGCGGTCGCCGCTCGCCGCCACGGCGGCGGCCGTCTCGGCCAGTGGCAGCAGCTCGGACCAGGTCCGCGCCGGGAGCGTGCGGGCGAGCCCCAGCATGGCGGGGACTTCGAGGAGGGCCCTCACCTCGGCGAGCTCGGCGAGGTCGCGTGCGGTGCGGCTGGCGACCCGGAAGCCGCGGTTGGGCACGACCTCGACCGCGCCTTCGAGCACGAGCTGCTGCATGGCCTCCCGGACGGGCGTCGCGGACACCCCGAACCGCTCGCCGAGCGCGGGGCCGGAGTAGACCTCGCCGGGGATCAGCTCACCGCTGACCAGCGCCTTGCGGAGCGCGTCGAGCACCTGGCCCCGGACGGAGTAGCGCTGCGGCATCCTGCGCGCGGGGCGCTCCCCGCACGCGGGCTCCTCGGTGCGCTCGGGCCGCGCCGGTCGGGCGGTGTCCCGGCGGGCGCCGGGCACAGGGTGGCCGTAGCCGTGCTCCCGCTCGTCGTGGACGTGCTCACCGCGCGCAGCGGGCCCGGCCTGCGCCGGCACGGCGGCGCTCGGAAGCGGCGCCGCGGTACGGGGTCTGCCCTGCTCCATGGGGGTCCTCCTGGGTGTCCATACCGAACCATAGGCGGCACCTGCGACAGTTCAAACCCCGAATGATTACCGGTAAGGTAAGGCTTACCTGACATCGATCGCGATTCGGTGGTCTCCGCATGGTCCCCGCCTCGGCCGTCCCGCCCCCGCGGGCTCCCCTCCCCTCCTCTCTCCCCGCCCCCTCCCCTTCCATGGGCCCCCGGACCACCCGGGTCTCCCCCATGGCCGACGCGTATGCCCGTCTGACCGAGGTCTTTCCCTCCCTGACCGTCCTGACGGAGGCCCCGCGCCACGGCGACGGCTGGGTCACGGCCGCCGGGCTCGCGGCGGGCGGCGCGGACCTCGACGCCTATCTCGCATGGGACGACGAACAGATCCGGCGCGACTACGGGCAGCCGGCCCGCCCGGACGTGGTGGCCGGCTTCGGCCTGCACCGCTACGCCTGGCCGGTCTGCTTGCTGGTCACCGTTCCCTGGTTCCTGCACCGCCGCGTGCCGCGGCTGCCGGTCGAAGCCGTCTCCTTCCACCGGGTGCTGGGGCGCATGACGGCCGAGGTCACCCGGTTCGCCTGCCTGCCGGACGATCCGGCCGCCACCGACCCGGGCGCACGGGTCGTCCCGGACGAGGAAGCGCTGCGCGCGCAGGTGCGGGCGGCTGTCGCCGAGCATCTGGGGCCGGTGCTGGACGGCTTCCGGCCGCGCATGCGGCGCGGGCCGCGCGCCCTGTGGGGCATGGCGACCGACGAGGTGACCGAGGGACTCTGGCACCTGGGCCGGCTGCTCGGCGAGGAACCTCGGGTACTGCGGGAGCTGGCACTGCTGCTGCCGGGGGCCACGGCGCCGTACGTCGGCGGCTCGGACTTCCGCGAGCTGGCCGTGCCGTCGGCCCACGGGTCGGGGTCGTTGCCGACCCGGGACCGGGTGAGTTGCTGCTTCTTCTACACCCTGCGCCCCGACAACACCTGTCTCACCTGTCCACGCACCTGCGATGCGGACCGAATCGATCGACTTTCCGCAAGCTGATGGGCTTCATTCCACCCGGTCGAGTGGTTTGACGGGAACACAATTCCCGTTCACCTGAACGGTGTTCGACTCACTTCGCACCTATCCGTATTCCCTTGGCCTCCATTGGCGTTCTCTTGCTCCAAAACCCTTGGGGGAACGGTCCGATTCCGACAGGATGGCGCGCGAAACGCAGTACCGCAAAGCAAGGGAAGCAAGATGAGAGTGACCGACATACCGCTGAATTGGGTGCTGCCCTGTGGGGTGGCGCTCACGGGGGCCCTGGTGGCGGTGGCGGTGCTCACGCGCGGGCGGCGGGGCAGCCCGGAGGACGCGGCGGGCACCACGGATTCCTGGGAACGCACCGAGGAGCGCAGGCGCCGCAAGGAGACCGTCTACGGCATCGCCTCGTACGTACTCCTCTTCTGCTGTGCCGCCGTCGCCGCCGCGCTCTCCTTCCACGGCCTGGTCGGCTTCGGACAGCAGAACCTGGGACTGACGGACGGCTGGGAGTACCTGGTCCCCTTCGGCCTCGACGGCGCGGCGATGTTCTGCTCCGTCCTCGCCGTCCGCGAGGCCAGCCACGGCGACGCGGCCCTCGGCTCGCGGCTGCTGGTGTGGACCTTCGCCGGCGCCGCCGCCTGGTTCAACTGGGTGCACGCGCCGCGCGGGATAGACCACGCGGGCGCCCCGCAGTTCTTCGCGGGGATGTCGCTGTCGGCGGCGGTGCTCTTCGACCGCGCGCTCAAACAGACCCGCCGGGCCGCGCTGCGCGAACAGGGCCTGGTGCCCCGCCCGTTGCCGCAGATCCGCATAGTGCGGTGGCTGCGGGCTCCGCGCGAGACCTTCGGCGCCTGGTCGCTGATGCTGCTCGAGGGCGTACGGACGCTGGACGAAGCCGTCGAGGAGGTCCGCGAGGACAAACGGCAGCGGGAACAGCACCGGATCCGCCAGCGGGAGGCGGGCAGGCTGGAACGGGCCCGTCTCAAGGCCTACAACCGGCAGCACCGGGCGTGGGGCCTCGGCCGCGGCGGCGGCCAGCAAGTGGACGTGCGCCCGCCCAGCGCCTCGGGACCGGCCGCCGTACCCGCCGCCGCGCAGCCCGCGCAGATCGGTTCGGAGCCTTCCATAGTCGAGCAGGGACACCTTCCCGTTCGTTCCCGTCCACTTCAGGCGGTCGGCGACGGCCCTGAGCCGATCGACCTCACCGCGGAGGACGACACCCAGGCCATCCCGCGACTCGACTCGCTGGAGGCCAAACTCGCCCAGATCGAGCGTCAGTTCGGCTGACTGACAACCGGCCGCCCGGGGCCGCCGCGCGGCCCGGGGCGCGCGTGGCGAACCACACTCATACTACCCGGCCGCCCGACTGGTGCCGACCCGGCGACCACCGGTGACCACGCCCGGCGGTGGCCCAACTGGCCGCGCGGCGGCCCGACTCGGAGCGGGCCAGGGCCGAACCATCGACCACAGCCCGTGCCGTCGGCCGTCAGGGCTCCTGCGCCTCCAGCTCGAACCACACGGCCTTGCCGACACCGTGAGCCCGTATGCCCCACGCGTCCGCCAGGGAGTGCACCAATAACAGCCCGCGGCCCGAGGTGGCGGCACCGTCGATGACGGACTCCGGATCGCCGTCCGGCCCCGGACGGCGCAGGGTCGGGTGCCGCGCGACGAAGTCCCGCACCTCCACCCGCAGCCGCCCCTTGACCTCGGCGGCGTCACCACCGCTCAGCGTGACGGTGACCACCGCCCCGCCGTCGGTGTGCACCAGGGCATTGGTGACCAGCTCGCTCGCCAGGAGCCGGGCCGTGTCCGCCCGCCCCGGCGCGCCCCACCGCGCCAGCAGTTCGCGCAACGCGGCACGCACGTCACGGACCGCCGTCAGATCCTTTTGCCGGAGCCGTCTTTCCCAGCGAGGCCCGTAATCCCCTTTTTCGTCCCCGTCCCCGTCCCCGTCCGACGTCATGCCCTCCGCGGCCCCTTCCCGACCCGCGTCGCTCTCCGCGTCCACCCAGTTCGCAGTTCGCCGTTTCATCCCTCGCCGCCCCGACCCCTCCCCGGCGCCCCGGATCGAACACGCTCACGGCAATGCATGCCCCACTCGCAAGGAAACGACGCCTGTTGACGCATCAACATGGCTATATGACCGGAATACAGGAGTGTCCTGCGACCGGTGCGAATAGCCTCCCCGGTGGCGCCCGCGATCACCGGACCGATTGTCAGTGCCCCCTGCGACACTCGCCGCATGACCGAGATTCCAGCGAAGACCCCGGCCCAACTGCCGACCGACGCCTACGCACAGCCCTGGTCGGGCGCGGAGAGGGCGCAGCTCCCCCGCGTCGGCGGGGAGCGCGAGGTGCTGACCGCCTACCTCGACTGGCATCGGGCGACGTTCGAGGCCAAGTGTTCCGGCATCGCGCCGGAGCGGCTCTCCGAAAAGGGTGTCGCCCCCTCCGGCCTGAGCCTGCACGGCCTTCTCCGCCATCTCTCCGGGGTGGAGCGGTGGTGGTTCCGGATGCAGTTCGCCGGTGAGGACCTGCCCCACCTCTACTACTCCGACGACGATCCGGACCAGGATTTCGAGGCGTTGGACGGCGACATCGAGGAGGCGTTCGCGGTGTGGCGGGCGGAGTGCGAGCGCTCGCGCGAGATCGTGGCCGCCGCGCCCTCCCTGGACGCCACCGGCCGGGAGCGGCTGACCGGCGAGCCGGTGTCGCTGCGCGTGATCCTGGTGAAACTGATCGCGGAGTACGCCCGGCACAACGGCCACGCCGATCTGCTGCGCGAGCGGATAGACGGCTCCACCGGCTTCTAGGGTCCTGCCGAGGAAGGCCCCCTCGGCCGAGGAGGTCCCCTCAAGGGCGGGGCACGTTACGGATATTGGAGCGTGCCATCTGCAGCATCCGGCCCACTCCTCCATCGAGCACGATCTTGCCCGCGGAGAGCGCGAAACCGCTGACCATCTCCGCCCGGATCTTCGGGGGGATGGACAGGGCGTTCGGGTCGGTGACGATGTCCACCAGCGCGGGGCCCTTGTGCTTGAAGGCGTCCCGCAGCGCGCCCCGCACATGCTTGGGCTTCTCGACCCGTACGCCGTGCGCTCCGGCCGCCCGGGCGATGGCCGCGAAGTCGGGGTTGTGGTTGGTCGTGCCGTACGCCGGCAGTCCGCCGACCATCATTTCCAACTCGACCATGCCGAGGGAGGAATTGTTGAAGAGCACGACCTTCACCGGGAGGTCGTACTGGACGAGCGTGAGGAAGTCGCCCATCAGCATGGTGAAGCCGCCGTCGCCCGACATGGCGACGACCTGCCGGTCACGGTCGAGGAACTGGGCACCGATCGCCTGCGGCAGGGCGTTGGCCATCGATCCATGGGTAAAGGAACCGATCACGCGGCGGCGGCCGTTGGGGGTGAGATAGCGGGCGGCCCAGACATTGTTCATCCCGGTGTCCACGGTGAAGACCGCGTCGGCGGCGGCTTCCTCGTCGAGGATCGAGGCGACGTATTCGGGATGGATCGGCGTGTGCTTCTCGACCTTGCGCGTATAGGCCTTGACCACCCCTTCGAGGGCGTCGGCATGCTTCTTGAGCATCTTGTCGAGGAACTTGCGGCTGCTCTTGACCTGCACCTTCGGGGTGAGGCAGCGCAGCGTCTCGCGGACGTCGCCCCACACCGCGAGGTCGAGTTTGGACCGGCGGCCCAGGTGCTGGGGGCGCACATCGACCTGGGCGATCTTCACATCGTCAGGAAGGAAGGCGTTGTACGGGAAGTCGGTGCCCAGCAGGATCAGCAGGTCGCACTCGTGGGTGGCCTCGTAGGCGGCGCCATAGCCGAGCAGGCCGCTCATCCCCACGTCGTACGGATTGTCGTACTGGATCCATTCCTTGCCGCGCAGTGCGTGCCCGACCGGCGCCTTCACCCGTTCCGCGAAGCGCATCACCTCGTCGTGCGCGCCCGCCGTGCCGCTGCCGCAGAACAGCGTCACCTTGCCCGCCTCGTCCACCATGCGGGCCAGTGCCTCGATCTCCGTGTCACCGGGCCGCACGGTGGGGCGCGTGGTGACCAGGGCGTGCTCGATGCTGCGCTCGGGGGCCTGCTGGCCCGCGATGTCACCCGGCAGGGCGATGACGCTGACACCGCCCTGGCCGATCGCGTTCTGTACGGCGGTCTGGAGCACCCGGGGCATCTGCTGCGGGTTGGAGACCAGCTCGCAGTAGTGGCTGCATTCGCGGAAGAGCTGGTCGGGGTGGGTCTCCTGGAAGAAACCGGTGCCGATCTCGCTGCTGGGGATGTGCGAGGCCAGGGCGAGGACCGGCGCCATCGAGCGGTGCGCGTCGTAGAGGCCGTTGATCAGGTGCAGATTGCCGGGGCCGCAGGAGCCCGCGCAGGCGGCCAGCTTCCCCGTCAGCTGCGCCTCCGCCCCGGCGGCGAACGCGGCGACCTCCTCGTGGCGGACCTGGATCCAGTCGATGGCGGCGTTGCGGCGGATCGCGTCCACGACGGGGTTCAGACTGTCGCCCACGACCCCGTAGAGCCGCCGCACGCCGGCTCGTACGAGGATGTCCACCGTCTGCTCCGCCACGGTCTGCTTCGCCATCGGGCCGGTCCTTTCGGGTCGGGTCGGGACACGTCCGGACGCGTCCCCTGACAGTGCGCTCCTGCCCCCATCAACCCATGGAACTCCTGGCTATGCCTCCCAGACCGCGCACGCGGTGCGGTCGTCGGCGTATCCCTTCACCCGCAGCTGTCCGTCCGCGAGGAACGCGGCCAGTCCGGGCGGCCGCTGGCCGGTCCACCGCTCGGCGAGGCGGTCGCCCAGCGCGGGCTCGCCGCGCATCGGCTCGGCGAGGCCCGCGCTGCACAGCAGCAGGACGTCACCCGGCCGGGC
Organism: Streptomyces sp. NPDC033229; assembly: GCF_055576875.1. Classification (NCBI taxonomy): domain Bacteria; kingdom Bacillati; phylum Actinomycetota; class Actinomycetes; order Kitasatosporales; family Streptomycetaceae; genus Streptomyces; species Streptomyces sp. NPDC033229. Next base: position 309,045 of record NZ_JBVIQR010000001.1, on the reverse strand, counting down.
GACGGACGCACGGAACCGGAAGGGCTCGCTCGGCACCAGGGCGGGGTCGATGACGCGGGCGGTGCCGGGGGTGGCGACGCCGAGGTCCACGGTGATCCGGTCGGCGGGCCCGCTGCCCCGGCCGACGATCGGGTCCACGTTCCCGTCCGCCTCGCGCGGGGCCGGGTCCAGGTCCTGCCAGGCACCCTCCCGCAGCCGGAAGAGCCCGCCCGTACCCACCCCGAAGAAGACCCGCGTACGGCACCGGGCGTCGGCGGGCAGCAGCAGACAGCGCACGGCGGCGGTGTACTCGGCGGGCCGCAGGCCGAGGTCGGCCGCCCGGCCGCGCAGCCGTCCGTACGAGCGGTCGGTGAGCCGGTGCAGCCCCGACCTCAGCTCTCCCCGGCGGCCGCGGCGGATGTCCTCGACCAGCCGGGGGTGGCTGCGCCCGACCGCGTCGGCCAGCCACGCGCAGACGTCCCGGGCCGCCCGGTGGGCGCCTTCCGTGGCGCGTCCGCCGCTCGCCACGGCGACCAGCAGCAGGGCGTCGTCGCCGTCTCCGAAGCGGGCGGTGAGCAGCGCGTCCCGCCGCGGTTCGCCGCGGTAGCGCGCCGAGTCCCCCCGCAGGGACAGGGCGCGCAGCGTCAGCACGCCGTACCGGGCGCCGTCGACCACGGTGTCGGGCACGAGGTCGTCCAGTGCGCCGGGGGCGGCTGGGGGCCAGGCGGTGGGTTCGGCGTCGTACGTGGGCGGCCCCTGGCCGACGAATTCGGCCGCGCGGTTCGCCGTGCGGCCCGTCTGGCGGGGGACCGCGGACAGCCGGGTGGTCGGCTCGGGCCCGCTGCCCGCGTCGAGTTCCCCTGCGGTCCGGCCCGGCTCGATCGCCACCCGCGTCGGTGACGGCGGGGCGGCGGGGGCTGGTGGTGTGGGCGGGGCGGCGGGGAGGGGCCGTGTGGGTGGCTCGGCGGGCGCGGAGCGCTTCTGCGCGAGAGGGAGGCGCGGGGGCGGGACCTGCGCCCTCGGGTCGGTGCGCGGGGGCTTGCGCGGCCGGTCCGGCCGGACGTTCGAGGGCCGGGCGGGCGAGGGAAGTCGGGGCGGTACCGGCAGGGCGCCGGCGTGGGGCGATGCCCAGCTCTTCGGCACGGGGAGCAGGCCTCGGCCAGGCGGTTCCTGTGGGGGCGCCCCGGCAAAGTCCGCTGCGGCGGGCGGGGCGGGCGGATCCGGAGGGGCTTCGGGGCCGGTGCTTTCGGCGGGGGCCGGCGGTCCGGGCGTATCGGTGAGGCGAGCGGAAGCCCGGGGAGCCGGGGGCCTCGATGCGGGGGCGGGCGGGGCGGGTTCGGGCGGGCGTACGGGTTTCGTGGCTTCCGCGGGCGCCGGGCGGCCACCGGGGCCGGAGCGCCTGACCGGTTCCGAGCGGCTCACCGCCTCGCTACGGCGGGGTGGTTGGGGCGGGCGCGGGCCGGGGGGCGCGGGTGGCTCGGCGCCTCGCAGCCCTCGCGGTTCGGCCCTCACCACCGCCGCGGCCGAGGTGAAACGATCATCGAGGCTGTCGTCCTCGGCGGCCGAGCCCGGATCGGGTTCGCTCCTGCCGTACAACTCGCCCCACCAGGCGTCCTCTTGGTCGGCGTACCGATCCCCCTGCTGGTTCATGCCCTTATTGTCCACACTGTGTGGCTTACGGGAAGAGTGCACGGCGGACACCACCCGGGGATGATGGCCCGAGTCGGAACGCCGTTTGGGGAGGGGTTCGCGTGCTCGGTGCCATGGGACTGGACGCCATGAGGGGGACGGTGCCCCGGGATCAGGGGGCTGAACGGCTCAACGGCCCCGGTGCGGTGGAGGTGGTGACCGGGGCGCGCACTGTCGCACAGCGCCTTTCGCGCATGCGTCTTGGCGCGGGCGAAGAAGTGTGCGCGCTGTTGACGGAAAGACCCTGGGGCGCCCCGGGTGCGGAGATCGGGGTGCCCCACCGGGTGGTCGTGGAGCGGGCCGCGTTGGCCGGGGCGCGGGGGCCGGACGGGGCCACGGCGGTGCTCGGCCGTGTCGAGCCCGCGCTGCTGCGGGCCGTCGAGCGGGTACCGGCCGAGCTGGTCATCGCCGACCGCCGGATCGCCCTGCTGCCGCTCGCCTCGCACACCGCCGAGTCCGCCGCGCTCGTCGTCCACGGCGGCGCGCTGCTGGAATCGCTGGTGAACCTCTTCGAGGACGTCTGGCACGAGGCGCTGCCGGTCCGGGCGGCCGGTGCGGATCCTGGCCCGGCCGGCCATCTGCCCGGGGCCCGCATACCCGGCGGGCCCGGGGCACCCGGGCCCGATGCGGTGGACCTGGAGGTCCTTTCCCTGCTGCTGGTCGGGCTCACGGACGCGAGCGTCGCGAAGCAGCTCGGCCTGGGATTGCGGACGGTGCAGCGGCGGGTGAAGCGGCTGATGGAGCTGGCGGGGGTGACAACCCGGTTGCAGCTGGGCTGGCACGCGGCCGAGCACGGCTGGACGGCCCGCGTCTGACGAGGAACAGGCGGCCGCGCATCAGGCGTCTTCGCACGTCAGGTACGGTCCAGGGGCGCTGGCGGCGGCATTTTGGCAACCTGGATCCATGGGGACGTGGCAGCTGGTCCTGGTCGGGCTGGTGATGCTGCTCGGCCTGTTCGGCGTCGTGACCCCGGGACTGCCCGGACCGCCGATCGTGTGGGCGGGGGTGCTCTGGTGGTCGATGACCGAGCGGACCGCGTCGGCCTGGGCGGTCCTGGCCGGGGCGACGGGGGTGCTGCTGCTGAACCAGGCCGTCATCTGGCTGCTGCCGCCACGGCGGCCGAGGGGCGCGGGCATCACCTGGCGCGCCTTCCTGGTGGCGGGCGCGTCGGGCGTCGTGGGCTTCTTCGTCCTGCCCGTGATCGGTGCCGTGCCGGGCTTCCTCGCCGGGCTCTACGCGATGGAGCGGCAGCGGCTGGGCGGGCGCGGCGAGGCATGGGCGTCGACGCGGACGGTGATGCGGTCGCTGGGGACCAGCGTGCTCGTCGAACTGTTCGCCTGCCTGCTGGTCGTCGGCGGGTGGATCGGCGCGGTGCTCCGGGGGTGACGGGAGTCAGGGCCTGTCCGGCGGATCTTCGTGGATCAGCGAGCGGCGTCCGGTACGTGCGATCGCAAGGCGGAGGGTCGCCCTCGTACCGGTCGTACTCGGGCGAGCCCGACAACGCGGCGAGCTCCCCCAGCTACCGCTGGGAGGTGCCCCCAGTGCCAGGCGTCGGGAGCCCACGAAGATCCGCCGGACAGGCCCCAAGGCCGTTCTCACCCCGTGCTCGTGCTCTCCAGGGCCAGCAGCAGACGCTTGCGGTCCAGGCCGCCCGCGTAACCGGTGAGCGAGCCGTCGGCCCCGATCACGCGGTGGCAGGGGCGCAGCACGAGCAGCGGGTTGGCGCCGACCGCGCCGCCGACGGCGCGCACGGCGGCACGCGAGGCCCCGACGCGGGCGGCCAGCTCGCCGTAGCTGGTGGTGGCGCCGTACGGGACGGTGTCCAGGGCGGCCCACACGCGTTGCCGGAATGCGGTGCCCTGGGGGGCGAGCGCGAGCGTGAAGTCCTTGCTCTCGCCCGCGAAGTAGGCGGTGAGCTGCCGTTCGGCCTCGGCGAAGGCTGCGGGTTCGTGGTGCCAGTCCGGCTGTGCGAGGAGACCGTTCTTCTGGCCGGGGACGGACAGCGAGACGAGGGCGGTGCCGCCGGGCGCGTCGGCGGCGGGGCGGCCGGTGAGGAGCAACCGCCCGAGCGGGCTGTCGATTTCGGTGTAGAGCATCGTCAGGCGTCCTTCGGTTCGCGGGGCGGCGTGTGGTTCCACAGGTGATGCAGGGCGTAGGAGCGCCAGGGGCGCCAGGCGTCGCAGGCGTCGGCGGGCGCGCCGAGGGCGGTGAGTCCGTGCCGGGCGCCGGCGTCACCCGGCAGGAAGACGTCGGGGTCGCCGAGGGCCCGCATGCGGATGTAGCCGGCGGTCCAGGGGCCGATGCCGGGCAGGTCGAGCAGGGCGCGCTCGGTGGCGTCCCGGTCGACGCCGGGGTCGAGCCGGACGCGGCCGTCCGCGAGGGCGGTGGCGACGGTGCGCAGGGCGCGCCGTCTGGAGTCCGGCATGCCGAGCTCCTCGAGGGTGGCGTCGGCCAGGGTGGCGGGCTCGGGGAAGACGTGGGTGAGCCCGCCGTCCGGTGCGGCGAGCGGTTTGCCGTAGGCGGCGACCAGGGTGCCCGCGAGCCGTGCGGCGGCGGCCACGGTGACCTGCTGGCCCAGGACGGCCCGTACCGCCAGCTCCTCCCCGTCCGCCGCCCCGGGCGACCGCAGCCCGGGGCGGGCGGCGACGAGGGGTGCGAGACGGGGGTCGGCGCCGAGCCGTTCGTCGACGGCGTACGGGTCGGCGTCGAGGTCGAAGAGCCGCCGTGCACGCTGTACGGCGGTGGACAGGTCCCGGGGGTCGGTGAGGTGCAGGCGGCAGTCGAGCCAGTGGCCGCGGCGCGGCCCGGTGGGGCGCGGTTCGCGGATCTCGGCGATGCCGGTGCCGTACGGCAGGCGCAGGGTGCGGCGGTAGGTGCGGGCGCCGGGCTCGCCGAGGATCTCCTCGATGCCGGGGACGGCGCGCCGCTGGAGGAAGTCGAAGATCTCGCGGGCGGCGTACGGGCCCCGGTGGGCGAGCCGCAGGGGAATGCCGACGGCGGCGCGGCCGCGCGTGCCGGGCGCCTGGGCGCGCAGCGCGCTCGGGGTGCGGGCGTAGGTCTCGCGCATGGTGTCGTTGAACTGCCGCACACTGGCGAAGCCCGAAGCGAACGCGAGTTCGGTGACCGGTAGGTCGGTGGTCTGCAGCAGGACCCGCGCGGTGTGGGCCCGCTGGGCCCGTGCGAGGGCGACGGGGCCGGCACCCAGCTCCTCGGTGAGCTGGCGGTGCACCTGCCGGGAGCTGTACCCGAGCCGGTCGGCGAGCCCGGCGACCCCTTCACGGTCGACGACGCCGTCGCCGATCAGCCGCATCGCGCGTCCGACGAGGTCGGCCCGTACGTTCCACTCGGCCGACCCGGGCGCGGCGTCCGGCCGACAGCGCCGACAGGCCCGGAACCCGGCCCGCTGCGCGGCGGCCGCCGACGGGTAGAAGCGCACGTTCGCCCGCTTCGGGGTCACCGCCGGGCAGCTCGGGCGGCAGTAGATGCCGGTGGTCACCACGGCGAAGAAGAACACCCCGTCGAAGCGGGCATCACGGCTGCTCACTGCCTCGTACCTGGTCTCTTCGTCCATCACGCTTACCAGTTTGCGGCATGGGCGGGTGCCGTTCTGGCGGGAATCGGACGTGGCATCCCGCCCGGCCGACATTGCCGCCTGCGGCGGCCGAGTGCCTCTCGCCTGCCGGCGGATCTTTGACCGCGGGCCGGTTCTGCCGCCTGCGGCGGCGAGCGCCCTGCGGGCGCGTCCTCAATCGCCGGACGGGCTTGATGTGGCCGGCCTCAGCCAAAACAGCCCGTCCGGCGATTGAGGACAACCGCCGCGCAGCGGTGGTGCGGAACAAGCGCAGGGGCAGCCCCGGGCAGGGGGCCCGATTCGCCTGAGCGGCTAGCGACCCCGCTTGCGTTCCATCATTTCGCGCCCCAGCGTCTGCTTCTTCTTCCAGTCGCGGCGGATCTCCGCGCGCAGGCGGGCGTCCGTGCGGGCCGCTATGCGCTGGTTCTCGCGCAGGAGCTTGCGGTAGCTGTCCAGCCGGCGCTGGCGCAGCTCGCCCGTCGCAAGGGCTTCCAGGACCGCGCAGCCCGGCTCCGACTCGTGGCCGCAGTCGTGGAAGCGGCAACGCGCCGCCAGTGACTCGATCTCGGAGAACGTCTGCGCGACCCCGCCCTCCGCGTCCCAGAGGCCGACGCCCCGCAGGCCCGGGGTGTCGATCAGGACACCGCCGCCGGGCAGTGCCAGCAGATTGCGGGTCGTCGTGGTGTGACGGCCCTTGCCGTCCCGGTCGCGGGCGGCCTGGACGGTCTGGACGTCCTCGCCGAGGAGCGCGTTGGCGAGGGTGGACTTGCCGGCGCCGGACTGGCCGAGGAGCACCGATGTCCCCCCGGCCAGTGTCGCGGCGAGGATGTCGACGCCCTCGCCGGTGGTCGCGCTGACCGCCAGGACCGGCACGCCCGGCGCCGACGCCTCCGTGTCCGCGACGAGGTGGGCGAGCACCTCCGGCCCGGCCGTCTCCGTGACCAGGTCGGCCTTGGTGAGGACGACGACGGGCGCGGCGCCGCTCTCCCAGGCCAGGGCCAGGAACCGTTCGATCCGGCCGAGGTCCAGCTCGACGGCGAGAGAGACCGCGATGACGGCGTGGTCGACGTTGGCCGCGAGGATCTGGCCCTCGGACCGCTGCGAGGAGGTGGAGCGCACGAAGGCCGTGCGGCGCGGCAGCAGGGCGCGGACGAACCCCTGGGTGAGGTCGACGGCCGCCCAGTCGCCGGTGCACATGATGCGCAAGGGGTCGCCCGTGGTGACGAGGGCCGTATCGGCGTGGACCGTTCTCACACCGTCGCCGTCGGGGACGACGAGGTCGCAGCGGCCGCGGTCGACGCGGATGATCCGCCCGGGCGCGAAGCCCTCCGCGGCGTACGGGGTGAAGCTGTCAGCGAACCCTTCGTCCCAGCCGTAGCCGGTGAGAGGGTGTGACGCAGCGAGCTCGAACAAGGAAGTGATCCTTCAGGAAAGAAGAGGTGGGGTGATCCGACTTCTGAGTGCGGGCAACGCCCGTCGCAATGACAGTCATCACGGTCCTCACCTCCTGGTTTCCTGTGTCTCGCCGCGTGGTTCGCGCGGTGTGTGGCGAGCGTAGGGGCTCGCCCGGCCGCCGCGCCAACGATTTTCCTAGCCGCGCCCGTCCGGCTTCGCGTGCCGCCCGTGCTTCGCGTGCTTCGGCTGGTGTTCGGGCTTGAGGTGGTGCAGCCGGGCCCGGACGTCCTCGGGGGGCAGGAACTGCGCCCAGCGCTCGGGGAACTCCGAGGGCGGCTCCCGGTCCTGGCCCATCACCCCGTCCTCCTCCTCGTCGATGTCGTCCGGGGCGTAGGCCCGGGCGGCGCGTTCGGCCGCCGCGCGCGCCGCCGCGGCCTCGCGCACCCGGTCCACCTCGGCGCGCGCCGCGGCGGTGGCGACGGACGGCCACACCCGGTCTATCGCGGCGTTCACCGCAGCGCCCACGAGGACCGCGAAGGCCGAGACGCCGATCCACAGCAGCACGGCGACAGGCGCGGCGAGCGAGCCGTAGATGGTGGGGCCCTCGACGGTGTGGGTGAGGTAGATGCGCAGCAGGAAGCTGCCGAGCACCCACATGGCGAGGGCGACGAGCGCCCCGGGGATGTCCTCCTGCCACGGCGAACGGACGGGCACGGACACGTGGTACAGCGTCGTCAGGAAGACGACGGAGAGCAGTGTGACGACGGGCCAGTACAGCGCCCGGACGACGTCCGCGCTCCAGGGCACGATGTCCAGCACGGCGTCCGGCCCGACGACCATCAGCGGCAGCACCACCGCCCCGATCAGGAGGGCGACGATGTAGAGGAGGAAGGCCAGCAGCCGGGTCTTGACGATGCCGCGCTTGCCCTCCAGCCCGTACATGATCGTGATCGTGTCCACGAAGACGTTCACGGCTCGCGAGCCGGACCACAGGGCGATGGCGAAGCCGACCGAGATGATGTCCGGACGGCCGCGTTTGGTGACGTCCTGCAGGAGCGGCCGCGCGATCTCGTTGACGCCCTTGTCCGACAGGACGGTCGCGGAGGCGTTGAGGATGTTGTTCTGGATGCTCTCGATGGTCTTGGTGCCGGTCCAGGCGTCCAGGTAGCCGAGCAGGCCGAGGAGACCGAGGAGCAGGGGCGGCAGCGAGAGCAGCGTGAAGAAGGCGGCCTCGGCGGCGAGCCCGGTGACGCGGTACTCCACGCAGGAGTTGACCGTGTCCTTCAGGAGGAGCCACGCCATCCTGCGTTTTGAGACATTTCGGTACAGGACGCGAGCCCTGTGGAGTCGGCCGACCGACCGCCCCGGTGGTTCATTTGCTGCCTGCACTCCCTTACCGTATCCGCCGAATGGCCCTCGGCCTGCACGGTGGCCGAACGGGTGACACACAAGGACCGGGAGGAGACGGAGCGGGGTGGTCGACGGCCGCGACGGCGGCGGGAGTCGAGGCGGAGGGTGATGCTGCGCCGACTCGGCACCACCCTCCGACCGCTCCCTGTCACCTTGCGCCCGCACCGATGCCACCCGCAACGGTTGCACTGCGTTGCAATCTTGCCGATGCCCCGACGCGACGGGCCTCGCGACGGCACCATTGCAGCGTGAACCGCAGACCATTCGAGGCGGGCCTGCTGCCCGCCGTCCGGGAGGCGTGGCTCGCTGATCCCTCGCTCGCCGGTACGGAGCCCGCCCGGCGGGCCGGAGCCGTGCTGCCGCGCCAGGTGATCGGGCAGTCCTGGCGTCGCGCCCGGCGCCACGGCATCGACCCGGACGTGGGCCGGGCCGCACCGGCCCTGTCGGCCGAGGAGGTGGAGCACCGGCGGCACACCTCTCCGCTGGGCGGCCTGCTGCCGCAGCTGCGCGAGGGGCTGGGCGAGGTGGCCGACACCGTGCAGCATCTGATGGCCGTCGCGGACGCCGACGGCCGGGTGCTGTGGCGGGAGGGCAGCCCGGGGGTGATCAGGAACGCCACCCGGCTGGGCTTCGACGTGGGGGCCTCCTGGACGGAGGACCTCGTCGGCACGAACGGCCTCGGGACCTCCCTGGTGGAGCGCCGCCCGGTGCAGGTGCACTCCGCCGAGCACTTCGTCCGGACCCATCACGCCTGGACCTGCGCGGCGGCCCCGCTGCACGACCCGCGGGACGGGCGGCTGGTGGGCGTGCTGAACGTCAGCGGGCCCGCGGGCGCGTTCAACCCGGCCTCACTGGCCCTCGTCACCGCCGTGGCCAAGGTGGCCGAGGCGGAGCTGCGCGCCCGGCACTGGGAGTCCGTCGACCGGCTGCGTTCGGTCGCCACGCCCATGCTGGCCCGGATCGGCGGCCGGGCGCTGGCGGTGGACCGGGACGGCTGGACGGCCGCGGTGACCGGCATGGGGCCGGTGGGCCGGGTGGTGCTGCCCAAGTCGGTGGCACCGGGGCGCGCGTGGTTGCCGACCCTCGGGCTGTGCCGGCTCGAACCCCTGCCGGACGGCTGGCTGGTGCGCGTCGAGGAGCCCGACGCGGGGGCGGGCCGGGACGGCACACCGAGCCGGGTGGTGCTGGACCTGCGCCGGCCCCGGAGCTGGACGGTGACGGTCTCCGGCGAGTCGGGGCAGTGGTCGCAGGAGCTGAGCCCGCGCCACGCCGAGCTGTTGTACGTACTGGCCCGCCACCCGGCCGGGCGCACGGCCGCGGAGCTGGCGGCGGACCTCTTCGGCGACGCCACCCGCACGGTGACGGTACGGGCGGAGATGTCCCGGATGCGGCGCACGCTGGCGGGGGTGCTCAGCCACCGCCCGTACCGCTTCACGGACGGCATCGACGTCCGGCTGCTGACGCCGCTGCACGCGGAGGACCTGCTGCCGGCGTCCCGCGCCCCGGTCGTGCTGGCCGCCCGCCACGGTCTGTCGGCGCACTGACCGCCGCGGGCCGGAGCCCCTGCGAGGCCCGTCCGAGCGCGTGATTGGCTGGTCGGCATGAGTAACAGCATGATTTCTGTGACGACCTGGTCCTTGGAGCAGACGTCGCCGGCCGACCTCGCGCCGGTGCCCGAACCGGACATGCCGGACGGTCTGCGGATCGGGCGGGCCGAGGTGCCCTCGCCCGAGCTGAGCCGTTTCCTCTACACGGCGGTGGGCGGCAGCATCAGCTGGACCGACCGGCTGCCGTGGCCGTACGAGCGGTGGCAGGCGTATCTGGAACGGCCGGGCGTGGAGACCTGGGTGGCGTACGACCGGGGAACCCCGGCGGGTTACATGGAGCTGGATCCCCAGGACGAGGGCGATCGCCTACTTCGGGCTCCTCCCGGCGTTCCAGGGCCGTCGCCTCGGCGGGCGGCTGCTGTCGTTCGGCGCCGCGCGGGCGTGGGACCTGGCCGAGCGGTGGCCGGAGCTGACCCCGACGAAGCGGGTGTGGCTGCACACCTGCGACAAGGACGGCCCGCACGCCCTCGCCAACTACGAACGGCGCGGCTTCCGGGTCTTCGACACCAAGACGGAGGACGAGCCGGCGGCCCCGCTCCCCGGCCCGTGGCCCGGCGCGTAGCGCCAGCGCCCGACCGGCGGGTTCTTCGACTGCGGGCCACGGCATGCGCACTCGGCTGCCCGGCGGTGCCCCCAAGTGCCCGGACAGGCTGAACGGCTGAGCTCAGCCAAATCGAGCCCGTCCGGCGCTTGAGGACGCGCCCACAGGGCGCCCGCCGCCGCAGGTGGCACAGACAGCAATCCCAGCATCCAAGACGATACCGTCCGCATCGCGGACGGCGCTTTACTGGCCAGAGACCGCCGTGCCACGCTTCCGTCATGTCTCGAGCTGGAGTTGCCTTGGTGAGTCGACGCCACGTCGACCTGGGCCGCATGTCCAGCGCCATCTGTCCGGCGCGCTGAGGGCCTCAGCACCACCGTTCTTCCCGGCGCCCTCCCCGCCGCCCACAGCCGTCCCCATCGTCGCGGACGAGCCACCCCGAGCCGCCCCACCCCGCACCGCCGTGTCCGCGTTCGCCGCGCACGTCGCACCACCCGTGACCGCCGTTTCGCGCCACCCCGGGTTCATCGGCGTACGCGCAGGTCACAGGCGGCGGCTCGGCGTGAACAGCCCTCCTCAGAGCCGCCCCCAGAAGGACATATCGCCATGGCTGCCACTTCGGAAAGCGCCGCCGACGCCACGACCCGCCGCAAGGCCGGCCGCCACCGCGGCGAGGGCCAGTGGGCCGTCGGCCATCACACGCCGCTCAACGGCAACGAGCAGTTCAAGAAGGACGACGACGGTCTCAATGTGCGGACACGCATTGAGACGATCTATTCGAAGGCCGGTTTCGACTCGATCGACCCCAACGACCTGCGCGGCCGGATGCGTTGGTGGGGTCTGTACACCCAGCGCAAGCCCGGGATCGACGGCGGCAAGACCGCGATCCTGGCGCCGGAGGAGCTGGACGACCGCTACTTCATGCTGCGGGTCCGCGTCGACGGCGGCCGGCTGACCACCGGGCAGCTGCGCGTCATCGGCGAGATCTCCCAGGAGTTCGCCCGGGGAACCGCGGACCTGACCGACCGGCAGAACGTGCAGTACCACTGGATCCGGATCGAGGACGTCCCCGAGATATGGCGGCGGCTGGAGGCCGTGGGCCTGTCGACGACCGAGGCCTGTGGTGACACGCCCCGCGTGATCCTCGGCTCGCCCGTCGCCGGCATCGCCGAGGACGAGATCATCGACGGCACGCCCGCCATCGACGAGATCCACCGCCGGTTCATCGGCAACAAGGACTTCTCCAATCTGCCGCGCAAGTTCAAGTCGGCGGTCTCCGGTTCGCCGTTGCTCGACGTGGTGCACGAGATCAACGACATCGCGTTCGTCGGCGTCGACCACCCCGAACACGGCCCCGGCTTCGATCTGTGGGTCGGCGGCGGGCTGTCCACCAACCCGAGGATCGGGGTCCGGCTCGGCGCCTGGGTGCCGTTGGACGAGGTTCCCGACGTGTTCGGCGGCGTGATCGGCATCTTCCGCGACTACGGGTACCGACGGTTGCGCAACCGCGCCCGGCTGAAGTTCCTCCTCGCCGACTGGGGGCCGGAGAAGTTCCGCCGGATCCTGGAGGAGGAGTATCTGCGGCGCCCGCTCCTCGACGGCCCCGCGCCCGCCGCGCCCGTCGAGCAGTGGCGCGACCACGTCGGCGTCCACCGCCAGAAGGACGGCGCGTTCTACGTCGGCTTCGCACCGCGCGTCGGCCGGGTCGACGGCGCCCTCCTGGTGAAGGTCGCCGCGCTGGCGGAGGCCCACGGCTCGGGCCGGCTGCGCACCACCGCCGAGCAGAAGATGCTCGTGCTCGACGTGCCCGAGGAGCAGGTGGAGTCCCTGGTCGCCGGGCTGGAGGCGCTGGATCTGCGGGTCAGCCCGTCGCCCTTCCGGCGCGGCACGATGGCCTGCACGGGCATCGAGTTCTGCAAGCTCGCCATCGTCGAGACCAAGGCCCGCGGCCAGAGCCTGATCGACGAACTGGAGCGCCGGATGCCGGACTTCGACCAGCCGGTCACCATCAACATCAACGGCTGCCCGAACGCGTGCGCCCGCATCCAGGTCGCGGACATCGGTCTCAAGGGCCAGCTCGTCGTCGACGACGCCGGCAACCAGGTCGAGGGCTTTCAGGTGCACCTGGGCGGCGCGCTGGGACTGGAGGCCGGTTTCGGCCGCAAGGTCCGCGGACTGAAGGTCACTTCGGCCGAGCTCCCGGACTATGTCGAGCGCGTCCTCACCCGGTTCTCCGAGCAGCGCGAGGACGGTGAGCGGTTCGCGACCTGGGCGGCCCGCGCCACGCAGGAGGACCTGTCATGAGCGGGCGGGCGGCCCCCTTCTACTGCCCGTACTGCGGGGACGAGGACCTGCGCCCCTCCGAGGAGGGGCACGGAAGCTGGGAATGCGGCGCCTGCAACCGCGCGTTCCGGCTCTCGTTCCTCGGGTTGCTGGCCAAGGGCCTGCGACACGACACACGCGAAGGGGGCCTCGAAACTCCATGAGCCAAAGCAACTTGACCGAACATCACGCATCGCTGGAGGCGCTGGCCGAGCGCGCCGGGCGGGAGCTGGAGGACGCCCCGGCGCTCGACATACTGCGCTGGGCGGCCGAGACGTTCGGGCCACGGTTCTGCGTCACCTCCTCCATGGAGGACGCGGTCGTCGCCCATCTCGCGTCCCGCGCCCGGCCCGGCGTGGACGTCGTCTTCCTGGACACCGGCTATCACTTCCCGGAGACCATCGGCACCCGCGACGCGGTCGCCGCGGTGATGGACGTCAACGTCATCACCCTCACCCCGCGCCGGTCCGTGGCCGAACAGGACGCCGAGCACGGGCCGCGGCTGCACGACCGCGACCCGGACCTGTGCTGCGCGCTGCGCAAGGTCCGGCCCCTGGAGGAGGGCCTCGGCGCGTACGACGCCTGGGCGACCGGACTGCGCCGCGACGAGTCGCCGACCCGCGCGCACACACCCGTCGTCGGCTGGGACGCCCGGCGGCGGAAGGTGAAGGTCTCGCCGATCGCCCGCTGGACGCAGGCGGACGTGGACGCGTACGTCGAGGAGCACGGCGTGCTCACCAACCCGCTGCTGACGGAGGGCTACGCCTCCATCGGCTGTGCGCCATGCACACGCCAAGTCGTGGCGGGCGAGGACTCCCGCGCCGGCCGGTGGTCGGGGAGCGGAAAGACGGAATGCGGGCTTCACGGATGACACGGGACGGAGTGCAAGAGATGAGTGGGGCCACCGTTTGGCTCACCGGGCTGCCCAGCGCGGGCAAGACGACCATCGCCCGCGCACTGGCGGGGCGGTTGCGTGCCGAGGGCCACCGGGTGGAGGTGCTGGACGGCGACGAGATCCGCGAATTCCTCTCCGCCGGGCTCGGGTTCTCCCGTGCGGACCGCGACACCAACGTGCAGCGCATCGGGTTCGTCGCCCAGTTGCTGGCCGCGCACGGCGTGATCGTCCTCGTGCCCGTCATCGCGCCCTACGCGGACTCCCGCGAGGCCGTCCGCAAGCGCCACCAGGAGCACGGCACCGGCTATGTGGAGGTGCACGTGGCGACACCGGTGGAGGTGTGCTCGGTGCGGGACGTGAAGGGCCTGTACGCCAAGCAGGCGGCGGGCGAGATTTCCGGGCTGACGGGGGTGGACGACCCGTACGAGGCGCCCCTGGAACCGGACCTGCGGATCGAGGCGCACCGGTCGGGCGTCCGGGAGTCGGCGGCCGAACTGCACGCGCTGCTGACGGAGAGGGGACTGCTGTGAGCGTGGACGAGACCCCCTACGCCCTGACGCATCTGGACGCGCTGGAGTCGGAGGCGGTGCACATCTTCCGTGAGGTGGCGGGGGAGTTCGAGCGGCCGGTGATCCTCTTCTCCGGTGGCAAGGACTCGATCGTCATGCTGCATCTGGCGCTGAAGGCGTTCGCCCCGGCGGCGGTGCCGTTCTCGCTGCTGCACGTGGACACCGGTCACAACTTCCCCGAGGTCCTCGCCTATCGCGACCGCACGGTCGCCGAGCACGGCCTGCGGCTGCACGTGGCGTCCGTGCAGGACTTCATCGACGACGGGCGGCTGCGCGAGCGCCCCGACGGCACCCGTAACCCCCTGCAGACCGTGCCCCTGCTGGAGGCGATAGGCGCGCACCGCTTCGACGCGGTCTTCGGCGGCGGCCGTCGCGACGAGGAGAAGGCACGCGCGAAGGAGCGGGTGTTCTCGCTGCGCGACGAGTTCGGCGGCTGGGACCCGCGCCGGCAGCGTCCGGAGCTGTGGCAGCTGTACAACGGCCGGCACTCCCCCGGTGAGCACGTGCGGGTCTTCCCGCTGTCGAACTGGACCGAGCTGGACGTGTGGCAGTACATCGCCCGGGAGAAGATCGAGCTCCCGGCCATCTACTACGCCCACGAGCGCGAGGTGTTCGCCCGGGACGGCATGTGGCTGGCGCCGGGCGACTGGGGCGGCCCCAAGGACGGTGAGCGGATCGTCAGACGGCTGGTGCGTTACCGCACGGTCGGTGACATGTCCTGCACCGGTGCCGTCGATTCCTCGGCGGTGACCATCACGGACGTCATCGCCGAGATCGTCGCGTCCCGGCTCACCGAGCGGGGCGCGACGAGAGCCGACGACAAGCTGTCGGAGGCCGCGATGGAGGACCGCAAGCGCGAGGGGTACTTCTAGCCATGAGCACATCGATCGACCCGGCGGCGACCTCGCTGCTGCGTTTCGCCACCGCCGGCTCGGTGGACGACGGCAAGTCCACGCTGGTGGGAAGGCTGCTGCACGACTCCAAGTCGGTGCTCGCCGACCAGTTGGAGGCCGTCGAGCGGGCCTCGCTGGGCCGTGGACAGCAGGCGCCCGACCTGGCGCTGCTGACCGACGGGCTGCGCGCCGAGCGCGAGCAGGGCATCACCATCGACGTCGCGTACCGCTATTTCGCCACCCCGCGCCGCCGGTTCGTCCTCGCCGACACCCCCGGGCATGTGCAGTACACCCGCAACATGGTCACCGGCGCCTCCACCGCCGAGCTCGCCGTGGTGCTCGTCGACGCCCGCAACGGCGTCGTCGAGCAGACCCGCAGGCACGCCGCGGTCGCCGCCCTGCTGCGCGTCCCGCACGTCGTGCTGGCGGTCAACAAGATGGACCTCGTGGACTACGCGGAGCCCGTCTTCGCGGCCATCGCCGAGGAGTTCACCGCGTACGCCGCCTCGCTCGGCGTGCCGGACGTCACCGCCGTGCCGATCTCCGCGCTGGCCGGTGACAACGTGGTGACGCCGTCGGCGCACATGGACTGGTACGGCGGCCCGACCGTCCTGGAGCACCTGGAGAGCGTCCCCGTCGTCGCCGACCCCACCGGCGACCCGGCCCGCTTCCCCGTCCAGTACGTCATCCGCCCGCAGACCCCCGAACACCGCGACTACCGCGGCTACGCGGGGCAGCTCGCCTCCGGGGTGCTGCGCGTCGGCGAGGACGTCACCGTGCTGCCGTCGGGGCGGCGCAGCACCATCGCCGGCATCGACGCGCTGGGCTCGCAGGTCGACGTGGCGTGGGCCCCGCAGTCGGTGACCCTGCGCCTCGCCGACGATCTGGACGTCTCCCGCGGCGATCTCATCGCCCCCAGCACCGGCGTGCCCGCCCTCACCCGGGATGTCGAGGCGACCGTCTGCCATGTGGCCGACCGGCCGCTGCGCGTCGGGGACCGGGTGCTGCTCAAGCACACCACCCGCACGGTCAAGGCGATCGTCAAGGACATCCCGTCGCGGCTGACGCTGGGCGACCTCTCCCAGCATCCCGCGCCCGGCGAGCTGGCCGCCAACGACATCGGCCGCGTGGTGCTGCGCACCGCCGAGCCGCTGGCGCTCGATGCCTACGCCGACTCCCGCCGCACGGGTTCCTTCCTGCTCGTCGACCCCGCCGACGGCACGACGCTGACGGCGGGCATGGCGGGCGCGGCGTTCGCGGCGAAGGCGCCGGGTGAGGCCGCCCCGGCGGTGGCCGACGACGAGGGATGGGACTTCTGATGACCTCGACGGGCCTGACCGCCTCGAAGGGCACGATCCCGACGGGCACGATCCCGACGGGCACGATCTCGACGGGCAGGGACTTCTTCTCGACCTTCGACAAGGAGGGCGGCCGGATCGGCAGCGGCGCCCTCGGCAGCGGACAGGGCGGGGTCGGGCGATGTGTGCGCTGACGCCCGTACCGCAGCCGTGCCTCCCCCACCCCCGAAGACCCCAGCCGACGCCGGGCGTGCCTTAGCCGCACACCCGGACCACCGAGAGGAACCCCCCTCGTGTCTGCCGCCCGCCCCGCCCGCCGCGCCCTCGCGGCCACCGTCGCCCTCCCCCTGCTGATCGGCGTCCTGGGCGCCTGCGGCTACGGCTCGGCGAAGAAGGACGACCGGAGCAACACCGCCGCCGTGGGCGCGAAACTGTCCGTCGACACGGTACGGATCGGCTACTTCCCCAACATCACCCACGCCACCCCGCTGGTCGGTGAACACGAGGGGATCCTCCAGAAGGAGCTGGGCGGCACCAAGCTCCGCACCACGACCTTCAACGCGGGGCCGACCGAGATCGAGGCCCTCAACGCGGGCTCGATCGACATCGGCTGGATCGGCCCGTCACCCGCCATCAACGGCTATGTGAAGTCCAAGGGCAAGAACCTGCGCATCATCTCGGGTTCCGCCTCGGGTGGTGTGAAGCTCGTCGTGAACCCGGACCGGATCTCCTCGCTCGACGACGTCAAGGGCAAGAAGATCGCGACGCCGCAGAAGGGCAACACCCAGGACGTGGCGTTCCTCAACTGGATCGCCGAGAAGGGCTGGAAGGTCGATCCGCAGAGCGGCAAGGGTGATGTGTCCGTCGTCCGCACGGACAACAAGGTGACTCCCGACGCCTACAAGTCCGGTTCCGTCGACGGCGCCTGGGTGCCGGAGCCGACCGCCTCGAAGCTGGTCGCCGAGGGCGGAAAGGTCGTGCTGGACGAGAGCACGTTGTGGCCGGACAAGAAGTTCGTGATCACCAATGTGATCGTGTCGCAGAAGTTCCTCGACGCCCACCCTGATGTGGTCGAGGCCGTGCTGCGCGGCTCGGTGAAGACCAACGCGTGGATCACGGCGAACCCGGACAAGGCGAAGACCTCCGCCAACGCGGCCCTCAAGGGCCTCACCGGCAAGGAACTGCCCGCCAAGGTGCTCGACCCGGCGTGGCGGAGCATCGCGGTCACCGACGACCCGCTGGCATCGACCCTCCAGGCCGAGGCGGACCACGCCGTCAAGGCGGGTCTGCTGGAGAAGCCGGACCTGTCCGGGATCTACGACCTGACCTCGCTGAACAAGGTCCTGAAGGCCCAGGGCAAGCCGGCGGTGGACGCCGCGAACCTCGGCAAGCGCTAGCCCCCGGCGCGGCACGTCTTCCCGTCGAGCCCGCCAGGCCCGTCAAGCCCATCGAGCCCGCCAAGCCCGTCATGCAGCGACCGCCGACCCGTCGGCGCCCAGACCCCAGGAGGTGACCGGATGGCCCCGGCACTGTCCACCGCGAAGTCCGGCACGGCCGTCGTCGTCCCGCAGGACGCCCCGGCAGCCGTCCGGCTCCACCACGTCCACAAGAGCTTCGGCCGCCCCGGGACGGCTCAGCCCGTCCTGGACGACATCACCCTCGATGTCCGGCCCGGTGAGTTCGTCTGTCTGCTGGGCGCCTCGGGCTGTGGGAAGTCCACGCTGCTCAACCTGGTCGCCGGGCTGGACCGGCCGACGGCCGGCACGATCGAGGTGCCGGGCGGCAGGCCGGCGCTGATGTTCCAGGAGCACGCCCTCTTCCCCTGGCTGACCGCGGGCCGGAACATCGAGCTCGCCCTGCGGCTGCGCGGGGTGCCGAGGGCCGAGCGGCGGCCGGAGGCCGAGCGGCTGCTGGACCTGGTGCGGCTCGGCGGCTCGTACCGCAAGCGGGTGCACGAGCTGTCCGGCGGGATGCGGCAGCGCGTCGCCCTCGCCCGCGCGCTGGCGCAGGACAGCCAACTGCTGCTGATGGACGAGCCCTTCGCCGCGCTCGACGCCATCACCCGGGACGTGCTGCACCACGAGCTGACCCGGATCTGGTCCGAGACCTCGCTGTCGGTGCTGTTCGTGACGCACAACGTCCGCGAGGCGGTCCGGCTCGCCCAGCGCGTGGTGCTGCTGTCCTCGCGGCCCGGGCGGGTGGCCCGGGAGTGGGAGGTCGGCATACCGCAGCCGCGGCGCATCGAGGACGCGGCCGTCGCGGACCTGTCCGTCGAGATCACCGAAGAACTGCGTGGGGAGATCCGCCGCCATGGCCAGCACTGACACCGCCGGGAAGGCGAAGCCCGACGGCCACGACCTCGCGGGACTGGAGGCCGGGCTCGACGCGCTGGACGCGGTGCAGGTCAAGCGGACGCCCTTCACCGAGGTCCTGCTGCACAAGGTCCTGCCGCCCGTGAGCGCCGTCGTCCTGGTGCTCGTCGTCTGGAAGCTCCTGGTCCTGGCGGAGGTCACCGACGACTACAAGCTGCCCGACCCCTCCGCCGTCTGGCACAGCCTCACCGAGCTGTGGGTGCAGGGCACCCTGCTCGACATCGTCTGGACCAGCGTCTCGCGCGGCCTGCTGGGCTTCGCCGCCGCCCTGGCCCTCGGCACCCCGCTCGGGCTGCTGGTCGCCCGGGTGCGGTTCGTACGGGCCGCCCTCGGCCCGATCCTCTCCGGCCTCCAGTCGCTGCCGTCCGTCGCCTGGGTACCCGCCGCCGTCATCTGGCTCGGTATCACGGACTCGGCGATGTACGCGGTGATCCTGCTGGGCGCGGTGCCGTCCATCGCCAACGGTCTGGTCTCCGGCATCGACCAGGTGCCGCCGCTGTATCTGCGGGCCGGACGCACCATCGGCGCCACCGGGGCGCGCGGCGCCTGGCACATCCTGCTGCCGGCCGCCCTGCCCGGCTACCTCGCCGGACTCAAGCAGGGCTGGGCCTTCTCCTGGCGCTCGCTGATGGCCGCCGAACTCATCGCCTCCTCACCCGACCTGGGCCTGGGGCTCGGCCAGTTCCTGGAGAACGCCCGGACCGACTCCGACATGCCGGGGGTGCTGCTCGGCATCCTCCTCATCCTCTTCGTCGGCATCGCCATCGACCTGATCGTCTTCAGCCCGTTGGAGCGCCGTGTGCTGCGCACCCGCGGCCTGGCGACACGCCAGGGGTGAGCGGATGGTGGTGTTGATCGTCGCCCACGGCAGCCGCGACCCCCGCCACGCGGCGACGGTGACGGCGCTCCGGGACCGTCTGGCGGCGCTGCGCCCGGGGCTCCGCGTCGAGGTGGGCTTCCTCGACTTCTGCGCGCCGAGCGTGCCCCGGGTGCTGGAACGGCTGTCGGCGGAGGGCGTACGGGACGTCGTCGCCCTCCCCCTGCTGCTGACCCGTGCCTTCCACGCCAAGGCCGACATCCCGGCCGTGCTGCGCGAGGCGGCGGCCCGGCTGCCGTGGCTGCGGGTGCGGCAGGCCGCCGTCCTCGGCCCTTCCCCCCTGCTGACGGCCGCCTTGGAGCGGCGGCTGTACGAGGCCGGGCTGCGGCCCGGCGACCGGCGCCGGACCGGGGTGGTCCTGGCCTCGGCGGGCTCCACCGACCCGGAGGCGAGCGCGGTGATCGCTGAAATCGCGCGGGAGTGGCGGCACACCGGTTGGTGCGCCGTGCGACCCGCGTTCGCCTCCGCTTCCCTGCCGCGCACGGAGGACGCCGTCCGTTCCCTGCGCGCGGAGGGCGTCCGCCACATCGCGGTCGCCCCGTACGTCCTCGCCCCGGGCCGCCTGCCGGACCGCATCGCCGTCGGCGCCCGGGCGGCGGGCGCGGACGTCCTCGCGGACGTCCTGGGCCCGGCGCCGGAGGTCGTCTCGCTGCTGCTGCGGCGGTACGAGGAGGTGGCGCGGGCCGTTGCGGTCACTCCGGCGGTCGGGCTGCCGGCCTAGAGGGAGTGCCTGAGGCCCCGTTTGCTCGTTCCACGGCGGAAGCGCACGCTGAGAATGCAAGGTGCATATCGGATGTGAGCCTGGGCGCCACGTAGTGCCCCCCGCGAGCACACGCCCACACGCGCGCACTCGTTCACTCGTCCACTCGTCGCGAGCGCGCCGTCCCCGGCCGGGCCGACAAGGGCCGATCCGAGCCCGACGGCGCCCGAGAGGGGCCCGTCATGTCCAGCGAGTACACCATCCTGCGTGTCCGCGTCACGGCCAAGGATGCCGACACCCTGCGCGCCCTGCTGCGCGACTCCCGTCCCGACGTCGGCGGCCGGGTCCGCCAGAACGAGGACGGCAGTCTCACCCTGGACGCCTACGTCTCCCCCGAGCAGGGCGAAGCCCTGGCTCGCGAGGGCGTGTCGGTCGAGACCGTCGAGGACGCCACCGCCACCGGACGGGCCCGCCAGGCCGAGGTGGGCGAAGGAGACCGGTTCGCACCCGAGGACGCGGTTCCGCAGGGACTCGCCGTCAAGGTGCGGGACAGCTAGGAGGGGCGCCATGTCGTACCTGAACATCACCGAAGTCGAATCCGGCGTGGCCAGCCTGGCCGCCGCGTTCCCGACGGCGGACCTCATCGAGCTGCCCGAGCCGACCGTCGAGGGCCGGACCTGCCACGCCCTGCGGATCGGCACGCATCGCCTGGAGCCGAAGCCCGCCGTCGTCCTGATCGGCGGCGCACACGCCCGCGAGTGGGGAAGCTGCGAAATCCTGGTCAACCTCGCCGCCGACCTGTTGCACGCACACACCGACGGTACGGGCCTTGCCTACGGCGGTACGAGCTTCACCTCCGCCCAGGTGCGCACACTCATGGAGGAGCTCGATGTCGTAGTCTTCCCGCTCGTCAACCCGGACGGCCGGCACTACAGCCAGACCGTCGATTCAAACTGGCGGCGGAACCGCAATCCGGCCCAGTCCGGCGGCGATCCGGACGCGATCGGCGTCGACCTCAACCGCAACTACGACCACCTCTTCGACTACCGGACCGCCTTCCACCCCCTCGCCCCGGTCCGGGTCTCGGACGACCCGGCCGACCCCGACCAGGTCTACCAGGGCCCCGAGCCCTTCTCCGAGGCGGAGACCCGCAACGTGCGCTGGCTGACCGACCACTTCATCCGCACCCGTTGGTTCGTCGACGTCCACAGCTACAGCCAGAAGATGCTCTACGTGTGGGGCGACGACCAGAACCAGTCCGTCGACCCGGCCAAGAACTTCCACAACCCCCTCTTCGACGGCAAGCGCGGACTGAAGGACGGCCTGCTCTACGCCGAGTTCATCGAGGAGAACGACGCCGACGACTCCGCCGTGCTCGCCGAGCGGTTCTGCGAGGCCCTCAAGGGCGTACGCGGCAAGGAGTACACCCCCGAGCCGTCCTTCGACCTGTACCCGACCTGCGGAACCAGCGACGACTACACCTACGCGCGCCACATCCTCTCGGGCCAGGAGGAGGAGAAGATCCTCGCCTTCACGGTCGAGTGGGGAATGGCCTTCTCACCGCCGTGGCCGGAGATGGAGAAGATCGTCCTCGATGTCGACGCCGGCCTGGTGCAGTTCTGCCTGACGGCTCTCGCCTAGGGGCTGCCCCCTCCGGACCGAGGCTGAACGGGCAGCCGGCACCCCCCCTGTCGGTCTCGGCTCGACAACGAGGTGGTCACAACCGCCCTCGCGAGTGGTGATCAACGGCTCCGCCGGTCATAGTGACCACTCACCCATGGTGAGGCAAGCCTCGCCTTACCTGATCGGAGAAGTGTGTCCACCGCCCTGCCCCCCGACCCGTCGGTGCCCCTCCTCCCCCGCGCGCGGCGGGCGCCGGGCTGGGCGAGGAGCGCCCGGTGCGCCCGGCCGGTAGGGCTGTACGACTCGTGGTGGACGGTCGCGGGGGCCGCGCTGGCCGTCTGTGCTGCGTGGGGTGCGGCGGTCTGGGTCTCGGGGCATCTGCGGGCGGATGCCTCGCTGCACACCGCGGCGCTCTTCGCGCACCTGGCGACGCTGGTACTGGGCTTCGGGGCCGTGCTCGTCGCCGACTACTACGGCCTGTTGTGGCTGACCGGCCGGATGGCGCTGACGGACGCCCTCGACGGTGCGGCCCGGTTGCACACGCCGATCTGGGCCGGTCTGACGGGCCTGGTCGGCAGCGGCATGCTGCTGCACCCGGACACCTCCTCGACGCCCACGCGGATCAAGTTGGTGATGGTGCTGCTGCTGTCCCTCAACGGACTGCAGGCCGGCCTGCTGAACCGGCGCATGGCCGACCGGCGGCCCACCGAGCAGCCGCCGCGCCGCTTCGTGGTCTGGGGCGCCGGCACCGCCCTGATGTCCCAGGTGTGCTGGTGGGGCGCTGTGATCATCGGTTTCCGCAACAGCCAGCGATAGAGGAAGGCCGCCGACTGCAGCCCTGGTCGGTCCAGCCACCTCTTCCCTCAAGGCACCAGCCCCGCTCCCCCTCGCTCTCGCCCGCCCGCGCAACCCGAACCAGCACACCCGTTTGACGGCAGCATTCATCCAACTGTCGGCGGAATACTGACGTTTCATCGCTTAATGCGCGGATTCCTCCCCGGTCCTCCTCCCTCACCTGCTTCGATGGCTCGCAGTACACGACCCGTTACCGCACATCGGAAAGGGGAACAGTGTGACCGCTGCATCGGATTGGGTTCAGCGCTCGACGGACCGCACGTACTGGGCCTGGGACTCGGACCGTTGGGAGACCAAGAGCCCCGGCTGGCAGGACGTGCCGGGGGCGAAGATCGGCCTCAAGATCGGCGGATCGATGTCACCGTCCTACGGGGCGGTCTTCGTGGCGACCTTCAGCGCGGAAACGCTGGTGAGCTCCTCGGACCACAACAGCGTCCTCTGGCTCGACGTCCTGTTCGGCGGCGAGAGCCCGAACCCGGTCAGTGACAACCACCGTTTCTCGTCGGCGGCTTCATCGGCGGAATGGTCCTCGCACACCGCGCTGCGGATCATCAGGTTCGAGCCACAGTTCAACCAGAAGGACGTCACCGCTCAGGTGCGGGTGAGCCCCAGCGACAACATCGGCACCGCCGGACTGCAGAACTGGGTCCTGAAGATCGAGCGCTACAACCTGTGACGGCGTGACGGTACGGCCGTGCGGGAGCCGCCCGGGCGCGCTCCCGCACGGTGCCCGAAAGCGACTGGCCGACTGGATGGGCGCTGCCCCGCGCCGTGGCATCGCCACCGTAGGACAGCGCGGGAGTGCCCGTTCGGTGGCTCGATTCGGTTCGTTAGGGTGACTTGATCATTCCTGATGAAAGGCACGTAGCTCACAGTGACCGAGTCGCGCCCCCACACCCTGTTCTCCTTCGGCACGCTGTTGGACGAGCGGGTCCAGACCACCCTCTTCGGCCGAGCGGTGCCCAGTTCACCGGCGTCGCTGACCGGCTACGCGGCCAGGCCCCTGCCGATCACCAACGAGTCCGTGATCGCCGCCAGCGGCCTCGACGTGCACCTGACCCTGGAGCGCAAGTACGGCGCCGTGGTCGAGGGTGCCGTCCTGCACCTCACCGATCAGGACCTCGCCGCAGCCGATGCCTACGAAGTCGACGACTACGCCCGCCGACGGGTGCTCCTCACTTCCGGGGAAAGCGCCTGGGCCTACCTGGATGCGAAGCCGCTGCGCTCGGCCGCGCGCATCGTGATCGTGGGCGACAGCATCGCCTACGGACGCTGTGATCCGCAGGGAGGATGGGCGGCTCGCCTGGCGGCAACGCACATCGCCGGGAACGAGGCCGAGCACCGGGTCTTCAATCTGGCCATCCCCGGCAGCACCTTGGCCGGTGTCAGCGAGCAGACACCCACGGTGCTGGCTCCTCGCCTGCCCGACACCCTCCTTGTCGCCGCCGGCATCAACGACTCCGCCGTGCCGCTCGCCATGTCGCAGACTCGTCGCGACGGACTGGCACACATCGCGGACAGTCTGGGCTCGTTGGCCGCCACCGCCCTGAGTCACAATGCGCGACTCGTCGTCGTGGGACCGACCTGGGTCGATGAAGAACGCACCCGCGACTACGAGGGCCTGCGATTCACCCAGGAGCGAGCGCTGGCCCTGCGTGAGTCCATACGGACCTGGTGCGACGAGAACCACGTCGACTACCTCGACATGTGGGAGCCACTGCGGGAGAGGACCGAACTCCTCGTCGACGGCCTGCACCCCACCCCCGAAGGACATCAGGTGCTCCATCGGCACCTCGACGCCCTCGGGCGTTAGTCCGTCGGACAGGCACAGGGGGCCGTACCGGGTCAGCTGAAGTCGAGGCCGCCCGTGCGCGTGCGCTTCAGTTCGAAGAAGTCGGGGTACGAGGCCAGCGCGCGGGCGCCGTCGAAGATGCGGGCTGCCGTCTCGCCCCGGGGTATCGAGGTGAGGACCGGGCCGAAGAAGGCGACGCCGTCGATGTGCAGGGTCGGGGTTCCGACCTCCTCGCCGACGGGGTCCATCCCCTCGTGGTGGCTCTTGCGCAGCGCGTCGTCGTGGTCGGTGGTGTGGGCGGCCCCGGCCAGCTCGGCGGGCAGGCCCACCTCGGCGAGCGCCTCCTTGATCAGGTCGTCGTCGATGGCGTTGCCCAGGTTGTGAATGCGGGTGCCGAGCGCGGTGTAGAGGCCGCGGAGCACGGGCTCGCCGTGCTGCTGGGCGGCCGCCGTGCAGACGCGGACGGGTCCCCAGCCGGTGTCGAGCAGTTCGCGGTAGCGCTCGGGGAGGTCTTCGCGGCCCTCGTTGAGTACGGACAGGCTCATGACGCGGAAGCGGAGCTCGATGTCACGCAGTCGCTCGACTTCGAGGATCCAGCGCGAGGTGATCCAGGCGAAGGGGCAGAGGGGATCGAAGTAGAAGTCGACCTTGACGTTCTCGCCATCCGGGACGGAAGGGGCGGTGGTTGCGGGGGAAGTCTCAGAAGCCATGGCCGGAGCCTAACGCCGAGTGGTCGGCCGTCGCGCCCCCGTGGGGGAGGGGCGCGACGGCCGACCAGGATTCAACTCACCGACAGTCGATGACGATGCCCGTCACCGTGTCGGCCGTGCGGTGCCTACTCCACGACCTTGAGCAGCTTGTTCGGCGTGCCCGCACTCGGGTTGGAGACCTTGTCCGCGGTGGCGCCCTTGGTCAGCGCACCGACGACCTGCTCCGGCGTCGCGTCCTTGTGACCGCCGAGGTAGACCGCCGCCGCACCCGCGACATGCGGGGTGGCCATGGACGTACCCGAGATGGTCTTGGTGCCCGAGTCGCTGTCGTTCCACGCGGACGTGATGTCCGAGCCGGGGGCGTAGAGGTCGACCACGCTCCCGTAGTTGGAGAAGTCGGACTGCTGGTCGTCCTTGGTGGTGGAGGCGACGGTGATCGCCTCCGGGACCCGGGACGGGGAGCCCTGGCCCGCGTCGGCGGACTCGTTGCCGGCGGCGACGGCGAACGTGACGCCGGCGGCGACGGCCCGCTTGACGGCCGCGTCGAGGGCCTCGTCGGCGCCCCCGCCGAGGCTCATGTTGGCGACCGACGGGCCCTTGTGGTTCTTGATGACCCAGTCGATGCCCGCGACGACCTGCTCGGTGCTGCCGGAGCCGTTCGCGTCGAGCACCCGGACGGCCACGATCTTGGCCTTCTTGGCGACGCCGTGCGCGGTACCGGCGATGGTGCCCGCGACGTGCGTGCCGTGGCCGTTGCCGTCGTCCGCGTTGTCGTCGTTGTCGATGGCGTCGAAGCCGGACGAGGCGCGGCCGCCGAAGTCCTTGTGGCTGATGCGCACGCCGGTGTCGATGACGTACGCGGTGACGCCCTCACCCGCCCCGTCGGGGTAGGCGTACTTGCCGTCACCCTTGGTGTCCGCCTGGTCGATGCGATCCAGGCCCCAGGAGGGTGGGGCCTCCTGGGTGCCGGTGGCGGTGAAGCGGTGGTTCTGCACGACCTTGGCGACGGACGGGTCGGCGGCGAGCCGCTTCGCCTCCTTCTCGTCCAGGCCGCTGGCGGAGAAGCCGCGCAGCGCCGAGTCGTACGTGCGGTTCAGCTTGCCGCCGTACCGCTTGGCAAGGTCCTTGCCTTCTGCCGTGACGGCCTTGGCGCCGACGGATTCGGCGCTCTTTCCGTCCTTCAGCATGACGATGTAGCTGCCGTCGATCGCGCCCTTGGCATTCGCGCCGTAGACGGTTCCTTCGGCGGGAGCGGCGCCGGCGGGAAGAGCCAGCAGGGTGGCTCCGGCGGTGACGGCGGTCATGGCGGATATCGCCAGTACGAGCCGCCGCTTGCCGACGCGCTTATGGGTTGCCATACGAGGGTTCCTCCTCGTGAGGATGTGGGGGGGAAATTGAGCGTTCATCAAACGTCACCCGGAGCGTGGAAGGGATTGCTCCGGGTGACTCGAAACCCTGTCGGATTTACCGTGCTCAATTCAAGATCCCCACGAAGGTGTGACATACGCAACGCTCCTGCGTAATTTCAAACCCCGCTGAACAGCGCCAAATTGGACAGTCGATTGACAACCACTGTCAGGTTTTACGTTTGGGACACATGTCAACTGGCGCCCACAAGAGGGGACTTCGGAGCGTCGCGATGCTCACTTGCGCAGTTCCGCCTCGATGAGATCGGCCGCGTAGGGCGTCCCGCCCTCCGCCGCCAGCTCCGCCCGCAGCTCCGCCGAACGGGCCGCCACCGCAGGGTCGTTCACCAGCTCCAGGACCGCCGCGCGCAGCGTCGCAGCGTCGGCCCGCTCCATCGGTACGTGCTTGCCGACGCCCAGCTCTTCGATCAGCGCCGCGTTGCCGAACTGGTCGACCGCCTGCGGCACGGCGACCATCGGCACCCCGCAGGCCAGGCCCTCCTGCGAGCCGCCCATGCCGGCGTGCGTGATGAAGGCGTCGGCCTGCTTGAGCACCGCCAATTGCGGAATCCACGAGCGGATCTCGAAGTTGGCGGGGATCGCGCCCAGTTCGGCGACGTCGACCTGCTTGCCGATCTGGAGCAGCACGTGCCAGCCCGGCAGGTCACCGAAGGCCTCGATGCACGCGCGGTAGAAGCCGGGCTGCTTGGTGAAGGTGGAGCCGAGCGAGACGAGCAGGACCTTCTCCGCGTCGGCGGGGCGCTCCCAGTCGCCCTGGTCGGCCCGGTCACCCTGGCAGGGGCCGGTGAAGGTGTAGACGGACTCGTCGACCCGGTCGGCCTGGGGCTGCATGGCGCGCGGGATGAGGGCGAGACAGCGGTCCGGGCGGCCCATGAAGGTGTCGGGGTCGATGTCCATGCCGTTCTCGGCGATCCAGGCGGCGAAACGCTCATAGAAGGCGATGCCGCGCGGGGTCCTCTTGACCGGGTCCATGACGGCCGCCGCGACCTCGTGCTCGTAGCCCTCCCAGGCGACGAGGTTCGGCGAGAGCTGGACCACCGGCACCTGCCAGCGGTGCCCGAGGACCCGCGCGGGGTAGGCGGTGATGTCGTACAGGACCAGATCCGGCTCGTCACCCTCGTACGCGGCGATGAGCTGCGGCAACACCTGGATGGCGTCGGCGAGGAAGGGCTCCATGTGGTCCATCACCTCGGTGCCCCAGGCGTCGGGGTCACCGTCGGCCGGGAGGGTCGAGGTGTAGATCCGCGGCTCGGCGCCGGTGGCGGCGACGCGCTCCGCGAAGGACTCGGGGATGGCGTAGGTGACGCGGTGGCCACGGGCGACGAGTTCCCGGATGACGTCCAGGCTGGGGTTCACATGCCCGTGGGCCGCGATGCTGAACATGGCGATATGGGCGGGGCGGGGAATGGTCATGCCCGGAGATTAGACGAGACGAAACGTATCGTACAAGTGATTAATTGTCGCCTGTGCTGTGTGGCCCGCGCCCACCCGGTGCCGACACGCGCCCGGTCGGAGGGGAGACTTGTGGCGATCGGCCGGGCGGCGCCGACACGGCAGGTACGGAAGGTACGAGTGGTGAATCCAGTGGCCTCGACGAATCCGGCGAACGTTCCCTTCACGGAACAACGGGCGCGCGAGCTCCTCCCGGCAACCGTTCCGGCGGCCGACGCGAAGCTCCTCGCGCTCGGGGAGAACGCGGTGTTCGCCGCCGGTGACCTCGTCGCCAAGGTGGGGCGCGACGCCTCGCTGGTGGACCGGGCCCGTCATGAACTGCGCGTCGCCGCCTGGCTCGCGGAGTGCGGCATCCCGGCGGTCCGGGCGGCCGCACCCGAGGTGCTGTCGGCCGACGGGCACCCGGTGACGCTCTGGCACCGGCTCCCCGACGCGCCGCGCCCGGCCGGCCCCGCCGACCTCGCCGAACTGCTGCGGCTGATCCACGCCCTGCCGGAACCCGGCTTCGCGCTGCCGCGCCGCGAGCTGCTCGGCGGCGTCGAGCGGTGGCTCCGGCTGGCCGGGGACGCGATCGACCCGGCCGACGCCGCCTATCTGCGGGAGCGCCGGGACGGTTTCGCGGCGGCGGCCGCCGCGCTGACACCTCAGCTGCCTCCGGGTCCGATCCACGGCGACGCCTCGCCGCGCAACGTCCACATCGGACCTGACGGGCCGGTCCTGGTGGACCTGGAGACGTTCGCCGGGGATCTGCGGGAGCACGACCTGGTGGTGATGGCGCTCAGCCGGGACCGGTACGGGATGGACCCCGACGCCTACGACACCTTCGTCCGGACCTACGGCTGGGACGTTCGGGAGTGGGCGGGCTGCGCGGTGCTGCGCGGGGCGCGGGAGACCGCGAGCTGCGCGTGGGTGGCTCAGCACGCGCCCGGGAACCCGGCGGCTCGCGCCGAGTTCGGCCGGCGGGTCGCGTCCTTGCGGGACGGCGACCCGGCGGTGCGGTGGTACCCCTTCTGACCGGGACCCGACCGGCTCCGGCCCGCCCGGGTCCGGCGGGACCCCGGCGTACCCACGCCGGCGCCTTGGGACGGTACGGGGCCGGACGGTCCTGCCGCCTCATCCTCCGAGTCCCCGCCCCGCGGGGACATCGACGTGAGCGGACCTTCCGGATTTCGCGGAAGGCCCCTTCACCTCCCCGGACGGCACGCCACCGGATATTCCGATGTGCCCGACTTCTCGCCATCGCGCGCGAATGCGTGAACCGCCGGAGACATCAGGTCATATCCCCCGATGCCCTTTCCCGAGCCGTCCTCGGGATCTCGGGAAAGAAAAGGCTGGAAGAGGAAAGGCCGGGCCCCACCGGTCGGCTCGTGCCGCGAATGGTGGAACGCGCCGATACCCGGCCGATAGGGCGCGAGATGGTCATGCCCGCCTGAACTCGTGTAATCGAAGGCGAAAACGTGACCCGGCTCCGACTTCGGGCCATATCCACCGATGCCCCCTACAGGGCCGCTCCGAGGAGCCCCGAAAGCGCGGGGAGGCGGGCCCCCGGCCGTCAGCGCAGTGGCCAGCGCGGGTCGACGACCGCCTCCGGGTCTCCCTGCCGGCGCAGCCACTTCTGATAGCCCGCCGCCCACTCGCCGTACCACCCCGCCTGCTCGCGGTGGAGTGCCCAGAGGTCGGCCTCCGCCACCCGCGGATACCGCTCGGCGACCGCACAGGCGACCCGCACCGCCGCGAGCGCGTCCGCCCCGGCCTCGTGCGCGCTGTCCAGCACCACGCCGTACTCGCCGCAGACCGCCTCGAGATTGCGCTTGCCCTTGCGGTAGCGGTCGACGGCCCGGTCGATGGTGAGCGGGTCGACGACCGGGCCCACTCCCCCGTCGCCGTCGTCGCCCAGCCGATCGCCGAGCGAGGGCAGGCCGTGCCGCCGCAGCTCCGCCGCCAGCATGCTGAGGTCGAAGCAGGCGTTGTACGCGACGACGGGCACGCCCACCGACCAGTGGCCGACCAGCGCGTCCGCTATCTCGTCGACCACCTCGCGGGCCGGCCTGCCCAGCGCCGCCGCGCGCTCGCTCGTGATGCCGTGTATGGCCGCGGCCTCGGCCGGGATGGGAACTCCCGGATCCGCCAGCCACTCCCGGCGGCCCGTCGGCTCGCCGCCCTTGGCCTCGACGACGGCCGCCGTGACGATCCGCGACTCCCCCGGGTCGGTGCCCGTGGTCTCCAGGTCGAACCCGATCAACAGCTCCCGGTGCCACCCCATCGCGGCCCCCCTTCGTGGTGCTTCCCCCGACTGGTCCCCAGCGTCGCACGGCCCACTGACAATGGGCCCGCGCGCGATCCGGCACCGGCGGATCCACATCGACCCGCCGGCCCGGGGAGACCGCCTCGGGAAGGTCACGAAGTGACCGTCACAGTCCGGTCATCACAGTCCGGTCATCACCGCCCGGTCACCCTCACGACACCGGGCGCGAGTCCGCCCACACGCCCTCGAACTCCTCGCGGTACGTCTCGAAGAGCCCGTGCTCCTGCTCCCGCCCGTCGCGCACCACGTTCCGCCCGCCACCGCGCAGCACCAGCACCGGCGCCTCCATCCCGCGCGCCTTGCGCAGATAGGACTGCACCACCGCGAGGCCGTCCGAGCCGTCGCCGTTGACGAGATAGGCCGTGAAGCGCGGCGTCTCGTCGAAGACCCGGATCTCGAAGGCGGCGGTGTCGCGCAGCCGGTCCCGCACCCGCCGCATGTGCATGATGTTCATCTCTACGGACCGGCTCATCTCGCCCTTTTTGATGCCCAGTTCGCGCTCGCGCCGGCGGACCGCGCTGCTCGCCGGGTTGAGGAAGAGCAGCCGGGCCCGGCAGCCGGCCTCGGCCAGCCGGATGAGGCGGCGCCCCGAGTAGTTCTGGACGAGCAGGTTCAGCCCTATGCCCACCGCGTCGAGGCGGCGGGCGCTGCCGAAGAGATCCTCCACGGGCAGTTGCCGCTGGAGCCGCACCCGGTCGGGGTGGACGCCGATGACGTCGGCGTAGCGGTCCCCCACCAGGTCTTCCACGGCGTCGATGGGCAGCCGGTCGGCGGACGGGGCGCCGCCGCTGCCGAGGATGTTCAGCAGCCGCGCGGAGGCCCGCTCGGCCTGGGCGAGGACCGTCTCGGACAGGGCCCGGTTGCGGGAGACGACGTTACGCGCGACCTCGAGCTCGTCCAGTGCGAGTTCGAGGTCGCGCCGGTCGTCGAGGTACGGCTCGAAGCACGGCCAGTGCTGTACGAGGAGCTCCCGCAGCTGCGGCAGGGTGAGGAAGCTGAGGACGTTGTCGTCGGCCGGGTCCAGCAGATAGCCCTTGCGGCGGCTCACCTCCCGGACCGCCGCGGCCCGCTGCACCCACTCCTGTCCGGCGGGCCCGGCGGCGGCGACGACCCACTCGTCCTCGCCGTGCACGGGTTCGTAGACAGGCCGCAGTACGGCGGCCACGACGGCACGCAGCCGCTGCTCCACCAGATTCAGCCAGATGTAGGCCCGCCCCGCCCGCCGTGCGCGGGTGCGTACCTCGCTCCAGGCGTCGGCGTTCCAGTCCAGTTCCGCCCCGATCTCCATCGGGCGGGCCAGGGAGACCGCGCCGGGTGGCGCGTCGGTCGAACCGTCTCCCCCGGGAACGCCGTCGCCAGGGGGCAGCTCCAGTCCGCCCGAGCTCACCAGTGCACCGCCTTCCGCCCCCGTCCAACGATCAAGGCAGACTACTGTGCGGGCGGGAGGCGGTGCACCCGCTCGTAGCCAGTCGTCGGTCAACTGTCCCACCGTATGAGGCGGTTGTTTCCGGCCGTGGTGGCCGAAGTGAGCGGATTCATAGCGCGGGCCCCGGCCGTCACCCGGTTGGACGAGCCGAACGGGGCGCAAGAAGGAGGTGCCGGTCTCCTTTTGGGGAAGATCTGCGGAAAGGCCCGCTCGGTCGCGTCGGTTGGGAAAGGATTCCGGGTCGGCCTCGTACAGGAGTCCTCATGGCGCCTCCCGGCGCCCGGGGGCTCGTCCCAGAAGACCCTACGAAGAACCCCCGGAAGTACCCCGGAAGGCCCCCGGAAGAAGTGGAAGAGTCGACTCATGCAGGTGTGGCCGGGACAGGCGTACCCCCTCGGTGCCACGTACGACGGCGCCGGCACCAACTTCGCGGTCTTCTCGGAGGCCGCCGAGCGGATCGAGTTGTGCCTGCTGCACGACGACGGTTCGGAGACGGCGGTGGAGTTGCGCGAGAGTGACGCGTTCGTCCGGCACGCCTATCTGCCGGGCATCATGCCGGGTCAGCGGTACGGCTTCCGCGCGCACGGACCGTACGAGCCCGAGCGCGGGCACCGCTGCAATTCCGCCAAGCTCCTGCTGGACCCGTACGCCCGCGCGGTGAGCGGCGCCGTCGACTGGGGGGAGGCGGTGTACGGCTACCGCTTCGGGCGGCCCGAGAAGCGCAACGACATGGACTCGGCGCCGCACATGATGACCTCGGTGGTCGTCAACCCGTACTTCGACTGGGGTGACGACCGGCCGCCGCGCACCGACTATCACCGTACGGTCATCTACGAGGCCCATGTGAAGGGCCTGACGATGCGCCACCCGGCGCTGCCGGAGGAGGTGCGCGGGACCTACGCGGCGCTGGCGCATCCGGCGGTGATCGAGCATCTGACGGAGCTCGGGGTGACCGCGATCGAGCTGATGCCGGTCCATCAGTTCGTGAACGACCACCGGCTGGTGGACGCGGGGCTGGCCAACTACTGGGGTTACAACACCATCGGCTTCTTCGCCCCGCACAACGCGTACGCCTCGTGGGGGGACCGGGGCCAGCAGGTGCTGGAGTTCAAGTCGGCGGTGCGGGCCCTGCACGCCGCGGGCATCGAGGTCATCCTCGACGTGGTCTACAACCACACCGCCGAGGGCAATCACCTCGGCCCCACCCTCTCCTTCCGCGGCCTGGACAACGCCTCGTACTACCGGCTGACGGACGATCCGCGCTACTACATGGACACCACGGGCACCGGCAATTCGCTGCTGATGCGCAGCCCGCACGTGCTCCAGCTCATCATGGACTCGCTGCGCTACTGGGTGACCGAGATGCGGGTGGACGGCTTCCGGTTCGATCTGGCGGCGACGCTGGCCCGGCAGTTCCACGAAGTGGACCGGCTGTCGTCGTTCTTCGACCTGGTGCAGCAGGATCCGGTGGTCAGCCGGGTGAAGCTGATCGCCGAGCCGTGGGACGTCGGGGAGGGCGGCTACCAGGTCGGCAATTTCCCCCCGCTCTGGGCCGAGTGGAATGGCAAGTTCCGCGATACCTCGCGGGACCTGTGGCGCGGTGAGCCGGCCACGCTGGCGGAGTTCGGCTCCCGGCTGACCGGATCCTCCGACCTCTACCAGGGGGACGGCAGGCGGCCGCTGGCCTCCGTCAACTTCGTGACCTGTCACGACGGCTTCACCCTGCACGACCTGGTCTCCTACAACGACAAGCACAACGAGGCCAACGGCGAGGACAACCGGGACGGCGAGAGCCACAACCGGTCGTGGAACTGCGGGGCCGAGGGCGAGAGCGACGACCCGGAGGTGCTGGCGTTGCGCGAGCGCCAGATGCGCAATTTCATCGCCACCCTGATGGTGTCGCAGGGGGTGCCGATGCTGAGCCACGGCGACGAGTTCGCGCGCACCCAGCGGGGCAACAACAACGCCTACTGCCAGGACTCCGAGCTGTCGTGGGTGCGCTGGCCGCACCCGGCGGACGAGACCTCCGCCCGGGCCCGGCGGATGCTGGCCTTCACGCGCGCGATGATCTGGCTCCGCCGCGACCACCCGGTCTTCCGGCGCCGCCGCTTCTTCCACGGCCGCCCGGTGCAGGGCACGCACGACGAGCTGTCGGACATCGCCTGGTTCACCCACGAGGGTGAGGAGATGCGGGACGGCGACTGGCAGGCCGCCCATGCGAAGTCGCTGACCGTCTTCCTCAACGGGGGCGCGATCTCCGAGCCGGGGCCGCGCGGCGAGCCGGTCGTCGACGACTCCTTCCTGCTGATGTTCAACGCCCACGGGGAGCCGCTGGACTTCGTCGTGCCCGTGGACCACGGCGCGCAGTGGCAGGTCGTGGTCGACACCGCCCGCTCCCTGGGCGTCGAGTCCAACGGGCCCAAGGTCCAGGCCGGTGACCACCTGACGCTCACGGACCGCAGTCTGACCATCCTGCAGCGTCCGGCGTAGTCCGGCCTGCGCCCGACGGCCCGGCCCACCACCGCACGCGGCCTAGTCCCTTGCGGCATCAGCGCCCGTTGCGGGTACGTACGTTCCCATGACGCCCGACAGCACCGCGCCGCCCCCGACCGCCACCTACCGGATCCAGCTCCAACCGGACTTCCCCTTCGCGGCGGCCCGAAGGGCCGTGCCCTACCTCGCCTCGCTCGGGGTCTCGCATCTGCACCTGTCACCGGTGCTGGAGGCGGTGCCGGGCTCCGACCACGGCTACGACGTGGTCGACCACGCGGCGGTCCGGGCGGAGCTGGGCGGTGAGGAGGGGCTGCGCGCGCTGGCGCGTACCGCCCGGGAGCACGGGCTCGGGCTGATCCTCGACATCGTGCCGAACCACATGGCGGTCCCGGTGCCCGCGCGGCTGAACCGGCCGCTGTGGGAGGTCCTGCGGGACGGCCCAGCGTCGCCGTACGCGCGCTGGTTCGACATCGACTGGGCCGAGCACGGCGGGAAGGTGCTGCTGCCGGTGCTGGGCGGCCGGCTCGGTGACGAGCTGGCCCACCTGCGCGTGGAGGACGGTGAGCTGCGCTGGCACGACCACGCCTTCCCGTTGCGGCCCGGCACCGAGCGGCTGCCGCTGCCGGAGCTGCTGGACGCCCAGTGGTACCGGCCCGCCTGGTGGCGGCTGGCCCGCACGGAGGTGAACTACCGGCGCTTCTTCACGATTTCCACGCTGATCGCGGTCCGCGTGGAGGACCCCGAGGTCTTCGCCGCCACCCACGCCACGGTGCTGCGGCTGCTGCGCGAGGGGGTGATCGAGGGCCTGCGGATCGATCACCCGGACGGGCTCGCGGACCCGGCCGGCTATCTCCGGCGGCTGGGGAAGGCGACGGGCGGCTGCTGGACGGTCGTCGAGAAGATCCTCAGCGGCGACGAACGGCTGCCCGCCGACTGGCCCGTGGCGGGGACGACCGGCTACGACGCCCTGCGCCACCTCGACGGCCTCTTCGTCGACCCGGAGGGCGCCACCGAGCTGACGGCCGTATACCGCGCCTTCACCGGCGGGCCGCCCGACCGGGGCGGCGACTGGCCGGCGACGGTGCGGCGCGCGGCCTACAAGGTCGTCACCCATGAACTGGCCGCGGAGGTCGAGCGACTGGTCCGCACCCTCGACCGGGCCCGCGACACATCGCCCCTGCTGCGCGACCACGCCCCGTGGGCCCTGCGCACCGCCCTGCGCGAGATCCTCGTCCGGCTGCCCGTCTACCGCCCGTACGCGGTGCCCGGGGAGCCGGTGGCCCCGGTGGACGCCGCGCTGCTGGACGAGGCGGCCCAGGGCGCCCGTACGGCCTTCTCCGTGCCCGAGGAGGCCGCGGCGGTGGAGCTGGTGCGGGACGCGGCGCTCGGCCGGCTCGGGGACGGGCCGGACCACCGGGACTTCTGCGCCCGGTTCGCGCAGACCGCGTCCGCGCTGCGTGCCAAGTCGGTGGAGGACACGGCCTTCTACCGCTACGTGCCCCTGCTGTCCGCCAACGAGGTGGGCGGCTCCCCGCAGCGGCCCGCCGTCTCGCCCGGCGAGTTCCACGCCTACTGCGCCCGGCTGCGCCGCGACTGGCCCGCCACCGGGACGGTGCTGTCCACGCACGACACGAAGCGCAGCGCGGACGCGCGGGCGAGGATCGCGGCGCTGACGCAGTACCCGCGGCGGTGGGCCGATCTGATGGACCGGCTGACGGCTCGTGCGGCGGCGCCCGACCCGCATGTGGCGTGGGTGGCCTGGCAGAGCGCGCTGGGGCTCAGTGAAGCGGACGGCTCGGGCGCCGTCGAGGCAGAGCGCTTGGTCCCCGCGGTCCTCAAGAGCGTGCGCGAGGCCGCGCTGCGCACGACGTGGACCGAGCCGGACGCGGCCTACGAACGGGCGGTGGAGGCGTTCGTCACGACCGGCCCCTGCGGGCCGCCCGGCGAGGTGCTCGCGCCCCTGGTCCGCGAGATGGGCCCGGCGGTGCGGGCCAACGTCCTCGGTGCCGCGTTGCTGCACCTCACCATGCCGGGCGTGCCGGATCTCTACATGGGCACCGAGGGCGACCGCACCGCGCTCGTCGACCCGGACAACCGCCGGGTGCCGCCGTTCCCCGACGGGCCGCTCGCCGATCGGGTCCCGGTGGACGGCGGGCTCTCGGCGGAGAAGCTGTGGCTCACCCGGACCGCGCTGCTGCTGCGGCGCGACCGCCCCGCCTGGTTCGCCGCCGAGGCCTCGTACGAGCCGCTGACCGCGCTCGGCCCGGCCGCCGGGCACTGCGTGGCATTCACCCGTTCGGGTGAGGTCGTCACCGCCGTGACCCGGCTGTCCCGCCGGCTCGCGGACGCCGGCGGCTGGCGGGACACGACGCTGGGGCTGCCCGGCGGCGGCCGGTGGCGCGAGCTGCTGACCGGTCGCGGGTACGAGGGCGGGGCGGCGCTGGCGGAGCTGCTGGACCGCTACCCGGTGGCGTTGCTGGTGCGGGACTGAGCGGTGTCCGGGAAGGCCAGCTCCTGGCTGAGGCGCACGAAGGTGGCGGCGATCCCCGTGAGCTCCACCCGGGAGTAGGCGGTCTGTTCGCGGCGCCAGGGCGGGTCGACGCGGACGACCGCCGCGCCGGTGACGTCCCGGGCGAGGTGCGGGGGCGCGGCCACGAGGCCCACTCCGGCCACCGCCATGCGGACGGCCGTGGAGGAGTGCTCGGTCCACACGCCCGTACGGGGTGCGAAGCCGCTCCGCTCACAGACCCAGTCCAGCCAGCGCTGTCCCTGCACCACCGGTTCGAGGGCGCAGCGGACCCATACGCGGTCCGCCAGTTCCGTCAGCCGCACGGGTGCCGCGCGGCTTGCGAGCGGGTCGTCGGCGGAGGTGACCAGCATGATCTCCTCGTGGCCGAGCGGGACCACGGGGCCGTGCCAGTCGTCCGGCCGGGGGCCGATGGCGATGTCGGCCACGCCGCGCTCCATGTGATCGCGCAGTTCCTCCGTGGTGGCGTACTCATGGAGGTTCAGCAGGACCTGGGGGTACGCGCGCCGCCAGTCGGCGAAGACGGACGGCAGCACGCCGACGGCGAGCGCGTGCAGCGTCGCGATGTGCAGCTCGCCGCCCGCCGCCCCGGCCGCGGCCTTCGCCGCGCGGCGCGCCTGTTCGGCGCTGCGCACCGCCAGTTCGGCGTGCGGCAGGAAGGCGCGGCCCATGGGCGTGAGCCCGATGCCGCGCGGGCGCCGCTCCAGCAGCGGGCCGCCGACCTCCCGCTCCAGTGCCTTGATCTGGTGGGAGAGCGCGGACTGGGTGACATTGAGCGCCTCGGCGGCCCGGGTGAAGGACTCCTCCCCCACCACCGTGACCAAGTACTCCATCTGCCGCAGACTCAACAGGACTCCTTTGGCGGCCCGGTATGAACGAATGTCATCGATTCGATCGAAACATTGCGTTGGACTCATGATCCCCCGCGCCGGAAGGTGGAGTCATGCAGGAAACAGATGTCTTCGTCATCGGTGGCGGCACCGGCGGT
The DNA here is from genome assembly GCF_055576875.1 of Streptomyces sp. NPDC033229. Lineage (NCBI taxonomy): Bacteria > Bacillati > Actinomycetota > Actinomycetes > Kitasatosporales > Streptomycetaceae > Streptomyces > Streptomyces sp. NPDC033229. The sequence continues at coordinate 271,329 of NZ_JBVIQR010000001.1, read as the reverse complement.
TACAGCACCGCGCTGCGCGCCGCCGCCCTCGGGCTCGATGTCGTCCTCGCGGAACGCGATCTGGTGGGCGGCACCTGTCTGCACCGCGGCTGCGTCCCGAGCAAGGCGATGCTGCACGCCGCGGAGCTGGTGGACGGGATCGCCGAGGCTCGGGAGCGGTGGGGGGTGAAGGCGACGCTCGACTCCGTCGACTGGTCCGCGCTGACCGCCACCCGGGACGACATCGTCTCCCGCAACCACAAGGGCGTGGAGGGACACCTGTCCCACGCACGGGTGCGCGTGGTGCGCGGGTCCGCCTCGCTGACGGGCCCGCGCGGCGTCCGCGTCGACTCCGGTGCCGAGGCGGGGTCCGAGTGGACCGTGCGGCGCGGCATCGTGCTCGCCACGGGTTCGCGGCCACGCACGCTGCCGGGGCTGGAGCCGGACGGCGATCGGGTCGTCACCAGTGACGACGCGCTGTTCGCACCGGGTCTGCCCACCTCGGTGCTGGTGCTGGGCGGCGGCGCGATCGGCGTCGAGTACGCCTCCCTGCACCGGTCGATGGGTGCCGAGGTGACGCTGGTGGAGGCGGCCGACCGACTGCTGCCCCTGGAGGACGCCGACGTGAGCCGGCATCTCACCCGGGGCCTGAAGAAGCGCGGCATCGACGTCCGGGTGGGAGCGCGGCTGGAGGACGCGCGGCCGTACGAGGGCGGGGTGCGGGCCACCGTGCGCACCGCGCGCGGGGAGTCGCGTGTCGTGGAGGCCGAACGGCTGCTGGTGGCCGTGGGCCGGGTGCCGGTCACCGACGGGCTGGGGCTGGCGGCCGCCGGACTGACCACGGACGCGCGGGGGTTCGTCGCGCCCGCCGACTGGGCGCGCCTGGAGACGTCCGTGCCGGGCATCCATGTGGTCGGTGATCTGCTGCCGCCGCCGTCATTGGGGCTGGCGCACGCGTCCTTCGCCGAGGGGCTGGTGGTCGCGGAGACCCTCGCGGGCGGGGCGCCGCGGCCGGTCGACTACGCCGCCGTGCCGCGGGTCACCTACTCCAGCCCGCAGACGGCGTCCGTGGGCCTGTCCGAGGCCGGGGCGCGGGAGCGGGGCCACGAGGTGGAGGCCAACTCGATGCCCCTGACGGCGGTGGCCAAGGGCATGGTGCACGGGCAGGGCGGGGTGGTGAAGGTGGTCACGGAGGCAGGGGCGAAGGCCGGGGGCGGGGGCCGGGTGCTGGGCGTCCACCTGGTCGGTCCGCACGTCTCGGAGATGATCGCGGAGAGCCAGCTGATCGTCGGCTGGGATGCCGAGGCCGCCGATGTGGCCCAGCACGTCCACCCGCATCCGACGCTCTCGGAGGCGGTCGGTGAGGTGTTCCTGTCCTTGGCCGGCCGGGGTCTGCACCAGCGGTAAGTACGGTGCGCGGGAAAAGCGTTGGACGCCGAGGGGGGCGTCTCCTAGCGTTCCGGAGCCGTCCACCGGAAGAAGGACCTCCATGACCGAGCTGGTCATCCGTGCGCTCACCGAGAACGACACGGCTCTCTTCACGTCCCTGCCCGACCCCGGCCTCGTCGGCCGGGGCGCCTTCGGCCACCGTTATGCGCCCGTCCACGAGGGTGGCGAGTACCGCCCCGACTGGACCTGGGTCGCGCTGCGCGACGGCAAGGTCGTGGCCCGCGCCGCCTGGTGGGGCGGGCCCGGCGACGAGACGCCGAAGGCCCTCGACTGGTTCGACTTCGCCGAGGGCGAGGACGAGGCCGCGGTCCGGCTGCTGCGCACGGCCCCGCTGCGCACCGAGTACGCCCTGCTGGCCCCGCCCGGGTGGCGGGACCGGCCGGAGACCCGGGCGGCCGGCGAGGCCCGGATCGCCGCGGCCGAGGCGGCCGGTCTGCGCCACCTGGTCGACCGCTTCCGCTACGAGTGGACGACCGCCTGCGGGTTGCCGGAGCGGCCCGGGCGGCTCACGTTCCGGGCGGATCCCGACGACGCGGTGATACGGGATGTGGTGCGCCGTACTCATCAGGGCACCCTCGACGCCCATGACCGGCGGAACATCGCCGAGCTTGGGCCGGACGCGGCCGTCGACGAGTTCATGGGCTTTCTCGACTGGCTGCCCTCGCCGCGCGCGTGGTGGAAGCTCGCCTACTCCCCCGACGGCGAGCCGGTCGGCATCCAGGTGCCCGCGCACAACCCGGCCGGCCCGTGCGTGGGGTACATCGGGGTCGTGCCCGAGCAGCGCGGCCACGGCTACGCGTACGACCTGCTCGTGGAGTGCACCCACGACCTGGTCGCCGAGGGGGCGACGTGGATCGCGGCGGCGACCGACCAGGGCAACCACCCGATGGCCGCCAACTTCGCGAAGGCGGGCTATCCGGTCACCCAGGAACGCGTCGACCTCGTTCCGCCGCAGTCCGGCTGACCTTATTTCAGCTGACTGACCGCCACCCGGCAGGCAGTCGTCCCGCATTCGGACGGCCCGGGCCGGGCACCATGAACAACACCGTCGTCGAGAGGAGCCGGCTGTGCTGTTCGAGGTGTGGGCGCCGAACGCCGGACGGGTGGTGCTGCGCGCGGCGGACCGCGAGCACCCCATGGAGCGCCATCCGGCCCGCGCGGGCTGGTGGCGGTGCGCGGTCCCCGCGACCCCGGGGGACCGCTATGGCTTCGCCCTGGACGGCGGGCCCGTGCTGCCCGACCCGCGCTCCCGCCGCCAGCCGGACGGCCCCGACGGGCTCAGCGCGGTCGTCGACCCGGCCGCCTTCGACCGGCGGCAGCCGTGGCCGGGCCGCGCGCTGCCCGGCGCGGTCCTCTACGAGCTGCACATCGGCACCTTCACCCCCGAGGGCACCTTCGACGCGGCCGCCGAACGGCTGCCGCACCTGGCCGACTTGGGCATCACCCATGTGGAACTCATGCCCGTGTGCCCGTTCCCGGGCACACACGGCTGGGGGTACGAGGGGGTCTCCCTCTGGGCCGTCCACGAGCCCTACGGCGGCCCGGCGGGCCTGGGGCGCTTCGTGGACGCGGCGCACGCGCTGGGCCTCGGTGTGGTGCTCGACGTCGTGCACAACCACCTGGGTCCGTCCGGCAACCACCTGCCCGCCTTCGGCCCGTACTTCACCGACACCCACCACACGCCGTGGGGTGCGGCCGTCAACCTCGACGCCCCCGGCTCCGCGGAGGTCCGGGCGTTCCTGATCGGCAGCGCCTTGGCCTGGCTGCGCGACTACGGGCTCGACGGGCTACGGCTGGACGCGGTGCACGCGCTGATCGACACCGGGCCGAAGCACTTCCTCGCCGAGGTGTCGGCCGCGGTCGACGCGCTGGCCGGGCGGTTGGGGCGGCCGCTCTTCCTCATCGCCGAGTCCGACCTCAACGACCCGGCCACGACCACCGCACGCGAGGCGGGCGGCATGGGCATTCACGCCCAGTGGAACGACGACTTCCACCATGCGCTGCACACGGCCCTGACGGGCGAGTCGCAGGGGTACTACGCGGACTTCGCCGCCGACCCGGCGCACGCCCTCGCCAAGACGCTGCGCGGCGGCTTCTTCCACGACGGCACGTACTCCGCCTTCCGCTCCCGCCCCCACGGCCGCCCCCTTGATCCGCGCACCACACCCGCGTACCGGCTCCTCGGCTACGCCCAGACGCACGACCAGGTGGGCAACCGTGCCCTGGGTAACCGGCTTTCGGCCCGGCTGTCCCCCGGGCTGCTGGCCTGCGCGGCCGCGCTCGTGCTGTGCGCGCCCTTCACCCCGATGCTGTTCATGGGCGAGGAGTGGGGGGCCCGCACGCCCTGGCAGTTCTTCACCGACCACACGGACCCGGCGCTGGCCGAGGCCGTACGCACAGGAAGGCGGCGCGAGTTCGCCGCGCACGGCTGGGCGGCGAAGGACATCCCCGACCCGCAGGACCCCGCCACCCGGGACCGCTCCTGCCTCGACTGGAGCGAGCCGGACCGCGCGCCGCACACGGCGCTGCTCGACTGGTACCGGCGGCTGATCGCCCTGCGCCGGACCGAGCCGGCCCTCGGTGATCCCCGGTGGGAGTACGGCACGCTCTTCACCGGGGACCGCACGGTCCACTTCCGGCGCGGCCCCCTGCACGTCGCGGTCAATCTCTCCGACCGGCCCGTGGCGCTGGACCTGGGCCCCGACGCGGCGGGTGCGGAGACCGTCCTGGCCTGGCGTCCCGTCGCGCCGCCGGACGCGGACGGGGTGCTGCGGCTGCCGCCCCAGGCGGCCGTCGTGCTGCGCCCGGGGCGCGCTGTTGCGGAGCCCGGCGAGCGGGCAGACGCTTGAAGTGGCGCGACCGCGCCTCAGCGAGCGCTGCCGAAACGCCACACGCGGCGCGCCGCCGAAGGAGTGAGGTCCATGCGCACGCTACTGGAGGCCCGGCTGGACACCCGCGCGGGCAATGAGGCGATCAAGAACGGAAAGCTGCCGAAGCTGCTGCAGGAAGTGATGGCGCAGATCAACCCCGAGGCCGCCTACTTCGCCCCGATGGACGGCGGGCGCACCTGCATGATGGTCTTCGACATGCAGGACTCCTCGCAGATGCCCCCGATCCTCGAAGCCTTCTTCACGGAGCTGGAGGCGGAGGTCCACATCCAGCCGGTGATGAACTACGAGGATCTCCAGAGGGGTCTGGGCGTCCTGGGCAGGACCTGACCGAGTGCCTCAGTCCTCGGCCGGCTCCAGCCGCAGGGAGATCGAATTGATGCAGTACCGCTGGTCGGTCGGGGTGGGGTAGCCCTCGCCCTCGAAGACGTGGCCGAGGTGCGAGCCGCAGCGCGCGCAGCGCACCTCGGTGCGGGTCATGCCGTGCGAGCGGTCCTCGATGAGCTCGACGGCGGAGGAGTCCTTCGGGTCGTAGAAGCTCGGCCAGCCGCAGTGGCTCTCGAACTTCTCCGTGGAGCGGAAGAGCTCCGCGCCACAGGCCCGGCAGGAGTAGACCCCCGCCGTCTTCGTGTCGGTGTACTCACCGCGGAAGGCGGGCTCGGTGCCGGCCTGGCGGAGCACCTGGTACTCCGCGGGGGTCAGCTCCGCGCGCCACTGCTCGTCCGGCTTCTCGACCTCGTACGACATCTCGCGCGCCTTTCGGTGAGGACGGGTCTTTCGCGTCGTGCTCGTGCCTGGGGTCAGCTCTCCAGGCGGGCCAGGATCTTCGGACCGAGGTCCGTCACATCACCGGCGCCCATGGTCAGAACGAGATCACCGGGCTTGGCCATTCCCGCGATCACGTCGGCGACGGCCGCCATGTCGTGCTCGGCGCGCACGTCCGCGCCCGCGGCCCGTGCGGCGTCGATGATCACGGTGCTGGTGACGCCGGGGATCGGCTCCTCGCGCGCCGGGTAGATGTCGAGGACCACGGAGGCGTCCGCGAGGGCCAGTGCCTGGCCCATCTCGGTGCCCAGCTCCTGGGTGCGGCTGAAGAGGTGCGGCTGGAAGACCACGAGCAGGCGCGCGTCGGCGGCGGCGCCGCGGATGGCCTCCAGGTCCGCCGTCATCTCGGTCGGGTGGTGGGCGTAGGAGTCGATGACCTGCACGCCCTTGGCCTCGCCCTTGAGCTGGAGGCGGCGCTTGACGCCGGTGTACTTGCCGAGCGCGGAGGCGAGGTTGTGCAGCGGCAGGCCGAGCGCGACGCCCGCGGCGAGGGCCGCGACGGCGTTGTGCGCGTAGTGGCGGCCGGGGACGGAGACGGCGAAGGTGAGCACCTTGCCGCCCATGACGACGGTGACCTCGCTGGTCAGACCGCGCGGGTTGACCTTGAGGACCCGCACGTCCGCGTCCTCGGCCTCGCCGTAGGTGACGACCTGGATGTCCTCGCGGGCCGAGTTCCGGGCGAGCCGCTCGGTGAGCTCGCGGGCGCCCGCCTGGTCGGCGGCGATGACGAGGGTGCCGCCGGGGCGGAGCCGGCCGACGAAGGTCTCGAACGACTCGTAGATCTCGTCCATCGACGCGTAGTTCGCGTGGTGGTCCAGCTCCACGTTGAGGATGATGGCGACCTCGGGCGCGTACTTGTGGAAGCTGCGGTCGCTCTCGTCCGCCTCGGCGACGAAGATCTCGCCGGCGCCGTGCCGGGCGTTGGATCCCGGGGCGTCGAGGTCGCCGCCGATGGCGTACGAGGGGTCGAGGCCGAGGGCGTCGAGGGAGATGGCGAGCATCGAGGTCGTGGTCGTCTTGCCGTGCGTACCGGCGACGGCGATCGGGCGCAGGCCCTCCATGAGCCCGGCGAGGGCGTCCGAGCGGTGCACGACGGGGATGCCGCGCTCGGCGGCGGCCGCCAGCTCGGGGTTGTCGGCGCGGATGGCACTGGAGACCACGACGCAGGTGGCGTCCTCGGCCAGGTGCCCGGCGGCGTGCCCGATGTGCACGGTCGCCCCCAGAGCGCGGAGGGCCTCGGCGGTGGCGGAGTCCTTCGCGTCGCTGCCCGCGACGCGCGCGCCGCGCTGCGCGAGGATCTTCGCGATGCCCGACATGCCGGCGCCGCCGATGCCGATGAAGTGCGGTCGGTCCATCGTCGTGGGGACGGCCGGTGCCATGTGCGGTGCTCCCTGGGATCGGAAATAGGTACCTGCGTTTGCGCACCGATTCTTGCACCCGGTACCGACAGCCCGCCCACGGCCACCCCCGCCGGTCATACCGGGCGGATCAGGCCTCCGGCCGAGGCGGGGTGGCTCCAGGGCGGGGGGCCGTCGACGGGGAGCAGCCGGACGGCGCCGCTCCTACGCTCACCCGCGGGGGTGACGCGCGGCGCCGGGCCCGGCCGTCAGCCCATGCCCTCGTCCCGGCTCTCGTCCTTGGTCTCCGCCTCTTCCTCGTCGTTGTGGGCGTAGAGCTTGAGGACGGGGACACCCACCTTGTGGCGGGCGCGCGAGGCCCAGTCCCGGTGGAAGAACTCCTCGACCAGGTGCGGGGCGGTCAGCACGATCACCTCGTCGGCGTGCGTCTGCTCGACGACGGACCGCAGCAGGTCCAGCGGGTGGCCGTCGACGATCTGGCCCACGGCCTCGCTGCCCGCGTCGCGGAGCAGCCGGAGCGAGTGTTCGAGGGCGAGGGCGGCGGGCCGCACGGCCTGCTCGCCCTCGGGCTCGTCGGCCTCGTGGACGGCCTGTTCCAGCTCGCCGAGCGCCACGTCGTCGATGGCCCGCAGCAGCCGGTCCTCGGCGCCTCTGGGCTGCATCAGGACCACGAAGGACATCGCGTCGTCGTGCAGGGTGGTGACGAAGTCGACATCGGTGACGGACAGCGGTTGCTCGATCATCAATACGCTCGTGAACACGGTGGGAGCCCTTCTGCTACGTGGGCCACCGGGCCCAACAGAAACCATCCTGCGCGTGCCCTCCATGGGCCCGCCTGTTGTGATCTCGTGCCCTTCGAGGACGCGTCTGACTCAATTCTGCCCACCCGAAGCTAACCGGAGCAGCAAATTCCGCCGATTGTCAGACTCTTCGGTAGCTGGTGAAGAGAAAACCGCCCTCCTCGATGACGGAAGCGAGAGCGAATCGTTCCGGCACGGCGAGCGGCGGCCCGTTCATGATGCGCGGCGCGGTACCGGCGGCCACCAGCGGAGCCAGCGACAGACACATCTCGTCCAGCACCCGCGCCTTTGCGAACTGGCCCAGCAGCCGTGGCCCGCCCTCCGTGAGCAGCCGGGTCAGCCCACGCCCGGCCAGCACCGCCGGCACCCGCGCGGCGTCCACCCGGCGCCCCTGGCCCGCCGTGACGACCTCCGCGCCCGCCTCGCGGGCCGCGGCGATCCGCTCCGCCGGGGCGTCCTCACCGGTCAGCACGATCGTCGGCACCAGGGGCGAGGTGAACAGGGGGAGCGAGAAGTCCAGGTCGAGCCCGGCGCTGACGACCGCGATCACCGGCGCCACCGGCTGGCCGAGCGCCGCCCGCCGCGCCGCGAACGCCTCCCGGGCGCGCGCGGGGCGGTAGCCCTCCTGCCGCACGGTCTCGGCCCCGACCACGATCGCGTCGGCGAGGCCGCGCAGGGTGCCGAAGATCCGCATGTCGGCCTCGGAGGACAGCGGCTGCGAGCGCCCCTCGTGGTGGGCGGCACCGTCGAGCGAGGAGACCATGTTGGCCCGCAGCCAGGGACGCCCGTCGCCACCCGCCGTCTCGGGGTAGGCATAGGCGTCCGCCAGTTCGTCCAGCCCCCATTCGCGGTCTTCGAGGTCGGACGGGGCCAGTGGGGAGGGGAACAGGCGTCGCATGGCGGCAGTGTGGCATGCCCCGGACGGCTCGCACCGCCGCCTCGACGGAGGGTGTCGCACACACCGACTACCCTGGACGGTTGTGTCGTCCTCCACCGCTTCCCCCGCCTCCCCCGGCCCCGCCGACCCCGCCTTCGACGGGCCGCTCGCGCTGACCTCACGCGCGCCGCAGGTGCCCGCCGACCGTCTGGTCGCCGAGATGGTGCCGCCGCCGCGCTTCGACTCAGTGCGGTTCGACAACTACATCCCCGACGCGAACCAGCCCAGCCAGGCCGAGGCCGTGCGGGTGCTCGCCGGCTTCGCGGCCGGGCTCGGGGGCGGCGCGAGCGCGAGCGGCGCGGGGCGCAAGCGCTGGTTCCGGCGCGAGGCGAAGCCCGCCGTGCCCGCCGGCCCGCGCGGCGTCTACCTCGACGGCGGCTACGGCGTCGGCAAGACCCACCTGCTGGCCTCCCTCTGGCACGCCACCCCCGCCGCCCCGGAGCACAAAGCCTTCGGCACCTTCGTGGAGCTGACCAACCTCGTCGGCGCGCTGGGCTTCCAGCAGACCGTGCGGACGCTGAGCGGCCACCGGCTGCTGTGCATCGACGAATTCGAGCTGGACGACCCGGGCGACACCGTGCTCGTCTCGACCCTGCTGGGCAAGCTGGTCGACGCGGGCGTGGCGCTCGCCGCGACGTCCAACACGCTGCCGGGCAAGCTCGGCGAGGGCCGCTTCGCGTCCGCCGACTTCCTGCGCGAGATCCAGGGCCTGTCCGCGCACTTCCGCCCCCTGCGCATCGACGGCGAGGACTACCGCCACCGCGGCCTGCCCGAGGCCCCGGCCCCGTTCGACGACGACACCGTCGAGCGGGTGGCGCACGCGACGGGGGGCGCCTCGCTCGACGCCTTCCCCGCCCTGCTCGACCACCTGTCCAAGGTGCACCCGAGCCGCTACGGCGCCATGTGCGACTCGCTGCGGGCCGTGTGCCTGACCGGCGTGGAGCCGGTCCCCGACCAGTCGACCGCGCTGCGGCTCGTGGTGCTCGCCGACCGGCTCTACGACCGCGAGATCCCGGTGCTGGCGTCGGGTCGGCCGTTCGACGAGCTGTTCAGCGAGGAGATGCTGAACGGCGGGTACAAGAAGAAGTACTTCCGGGCGATCTCCCGGCTCACGGCCCTCGCCCGCGACGCGAAGTCGTTGGTCAAGGAGTAGCGGTCGGTCCTGGGGCGGCACCGGGGGCACACGTCTTCGGATGATCTGTCCGGTACGGTTCCCCGGTGTCCCCCATGATCCATTTCCTGCGCGCCCGGCGGGTCCTCGCCCCGGCCGCCGCCGCGCTGCTGTGCGGCGCGCTGGCGGCCTGCGGCGCGGACGGCTCCGGCGCCGCCGGGCCCGGCAAGCCGTCCGCCGCGTCGGCCCCCGCGGTGAAGCCCACGGCGCCCACCGCCCCCGCGACGCCCGACGCCAGGTCGGCCGCACCGACCCTCCCGCCCGGGCCCGGCGGGGCCGCCCCCGTCTTCTCGCACGGCAGGCGCGACGGCGGCAAGCGGGTCGCCCTCACCTTCGACGCCGACATGACGGCGGACCAGGACAAACGGGCGGCGCGAGGCGAGCGGTTCGACAACCCCCGGCTCATCGCGACCCTGCGGCGGCTCAAGGTCCCCGCCACGGTCTTCATGACCGGCAAATGGGCGGAGCAGTACCCGGCCCAGGCGCGGTCCATCGGCGGTGACCCGCTCTTCGAGGTCGCCAACCACTCGTACGCGCACCACGCGTTCTCCAGCCCCTGCTACAAGCTGCCGACCGTCCCGCTCAAGGGCGCCCGCGCCGATGTGGAGCGTGCCTTCGACGCCTTCCGCCGCGCCGGGATCAAGAACACGGTCCCGTACTTCCGCTTCCCCGGCGGCTGTCACAACGACGCCGTGCTGCGCGCCATCGGCCCGACGAAGGCGACGGCCGTTCAGTGGGACGTGGTCAGCGGCGACGCCTTCGCCAAGCAGGCCGGCCCGGTGGCCGAGACGGTGCTGTCGCAGGTGAAGCCCGGCTCGGTGGTCGTGATGCACTGCACGCGCAGCGCGGCACCGGTCACGGAGGAGGCGATCCGGCGGATCGTGCCGGAGCTGCGGGCCCGGGGGTACGAGTTCGTACGGGTCTCCGAGCTGATCGCCGGCCGCTGACCGCCCCCGGCGGGGCGGTCAGCCGGAACAGGCCGTCCGCTGGGCCTCCTGCCACTCGCAGACCGGGCACAACGTGCTGCCGGGCCGGTCCGATGGGTGTTCGGTGGGCTCGCCGCACTGCACGCAGTCCGCGAGGCCGGTCGGTTCACGGTCGTTCATGTCGCTCCTTCTCTCCCGACCACCGGTCCGTCACCCGTCCGCGTGAGCCCCTCACGGCCCGCCGCCCGGCTGCCGCGCACTGAGCGCGCAGGCCGCCGCCATGGCCGCCGCCGCGAGCGCGGCGGCCACGGCGAGCGGTACCAGCGGCACCGTGACGGTCGCCGTCCGGGAGCCGCTGACCAGCCCGTTCACGGCGGCCCTCGCGGGCGATCCCCCGGTGAACAGCACCACGAACGCGCCGAGCACGGTCGTCGGCACCGCCCACGCGGTGCTGCGCAGCACCGGCCGGTTGCAGACCGCCCCGACGGCCGCCCCGAGCAGTACACACGTCACGGCGGTCGCCAGCCCCGCTCCGGCCGCGGACCAGATCGGCAGTTCCTCGTGGCGGTTGCCGCGCGGGTCGCTGACCGCCGTGACGACGGCGGTGCCCACCACGGCGAGGCCCGTCGCGGTGAGCAGGGCGGTGAGCAGCGCCGCGAGATGGACGCGGGCCGGGCCGGCCGCGGCGGCGGCGCAGTCCCGGGCGGCGCCCGGCTCGTTGGTCACGCACACCCGAACCAGCCAGGCGGTCACCGGCAGCAGCACGGCCGCCGCGAAGCCGAGCGAGTCCAGGACCGGCCGGCCGGTCTGTATTCCGATGGCCATGAGGGCCAGGTAGAGCAGCAGCGGGGGCAGCCACCGGTGCGAGCGGGCCAGCAGAACGGCCTGGTAGCGGAGCAGTGCGGTCATCGGCCGGGCTCTCCTTCGGCGGGGGCGGGCCGCGTGGTCGTCACGGCGCGGATGTGCCACGCGGGGCGGGCCGCCAGGAGGGCCCGGAGCAGGGCGTCCGAGTGCGCGGCGGCGACGGTCAGGCGGTGGACGGCGGGGGCGCCGGGTGCCGCGGGGCCGAGGATCTTGTGCACGGGGTCGCCGGGCAGACCGTCGGGCAGCCGGGCACCGGGCGGCCCTTCGGCCTCGACGCTCACCCGCGGACCGGCGGGGCGGGCCGCGGGCCGCTCCTGTACGTCCACAGCGCCCGCCGTGCCCGCCGGAGCCACCGCGGCCACCCCTCCCGCCTCCACGCGGAAGACCGCGTCGGGCACGCCCGCCAGGCGGCCCGGGTCGTGGTCGACGTAGACGACCGTGCCGCCGGCCGCCACGCGGTCCGTCACGGCACGGTCGAGGGCGGCCCGGGAGGCCTGGTCGAGACCGGTCCAGGCCTCGTCGAGGACGAGCAGACGGGGGTCGGCGAGCAGGCCCTGGGCGACGGCGACCTTCTGGCTGCTGCCCTTGGAGAGCTCCGACAGGCGGGTACGGGCGTGCTCGGCGGCGTCGAAGCGCTCCAGCCACGCGGCGGCGGCGCTCGCGGCGGCGGAACGGCTCAAGCCGTGGATCCGGCCGAGCATCGTCAGATAGCCGAGGGCGGTGAAGGGCAGCGCGGCGGGAAAGCGCTCGGGAACGAACGCGGTGCGCGGCCGCCCGGTGATCCGGCCGGTGGTGGGGGCGTCGATGCCGGCGAGCAGCCGCAGCAGCGTGGACTTGCCGCTGCCGTTGGTGCCCTCGACGCGCACCAGCGACCCCGGCCGGAGCTCGAGGTCGACCCCCCGCAGCACCCACGGGCCGCCGATGCCGTAGCGACGCCCGACCCCCGTCAGTCTCATGGACCACACAGTAACGGGCGGCTACGGGCGTTCGGAGCGGCTGGCAGACTGGGGGCGTGACCAGCTCTGACACCGCTTCCGAGACCGTTTCCGAGACCGTTCGCGAGACCGCCCCCCAGGCCGCTCCCCGGGCCGGGGGCGCCGACCCGCGCGACGAGTCCCCGCAGTTCGTCCTGCCGCTCGTGGTGCGGATCGAGAAGGCCGAGCCGCCGGCCCGTACGGACGCCCTGGAGACGGCGGCGCGCGCGGTGCTCGCCATGTTGTCCGACGAGCGGTCCCAGGGCGAGGGCGACGAAGAGGGCGAGTGGGCGCGGGCCGTCCGGGACTGGCAGGACGCCCGGATCCGCAAGGTCGTGCGCCGGGCGCGCGGCGCGGAGTGGCGGCGGGCGGCGCAGCTGCCGGGGATCACCGTGACGGGCACGGAGGCCGAGGTGCGGGTCTTCCCGCCCGTACCGCTGGACGGCTGGCCCAAGGAGCTGGTCAAGCTCCAGGTGTCGGGCACGGACCTGGCCGACCCCGAGCCGCCGGCCGCACCGGCCCCCGCCCGGCCGGTGCTGTGGCTGAACCCGGGCCTGGAGATGTCGGCGGGCAAGGCGATGGCGCAGGCGGGGCACGGCGCGCACCTCGCCTGGTGGGGGCTGGACGACGTGGCGCGCGCGGCCTGGCGGGAAGCCGGCTTCGCGCTGTCGGTGCGGACCGCCGACCCGGCTCGCTGGGCGGAGCTGACGACGAGCGGGCTGCCGGTCGTGCGGGACGCGGGCTTCACGGAGATCGCGCCCGGGTCGTGCACGGTGGTCGCGGACCATCCGACACTTCGGGGTTGTCCGACCATCGGGTGATACTGGGCCGGAACATCTGTACTGGCGCCAGGGAGTACGAAGTTGACGAGGATGAACAGGACGAACGCGCCCAAGCGGCCAAAGTGGTCCTCGTACGCCGGGCAGACCCTGGGCGCCTCGGCCCTCGTGCTCGCGATCATCGCCGGGCTGGCGTTCGACAACGCCGACGAGAAGGACGGCCGGAAGGACACCGCCGCCGCCTCGGAGGCGGACGCCCCGGCGCGGAGCGGGGCCGGAGGCACCCAGAAGAAGAAGCCGGAAGACAAAGAAGAGAAGTGGGACGGCAAGGTCAGGGTGCTCGGTGACGGCTCGACGTCCTACACCGGCCCGCAGCCCAAGCAGCCGAAGGCCGAGAAGCTGAAGCCGGGCGAGAAGCCGCCGCAGTTCGTGGTCTTCTCCTGGGACGGCGCGCTGTCCGGCGACGACGACCTGTTCGCACACTTCCGCGAGGTCGCCAAGCAGAACGACGCGCAGATGACGTTCTTCCTCAGCTCGATGTATCTGCTGCCGAAATCGAAGGCATCGCTGTACAAGCCGCCGCAGCACAAGCCGGGCGACGCGGCGATCTCCTACGCCACCGACCAGCACATCAAGGACACCATTTCGCAGCTGCGTGGTGCGTGGCTGGACGGCAATGAGATAGGCACCCACTTCAACGGGCATTTCTGCGGCCCCAAGGGCGGCGGCGAATGGAGCCCGGCCGAGTGGAAGAGCGAGATCGAGCAGTCGTACTCCTTCGTGCAGAACTGGAAGACGAACACGGGCTACACGGACCTTCCGCCGCTGCCCTTCGACTTCAAGAAGGAGCTGGTGGGCGGCCGCGCCCCCTGCCTGGAGGGGCAGAAGTCGCTGCTGACGGCGGCGAAGTCCTTCGGCTGGCGCTACGACGCCAGCTCGCCCGGTGATTTCCAGCTCTGGCCGTCCCAGATCAACGGCATCTGGAATTTCCCGCTGCAACTGCTGCCGTACCCGAAGAGCGAGAAGCAGGTCCTGTCCATGGACTTCAATTTCCTCTACAACCAGTCCGGCGGCACGACCAAGGGCGACCCGACGAAATACGCCGAGTGGCGGAAGCTGACCCGCGACGGATATCTGAACGGCTTCGAGCGGGTCTACAACGGCAGCCGGGCACCGATGTTCGTCGGCAACCACTTCGAGGACTGGAACGGCGGCATATACATGAAGGCCGTCGAGGACGTCGTGAAGTCGGTCTGCAAGCGCGACGGGGTGCGCTGCGTGTCCTTCAAGCAGCTCGCCGACTGGCTGGACGCGCAGGACCCGAAGGTGCTGGCGAAGCTGCGCGGCCTGGACCCGGCACAGGCGCCGAACTGGCAGACGTTCCTCAAATGATCCGCCGGCCGTGGGGGGGGGGGGGGGGGGGGGGGGGGGGGGGGGGGGGGGGGGGGGGGGGGGAGGGTGGGGGGGGGGGGGGGGGGGTGGGGTGGGGGA